>NZ_CP034179.1:4028334-4358096 GCF_003860345.1 Caenibius tardaugens NBRC 16725
GTGTGTGAAGCCGCCCGGGGCATGCCTGCCGGCATCGATGAGATCGCTGTCGGCCGACGGCAGCGGTGGGCGGCTTCCAAAAAAGCGCCGCTGGCCATCGGCATTCCGGTCCCGGTCCGGCGCCACGCCCGCATGGGAGCGACACTGACAGGGTCCGCCAAAGAGGAAGAGGCGCGGACGCTGCCCATTATTTGGGCACGGCCTGCGCGGAGGGATCAGGCTGATTCCTGGTCCGGTTCGCGCTCTGATCGAGGAAGCTTTCGAGTTCGCCCTGCTGGAAGCCTGAGATCAGCTTGCCATCGACAATCAGCGTCGGGGTGCCGGCGACGCCCAGCTTGCGGACGATCTCGGCATCGGCCCTGACCTGGGCCGCGCCCGCTTCGCACTTGGCGAGCAGTTTCGGCTCGGCGCCGGTATAGATGGCGTGGAGCGCCGCCTCCTTGTCGGGCGAGCACAGGATATGCTCGGCCTTGGCGGCGGCTCCCGGGTGGATGCCGCTGACGAAGTAGATCAGCCGGCGCACGGGCTTGCCTTCGGCGGCCTTGGCGATCCAGAATTTCTCGAGCGCGCGGCAATAGGGGCAGTCGGGATCGGTGAATTCGATGACGCTCGGAGCGTCTTTCGGCCCGATCGCCAGCGCCAGGGCAGGATCGACGAATTTGAGCCGCTTCCTCGCGCTCGCTTCCTGGGCGAGCGCCGTCACGTTGACGCCGTTGCGGTCATAGACAGCCGCGAACAGGATGTGCTCGCTCGCCGGCGCATAATAGATGACCCGCCCGCCGGCGACCGCCTGGTAGATCGTGCCCTTGACCGGAGCCGGCTCGAAATCGTCGAACTGGAGATTGGTAAAGGTCTGATGCAGTTGGCGCTGCGCCGCTTCGGCGGCCTCGGTAAGCAGCTTCGCCTCGTCCTTTCTGGGCTCATCGGGCGAGGCCAGCGAGGCGGTGCTACTCAGCAGCGCGGCGATGGTACTGGCAACGAGCGACAAACGCGCTCGCTTAGCGAATTTCGCCATGATCGATATCCTTCTGGTTGGAGGGCTGCAGCGCTGCCCGGTCGATGTGGATGCTGGCGCCGAGCGGGATCGCGCCGCGCGGAAACCGGGTGTCCTGCGGGCCCCGGGGTGTCTCGCAGCGGATGACGAATCCGCCATTGTCCTCGACGATGACCAGATGCGGTCTTTGCGGTTGCTGCTGCGGAACCGGCAGCCCATGCCGGACCGGGTGGGCCTCCGCGCTTCCGGCGGTCATCGCCAGCAGCGCAAGGCTTGGTCCGGTTAATCCCAATCGGCACATTGGCCGCCTCCTGCCTGTGATCGGTCGACCCGGGCGCGGAACCTCCTGGATGGGGCGCCGTTACCGGATGCGTCATCTGGCGGTAGGAATGGTGTGTTTGACTTCAATTGAGCAAGACACAGGCCATTGTCTTGGGCTTGGGGTTGCGTCATCGTCCAAAGCGCCAGCGAGTTACGCTTTTGGTTACCAATTCATTGTAGATGCGGTTCAGCGATGGGCCGGCAGGAGGAATTCGAAGACCGCCTCAGCCAGAATAGAAGGGACGAGTCGCGCAGTGGGAAGGGTATCGAGAACCTTCAAGCTGAAACTGTCGCCCGCCGGAGTCGAGTTGCTCCTCGACTGTCATTGCCGGCTAGGTCATCTCGTCAATGAACTGCTTCCCTTCGGCAATACTCTCTACTGCGCGCTGGTTCATCTTGATCGTATCGATACCAGGCTGATCGCGGACGATCTGAAAACCTTGCGGGAATCCGGGCTTCTGGGCGAGCGCGTCTGCTTCGTCGGCGCCCCGCTTACACTTACTGACGTCACTTCGCGCATTGCCGAAAGACTAGGGCCGGAAGCACAAAGACGCGGACCCGCGGCGTTGAACTCACGGCTCTTCATCGTTGCGTTGAAGCAATTTCGCCTGGCGCCTTCCGAAGCAATTGTGGCCGCCTATGATGCGATGCTGGAAGAGGCAGGCGATTGTCTGAAGATTGGCAGGATGCTGAGAACCCGGCGAATGGAGTTGGGTCCGATCGGGCAATAATGGCCTGAATTCCGATTGACCAATTATGTATCAGACACCAATTCTTGACTGTCGAGCTGCCGTGGCGGGCAAATTGCTGCAGTCAGGAGTAGGAGATGGCGCAGGAATGCGTGGCATCCGGCCCCGACGCATCAACGCTTGCCGAGATCAAGCAGATGTCAGGCCGGAGGATCGAAGATGGACGCAGACGCGAAGGGCTCACCCAGTCGAAGCTCGCCAAGCGGGTTGGGCTCGGTGTCAGTTGGGTCCGCGAAATCGAATCGGGCAATCCCAGAACGCGGATTGACGATCATCTGCGCTGCTCGGCGGCGCTCAGGATATCGCCCAGCTACATCTTCATTCCACTACTCTTCATGGCCCATGGCTTGCAGTTCGCGCCGCAGCTCCTGGCCGGAAATCTCTACGAACTCGAACGCCACTGGCTTCAGTTCATCATCGACCAGAACATCGCCGACATGCGCCGCATTCTCACCGGGGATAGCGGCCCAATTGCCACCCCTTAGCTGTTGGCAGCGGAATGCCGGGCCGGGTGACAAGCAATACAAAAACACTAATGCGTCGCATTCGCAATTGACTTCTCGCCTTCGAGCGGGACAGTCACAGCCGAAACGGTCCTGCCTCATCCCACGCGCCGGACACCGTTTCTCCAACCCCATGAGGAGTAATGCGTATGGCGCGCGGAGCGCGGCTTGCAGCCAACCAGAATGTTTTACCCCGATCCTTGCAAGGATGGGCTGCCCTGCAGGCTGCATCGTTGAAGGGGCCGTGCACCGACGGAGCGTTCGGTGGCCAATGATGCTTCCGAGAACGCAAGCGCGCCGGATGATTCTTCGGGTATCCTTATGCGCGACGCTGCCGAGGAGGAAAATGAGGCCGGAACCGCGGAGCCCGATCATGAAGCACTGGGGCTGCATATCGCCAACTGGTGGCTCAAGGCACGCCGGCTTCGCGAGCACATGTTCGGCTCCGCGTTGTTCGCCGACCCGGCCTGGGATATTCTGCTCGACCTCTATACCGCACGGGCCAGGGGAGAACGTGTCCAGATCACCAGCCTTTCGCTCGCCGCCCGTGTACCGCACAGCACGGCGATCCGTTGGGCGCGGATCATGACGCGCCACGGCCTGCTCGTTCGCGAAAAGGATCCGAAGGACGGCCGCAGGGTCCATGTCACGCTGAGCGAAGAGACCTGGGCGATGATGAAGGATTATCTGGAACGGCTCAGCCGCGATCCCGCCACACGGGCACCGCCATTTCTTGCGCCCGCGCGATGATGGCAGTTGCCGGCTGGTGTCACGATTGTGGGCAACCGGGTAATAGTCTTTCCTTGCAACATGCTGAGCGTTAGATCGTCTGCAGGCGGCAGATGTTGCCATAAACACGGATTGGGGGGCGAATGGAAAAGCAGCCTGACGCAGCATTGAATCTCAGCGAGTTGACGGCCGATATCGTCGCGGCGCATGTTTCGCACAATAGCGTGCCGATTTCTGATCTGCCGCTACTGATCTCCAGTGTTCATGCGGCGCTGGCCGAGCTGGGTGCCACCCCCGATAACCTGGCCGTAGTAGCACAGGAGCCTGCGGTACCTGTCAAGCGTTCCGTGAAGCCGGACCACATCATCTGTCTTGAGGACGGAAAGAAGCTCAAGATGCTGAAACGGCATCTGATGACCCATTACCAGATGACGCCCGAAGCTTATCGCACGAAATGGAATTTACCTGCCGACTATCCGATGGTTGCGCCGGATTATGCCGAGAAGCGACGCGTGTTGGCAAAGTCGATCGGCTTGGGCCGCAAACCAGGCAGCAAAGTTGCGCCGAAACCGGCACCCACGGCACCGAAGAAGGCCGGAAGGCCGCGCAAGAAACTGTCCGTCGCCATCCCCTGAACTTGACAGGCGCGGTGTACTTCACTGCGCCCTCGAAACTGCCCGATCCCAGGAGAACATCCGATGAATAATGCCGAACTCACCGAACTTGTTGCCGCCGCCAACAACCTGACCAAGGCCGATGCGAAGAAGATCGTAGATTCGGTGTTCGGCGCGATCGCCGATGCGGCAGCCAAGGGTGACGAAATTTCGCTCAATGGATTCGGAAAGTTCAAGGTAAAGCACACCCCTGCGCGTGAAGGCCGTAGCCCTGCAACCGGCGAAACGATCAAGATCGCAGCGTCGAGGAAGCTGACTTTCTCTGTGGCGAAGGCGGTCAAAGACAAATTGAATGGGTGACGAGACGGTTCATTGAGTGCCGTTCTGCACCCCACCACAATTCTGCCGTATTGAGGTGGCGCACATCTGTGCGCCACCTCAAACGCGAAATACTCATAAATCTGGCTCGTTGGGCCCAGACATTAAACTCGGATAGCAATGGCCATCCAGACGCGATAACGTCGCCCTGCTTCATGCCATCTTTCATTGGGCCTTGGCCTAAAAGGAAGATTCGTGGCCATCAACGCAAAATATCCGATGACGGTCCGCATCCCGGATGCGGTCAGCTTGACGGGCATCAGCCGCTCAACCCTGTACGTCTTGATTCGAACTCACCAGATCGAAACGGTAAAGGTCGGCAGGTCGCGATACATAGTAGTCGCTAGCCTCGAGCGTTTCATCGAGGCGAATCGTGCCTGATCCTGCCTGTGCTGACGCCCGTGGAGACAAGCCCTCTCGACCAATGGCCGCCATACCATCCGACCGGTCAGTCCGCGGCAGGGGCGATCACTGAGCGATAGGTGACCCCGCCCAGCACTCCGCCGATGATTGGCGCTACCCAGAAGACCCAGAGCTGCTGCAAGGCTATTCCGCCTTCGAAAAGCGCTGGCCCAGTACTGCGCGCTGGATTGACCGAGGTGTTCGTCACCGGAATCGAAATCAGATGGATCAGCGTTAGCCCCAGACCGATCGCGATAGGGGCAAAGCCTGCCGGCGCCCGCTTATCGGTTGAACCCATGATGATGATCAGGAAGAAGGCAGTCAGCAGAACCTCGACGATAATCGCTGCCTGCAAGCTGTAGCCGCCTGGCGAGTGTGCACCGAAACCGTTGCTGGCAAGGCCTCCGGTCCATCCGGACTTGCCGCTGGCAACCGCGAAAAGAACGGCAGCCGCGAGAATGGCTCCCGCCACTTGCGCGATGACATAGGGAATGATCTTGCGTGCCTCGAAACGGCCACCGGCCCAGAGGCCGACTGTCACGGCGGGGTTGAAATGGCCGCCCGAAACATGCCCCGCCGCATAGGCCATTGTCAGCACCGTCAGGCCGAAGGCAAGTGCGACACCTGTAAAACCGATACCCAACTGGGGGAAAGCTGCAGCCAGCACTGCGCTGCCGCAACCGCCGAAAACCAACCAGAACGTACCGAAAGCTTCCGCAAAAAGCGCGTGTGAACCTTTCATGCCATCCTCTTGTTGTCACATGCCTCGCTGGGCGAAAGTTGACCGCAAAGCAGCAGTGGGTAAAGTCGTATTTGGTGTAGGCAACGCAATGCAGTCACCTCGGTCCCAACGTCGGGCATTGGAGCGAAATGAGGACTCCTCCGATGGCCGATGCCCCCAGAACCGCACACGAGGGCCGCCGCCCGCTCCTCCTGACCCTGGCGCCTTCCCACTATTGCGAGCGTGCGCGCTGGGCGCTCGACGCGCAGGCGATCGTCTATGTTGAGGAGCGGTTGGCACCTGGTACTCACCTGCTGCGCGTCAAGCGGTTAGGCGCCTCAGCCACCTCGCTGCCCTTGCTCTTGCTCGGCGACGGTTCGCTATGCCAGGGGAGCGACCGAATTTTAGACTGGACGGGATTGCCCGGCGGGGACCCCGAGATTGAGCGACGGCTGGAGCAGAAGACGGCGCCGCTCATTCGCCAGTGCCTCTACGCTGGGCTACTGCCCGATCCGCGGTCAGGCATTCGCGACGTGCTGCTGCGCGGCACGAGGAAGCGCGATGCGACCATCGGGTGGCTGACCTGGCCGCTGCTGCGGCGAATCATGGCTGCGGGCATGAATGCGCGGCCCCATCTTCTGCCAGACCTGATTGCGCAAGTGGACAGCGAATTCGACTGGTTTGACCGAGTGCTCGCCGAGCGCGGCGATTATCTGGTCGGCCGAAAGTTTGGTCGCGCCGACCTGACTGCCGCCAGTCTGCTGGCGCCCGTCGCTGTACCGCAGGTGGAGCCGGTGAAGAGCCTCTCTGCAGGAATTCGGTGGCCGCGGTCGCTTGCCCCCTTCCTTGCGAAATGGTCGGATCGGCCGACGTTGAAATGGGTGCGCCATGTGTATGAGGCTCACCGAGCACCACTGTAGCGCTTGCCTATCCGGCATGGCTAATGTCCACGATTGGGAGCTGGCCGACATTCGAACGAGATGCTGTCCGCCTACCAATCCCCTTGCAAGCTGCTCACCGCGTCGGTGCTTCAAAACTCACGTCGACAGGGAAGGAAAGGGAGGAGGCATGGTGCGGTCTTAACCGAGGCGGGAGGTGCTATAAGATGACTTGCTTCTCTCGACGCACCCGTGATTCGGATCGGCCGGCCAACTGAGCAGCGAACTGAATGTCCCGAAGGCGTGGAATGGGAGGAAGCGTGGTGCAACCTATACGCAACCTAATTTCGAAAACTAGGTTGCAGGACGACCGAAGTCGATCGGATCGCCCTTATAAGTCATTGTTTTTATAAGGAGAAAATGGTGGACGCACTAGGGCTCGAACCTAGGACCCGCTGATTAAGAGTCAGCTGCTCTACCAACTGAGCTATGCGTCCATTCCCGACTTCGGGTACCGCACGATTCGTGCGGTGGCACCCCTATAGCCGGTGTTTTTCGAGAAGAAAGGGGGGTAATGATATTTTTTATTAAATTATTGTTTTAGCTAGATAAACTTCGGCTTCCGCTGGTTCTGTTCCAGCGATCAATCATCATCAATGTGCCTATGCAGAGCATGTTGGTCAGCATCGATGAACCGCCGTGGCTCATAAAGGGCAGGGGAATGCCCACAACGGGGGCAAGACCCATGACCATCATCAGATTGATCGCGATGTAGAAGAAAATCGTTACGGTCATGCCCGCCGCAAGCAGGCGTGAAAACCTGTCGGGAGCCCTGTTCGCGACACCCATCCCCCAGCGCAGGATAATGGCGAAAATGGCCAGGACGAAAAGCCCGCCAAGAAGGCCCCATTCTTCCGCCATTGTCGCGAAAACGAAATCGGTATGCGGTTCGGGCAAGTAGTTCAGGTGGCTTTGCGAACCCTGTCCAAACCCTTTTCCGGTCAGGCCGCCTGAACCGATTGCGATTTTGGACTGGGTGATGTGATATCCGGCCCCCAGCGGATCGCTTTCTGGATCGAGGAATGTCGTGACCCTGCGGCGTTGGTAGTCATGCAGGCCGAAGAAATAGGCGATGGGCGCAATAACGAGCCCCGCAGCGCCCGCAGTGGCGAACCAACGGAATGGCAGCCCCGCCAGAAACATGATCACCACACCGCCGAAAGCAATGGCCAGCGCAGTCCCCAGATCAGGTTGCAGCAGGACAAGTAGCATGGGAAACCCGATCAGACCGCCAGCAGGCACGAGCGCGCGCCAACTGCCCACCAGATTCGCGGGCAAGGTGCTGTAAAAGCGCGCCAGAACCAGCACGATGGCTGGTTTCATAAACTCTGAAGGCTGCAGCACAATGAAGCCAAGATCGAGCCACCGCTGACTGCCGCCGCCGATAGCCCCAAGCGTCTCCACCAGAATCAGAAGCAAAAGAACAGCGATATAAATGGGATATGCTGAAAACTTGACCAAGTCCTGAGGAAAGCGTGACATGATCAGCGCCATCGTCAGGAAGACACCATAACGAATTAGGTGTGAATCAGCGTAAGCCCCCATGTTTCCTGCAGCGGCGGAATAGAGCACGCTCGAGCCGAACAGCACCAATGCCGTCAGCGGAAGGATCACCTGCCACGGCAGGCTTGCAATGGGTGCGGGAACGATGGAGGATCTCATTCCTGCGCTCCTGCCGATGTCGTACCTGCCGGGGCCGATAGCGGGGTGGGGGGCGTTGCAGGTGATGGCGTCTCGGGCGGTTCTGCCCCCGGATTGGTAACCTCGTTGGCTATGGGGCTCGTTTGCGCAGCCGCGGCGCGGTCACGTTCTTCGACCTTGCGAACGGCGTCGTCCACGCTGGGCGCCTTCGGGGCACCGCTGCCGTAGAGACGGGAATACGAGGCGTATCGTGTCGCCATTCGTTCCTGCGGTGTGCCACCCCACTGCTTTTCCAGTTCAAGCAGTTTGTCCATTGCCACCTGCGGGTTGAACAGGAAGGTCGTGACATCGCGTGCGATCGGATAGGCGGCACTCGAACCACCACCATGTTCGATCACCACCGCGCCCGCATAGCGGGGGTTGTCGAACGGTGCGAAGAAAATGAACAACCCATGATCGCGGTACTTCCATGGACCGCCTTTCCCGCTCGACACGTTGAGCGACACCACTTGCGCTGTTCCCGTCTTTCCGGCCATTTGCACGTCGGGAAGGGGCAGCTTTGCCCGTCCCGCAGTGCCCCGGCCATTGACCACCTCATTCATCGCGTTCTGGATGATCTGGACGTGATCGCCATGGAAGTTCATGGATTCGATCTTGGGTTTATCGTGCCCCAAAAGCAGCCGAGGCATGAGCTTTTTGCCTGTCGCCAGCCGGGAGGCCATCACTGCAAGTTGCAGCGGGCTCGCGAGCATGTACCCCTGACCGATCGTGGCATTCACCGTGTCAAACGATTGCCATTCGCGCCCGAATTTCTTCATTTTCCAGGCGGGATCCGGCACTGTTCCGTAAAACTGGCTGGCGACGGGTAGCGGAAATTCCTGGCCCATGCCGAGGCGCTTGGCCATCGGCGCGATCACATCCATGCCCAGTTGTTGCGCGAAATGATAAAAATAAACGTCGCAACTTTGGTAGATGGCCTTTGCCATATCGACCGTGCCGTGGCCCCGCCGGTTCCAGCAGTGGAACACACGATTGCCTACGCGTAGACCGCCACCACAGAATGTGGTGGCATGCGGATCCAGGCCTGCTTCAAGGAAGGCCATCGAAACCATTGGCTTGACGGTGGAACCGGGCGGATACAGCCCTTTCAGTACCTTATTGCGTAACGGAACGTGATCATCTTCCGACAGCATTTTCCATTCAATGCGGCCGATGCCATCGGAAAAGCTGTTGGGGTCGAAACTGGGCATCGACGCCAGGCAAAGCAGGTCGCCGGTCAGGCAATCCACAACCACCACAGAGCCGGATTCAAGCCCGATACGGCGCGCGGCATAGTCTTGCAGAGGGCCGTTGATGGTCAGCTTGATCGACTGCCCCTGGACGTCCTCACGCGTTTCAAGATCGCGCACGATGCGGCCGCTCGCGGTGACTTCCATGCGCCTTGCGCCGGGCTGCCCCCGCAATTCCTTCTCGAACTGCTTCTCAACCCCGTCTTTGCCCAGCTTGAAACCGGGGGTGATCAGCAGCGGTATTTTTTCCTTCTCGTATTCTTGCGCCGATGCCGCACCGACATAGCCGATGAGATGCCCGACTGAAGGGCCAGTGGGATAATACCGGCTGTAACCGCGCTGGGGCACGACGCCCGGCAGATCGGGCAAACGCACACTTACGGCTGCGAAACGATCCCAGTCGAGACCGCTGGCGACTTCGATTGGTTGCCAGCCCTTGGCATCGTCGAGTTTGTCTTTCAGATCCTGAATTTCGATTGGCGAAAGACGTAGCAACGAACCCAGTGTGTCGATTTCCCGTGCTGGGTTCTGCATGCGGTCGGGGATGATATCGACGCGAAAGTCCGCCTTGTTCGATGCCAGCGGCGCCCCGTTGCGGTCGAGAATCCATCCACGGCGCGGGGGAATAAGCGCCAGGTTAACCCTGTTGCTCTCCGCCTCCATCTTGTACTTTTCGTTCTCGGCAACCGAGATGTAGGCCATGCGTCCGGCGAGAAGCAGCCCAACACCGCCCTGGACCGCGCCGATCACCGCACTGCGCCGGTCAAACCTGTTCTGCAGTGTCGCCTGCGTGACATGCTGCGTAAATTTGCGCGGCATCAGCCAATTGTCCGGAAGCGACGGAGACGGAAACGATCAAGAAAAGCCACAAGACGCCCGAACATGGGATAGAGGAGGATGGACAGAATGAGTTGCGGAGCGAGAAGCGAAAGCAGGCCGCCCACCGATGCTCCGGCGATAAGTGCGCATACGATAATATAGACTGCAATCGCCGCGCTGCCCACCAGCCAATCCTGCGCGAAACCCCGCCATGGGAAGCGCGTTTCAAAGATTTCGAGGGCAATCAGGGTGAGCGACCACAGCAACATGGCATTGCCAAAGGGCTGTCCGCTGAACAGATCATCCACGAAGCCGAGGGGCAGCCCGGCCCAGACCGGCAGCAATCCCGGGCGTACCAGCCGCCATGCGATCAGAACGATAAATCCCACGGGCGGCAGCAGGGGCATCGACGCCATGATCGGGAAGATGGGCAAAATCGATGCGATGATGATTGATGCCCACGGGATCATACGGGCAACGAAGGGTGAATGGGTGCGGTTGATCCTTCCGCCAAAACCATCGCGACCCGTTGCCGAACGATACTCCACCATCAGCGAATTTCTTCGCGTTGTTGCGCGTTGACAACGGCCCGTGCTTCGGGCTGCCAGATCGGGTCCACCGCGACATAATCGGTTGCTGCAGGGTCGCTCAACACGCGGGCGATCGCGCCGTCGCGATTGATATGCGATGCGATCGCAACCGCAATGCCGGGACGGTAGAGGCCGCCAGCGCCAGAGGTGACGAACACATCACCGACCTTGAGCGGATTGATGCCTAGATTGACAAGGCGCAGGCGCAATGTGCCATCGGCGCGGCCTTCTGCGAAGGCCACGACATCGTCCGTCGTCCGGCGAACGGGAACGAGGCTTTCGGTATCTGTTAGCAGAAGAACGCGGGAACTGTGCGATCCGGTTTCCAGCACGCGCCCGACAAGCCCCTTGGGGCTGCGCACCGGCATACCGGGCCGGACACCGTCGGAACGGCCAGCTGAAAGATAGGCGAAACGGCGTGTGCTTGATCCGGTTGAGCCGATGAGCCGGGCCATGGTCACGGGTTTGACCTCACCTTCGCGCAGGCCGAGCATCGCCTTGAGGCGCGCGTTTTCAGCCTTGATCGCGTCGGCTTCGGCCAGGCGGACCCGCGCAATCTCGTTTTCTTCCTTAAGGCGCGCGTTCTGGTTGCCGGCATGGATATAGCCGGCGATTGTTCCCACAGCACCTTGCGAACCGGTTCGTGTTTCGGCGCCAAGCTCTCCGGCCGGCGTGAACAGATCGCTCGCCATGCCGCGCAGCCCGGCAAAGGCTGCCGGGTTGAGCAGGGCAATGACAAGCAGAATGGCGCCAAGCACAGCACCAGCTCCGGCCGCCACATACCCGGTGAACAGGGTATATTGCGCCTTGCGTGAATAGCCCGGGTTTCGAGATTTCGGGGGCGCCATCAGCGCCTTCTCCCTAATGGTGCAGGACGCACGGGTCCTGCCCACATCTGGCCGGCGCCGATCATTCGTCGCCGGGGTCCTTGCATCAGGCGGTCATCAGCACGCCGCGAAAAACCGGATCTTCCATGGCCCGGCCGGTGCCCAGGGCCACACATGATAACGGATCTTCGGCCACGCTGACTGGCAGGCCGGTTTCTTCGCGTAAATGCTGATCCAGTCCGCCGATCAGGGCGCCACCACCCGTGAGTACGATGCCCTGGTCGACAATGTCGGCGGCGAGTTCAGGGGCGGTGTTTTCCAGCGCGATACGCACACCTTCCACAATCGCACTGATCGGTTCGGAAAGCGCCTCTGCGATATTCGCCTGGCTGATCGTGATTTCTTTCGGCACGCCGTTCACGAGATCGCGGCCCTTCAGCGTGATGGGTTCGCCAACGCCATCTTCAGGCACGATGGCGCAACCGTAATCTTTCTTGATCCGTTCTGCCGTCGCTTCGCCGATCAGCAGATTGTGGTGACGGCGGACGTAGGACACGATCGCTTCGTCCATCTTGTCACCACCGGTGCGCACACTGGTGGTATAGGCCAAGCCGCGAAGGGACAGTACGGCCACTTCGGTGGTGCCGCCGCCGATATCGACGACCATCGAACCAACCGGTTCCGTCACCGGCATATCGGCGCCGATCGCGGCTGCCATCGGTTCGAGAATCAGATAGACTTGGCTGGCGCCCGCGTTGGATGCCGCATCGCGGATAGCGCGGCGTTCGACCGAGGTCGAGCCGGATGGTACGCAGATCACGATTTCCGGATAGCGGAACATGCTCTTCTTGCCGTGCACCTTGCGGATGAAGTGCTTGATCATTTCTTCGGCGATTTCGATATCGGCAATCACGCCATCGCGCAGCGGGCGGATCGCTTCGATATTGTCAGGCGTTTTACCCATCATCATTTTGGCGTCATCACCCACGGCCTTCACCCGCTTGACACCGTTGATAGTTTCAATCGCCACGACCGATGGTTCATTCAGTACGACACCGCGATCCTGCACGTAGACCAGCGTATTCGCCGTTCCCAGATCGATTGCGATGTTCTGGGAGCCGAATTTGAAAAACTGCGAAAAGAAAGAACTCATCGATGAATCCGTCTGATTTCCGGGCGAGAATCGCGAAACGTGGCCCGGTTAAGCCAAGATGGTCGGAGCCTTAACCGAAAGAGCCAGGATAGGCCAAAAAATTGTGTAGAAAGATGCAAGAGTTTTGCACCGCTCATCTCGAATTTGCCTCGCTACGTGGCTAGGGTACCGCAATGCCTGTCATTCGCCGTCTGCCCGAAACACTTGTCAACCGCATCGCTGCGGGGGAAGTGGTCGAACGACCGTCATCTGCGCTCAAGGAACTCCTTGAAAACGCAATAGATGCTGGTGCAGCGCGCATTGCGGTTTCGCTGGGGGAAGGGGGGCTTTCGCGGATCGAAGTGACCGATGACGGCTGCGGGATGGAGCCGGAAGATATGGCACTCGCGCTGGAACGGCACGCCACGTCGAAATTACCCGATGAAGCGATTGAACAGGTGCGCACGCTGGGCTTTCGCGGGGAAGCTTTGCCATCGATTGCCAGTGTCGCCCGGCTGACACTGGAAAGCCGGACCCGCACGGCGCAGCAAGGGTGGAAGCGGGTCGTCGATCATGGCGTGGTGACTGAAGAAGGCCCTGCTGCCTTGCCGCCCGGAACCCGGGTGCGGGTGGAGCACTTGTTCGGCAAAGTGCCCGCGCGGCGGAAATTTCTGCGTACCGCGCGCAGCGAATACGCGGCTTGTCTGGATATTGTCCGGCGGCTTGCACTGGCCCGGCCCGATATCGGCTTTACCTTCGAGCACGATGGTCGGCGAGTACTGGCCGTGCAGGGCGGCGAGGGGCTGGCGGCACGCGTGGCGCAGATTGTCGCGCGTGAACTGGGCGACAATGGGGTCGCCATCGATCTCGAACGGGGCGATATGCGGCTGACTGGGGTTGCAGGGCTGCCCACCTATAACCGCGGTGTGGCGGACCATCAGTATCTGTTCGTCAATGGTCGGCCGGTAAAGGACCGGTTGCTGACGGGGGCGGTGCGCGGTGCTTATGCAGATATGCTGGCGCGCGATCGGCATGCCGTGCTTGCGCTGTTTCTGGATATCGCCCCCGAAGAAGTCGATGTGAATGTTCACCCGGCGAAGACGGAAGTCCGCTTTCGCGATGCGGCGGCTGTGCGCGGCTTTATCGTGTCTGGTCTGCGCGAAGCCCTGTCCACCGGGGATCGCCGCAGCGCACAGACCCCTGCCGCTGATGCGATGGGCCGGTGGCAGGTTGAGCCTTCGCAGCCACCATTTGCCCCGGCTGAACCGTCGCCTGCCTTGCGCTCCATGTTTACGGGGCGAGACTGGTCGCGCCCTTCCACAGGGCTTCGCGAGGCCAGTCAGACATGGCGCAGTTTTGAAGCAGAGGTGATGGCGGCCCCGGCAGGGCGTGCGGAACAGGCAGAAGATGCCCCGACCGATGCTGAAGCATTTCCGTTGGGTATCGCACGCGGCCAGGTCGCCAATACGTACATCGTGGCGGAAGCGGCCGATGGGCTGGTGATTGTCGATCAGCATGCCGCGCATGAAAGGCTGGTACTGGAGCGACTGCGCGCTGGTGGTGCGGAAGAAAAGGTTGCCGCCAGTCAGGCCCTGCTGATCCCCGAAGTGGTGGAACTCGATGAACCGGCCTGTGACCGGCTTGAAGAACAGGCGGCGCATCTGGCAGGCCTCGGGCTATCGATCGAACGGTTTGGCCCCGGCGCCATGCTGGTGCGTGCGATGCCCGCCGCGATCAAGGGGGGCGATCCGCACAAACTGTTGCAGGATCTGGCCGATGATATTGCTCTGCATGGGGCCTCCCTGCTCTTGGGCGAGAAACTGGATCTCGTGCTGGCGACAATGGCGTGCCACGGTTCCGTGCGGGCAGGGCGTTCGCTTTCGGTCGCGGAAATGAATGCCCTGTTGCGCGAGATGGAAAGTACACCGCGATCCGGGCAATGCAATCATGGCCGGCCAACTTGGGTGAAGCTGTCCATGGCCGATGTCGAGAAACTGTTCGGGAGGCATTGATGCGCGTTTTTCCGGTATTTCTTGCGCTGTCTGTGCTGGCGGCATGTACTGACAACCTGACTCCGGCAGAGGAAACCGCGCGTGATGAACGCGATATCGCGCTGGTGGAGAAGGCAAACCGTGGCACGGCTCTGCCAATCGCCCCGCAACCAATTCTTTTTCCCGATATCGAACGCTACAAACTCTATGAAGTGACCTGTGCGTTCGTGGGAAAAAGTGGGGGGCTTGGTGCGATCATGCTGGCCCGCGCCGACGACGGTTACATGAAGCTGAATGACAAGATGATCCGCTTCGCTGCGGATAAGGGCAGTGCCGAACTGCCTTATGGCGCACACGCGCGGTACACGGGAAAGAAATATGCCTTCACTCTGGCGCCGGCACCGGGTTCCAGCCGTCGTTCGGGCACGGAAACAACCGATTACAAGGGGGATCTGACGGTTGAGGATGGCAAGGGCAATGTCGTGTTCAAGGATGCCGGCTCTGTCCAGTGCGGCAGCTGATCCGCTTGGCGCCGCTGATGTGATCGCGGGCTATGCGTTATCGGCAGCGGGATCGCGCAGTGCGAATATGCCGATAGCCGTCATGTCCAGTACGATGACATTGTCCTGATTGAAGGTTGTCATCCGGGTCCACACGCTGCCAATTTCCGGGCGTGAGCGGCTGCGATGTTTCCGCAAAATCTCGGTTTCCATACTCAGGATATCGCCGGGATAGACGGGTCTGGTCCAGCGCAGCTCATCAATTCCGACACCGCCGTGGCTGGCGTGCGGAATATCCTGAATATGTTCGACAAACATTGCCATGGTCATGGCGCAGGTATGCCAGCCGCTCGCGGAAATGCGGCCGAAATGGGTTTTGGCGGCTTCTTCGTCCGACAGGTGGAATGGATGCGGATCGAACTTGCGCGCGAAATCGAGAACATCCTCGCGCTGGACTTCGTAACGTCCGAAACGCTCCGTTGTGCCGACGAGCATGTCCTCGAAATAGATCATGGCTGCGTTCAGACGTTGAACTTGAAGTGCATGATATCGCCATCCTGCACCACGTATTCCTTGCCTTCCTGTCGCAGTTTGCCCGCATCACGCGCAGCAGATTCACCGCCCAGCGCGATGTAGTCGTCATAGGCGATCGTTTCGGCCCGGATGAAGCCCTTTTCAAAATCGGTGTGAATTTCACCGGCTGCCTGCGGGGCTTTCGCGCCATTGTGGAAGGTCCAGGCGCGGGCTTCCTTGGGGCCAACCGTGAAAAAGGTCTTCAGGCCGAGCAACTGGTACCCGGCGCGAATGACGCGGGCGAGGCCGGTTTCCTCAAGGCCGAGTTCGGAGAGGAATTCACCCCGTTCTTCAGGCTCCATGCCAACCAGTTCGGATTCGATGGCTGCGGACACAACAACCGCCTGCGCCCCTTCGGCTGCCGCCTTTTCAAATACCTGAGCGGACAGTGCATTTCCGGTTGCGGCATCGCCTTCAGCGACATTGCAGACGTACAGCACGGGCTTTGCCGTCAGGAGCTGGGCCTGTTGGAAAACACGGGCTTCCTCATCATCGCGGGGTTCGGTCAGCCGGGCTGGCTTGCCTTCGCGCAGCAGATCGAGGGCCTGACCCAGCACGCTGGCGGCAATTTTGGCTTCCTTGTCACCGCTCGTGGCACGCTTTTGTGCTGCGGGGACGCGCTTTTCGAGGCTTTCAAGGTCGGAGAGCATCAGTTCTGTCTCGACGACTTCGGCATCGGTGATGGGGTCAACCTTGTTCGCCACATGCTGGATGTCATCATCCTCGAAGCAGCGCAGAACATGGACGATGGCGTCCACTTCGCGAATGTTCCCGAGGAACTGGTTGCCCAGTCCTTCACCCTTGCTGGCGCCCTTCACAAGGCCCGCAATGTCGACAAACCCAAGCTGGGTGGGAATGATCTTTGCAGAACCGGCGATCTGCGCAACTGTATCCAGCCGGGCGTCTGGCACGGAAACCTGCCCCACGTTGGGTTCGATGGTGCAGAAGGGATAATTGGCTGCCTGTGCCGCCTGCGTCTCGGTCAACGCATTGAACAGCGTCGATTTGCCGACATTGGGCAGGCCCACAATTCCGCAACGGAAACCCATTATTGCTCCTTCACCAAAGGGTCGCGACCAGAACGGCAATTTGCCGCAGGATCAGGGCAGGGCGCTTATACGCTTTGCGCGCGGAATCAAGCTGCGCAACGCAAACAGCCTGCGCTACGGGGCGTTTACGCCCCCAGAACAATCTCTGATGCTGCAGAAAAAGGTCCGCTTCCCAGCATCTTGCGCTGCACATCTGCGCAAACGGTGTTGATCGGGTCTTGTGGCGAAGGCGTGGAAGCCACAGCACTGCGCAAGGGGCGGTCTTTCGGCGGCGTGGCTATCAGCCTTGCAATGGCGTGGGGGATGTCCATCGGATCGCTGGCAACAGCAGTGGAAACCGATTTGCCCATTTGCGCCACGAATCCGGGATAGGCTGCCTTGCGTTCGTCCGGTTCGCGATCGCGCAGCGCGACAGATGAGGCGTTGGAATTTTCCATGATCCGCGTCGGATATCCGCCAGGTTCGATGATGCCCACGCCAATCCCCAGCGTCGCCACTTCGTAGGCGAGTTGTTCAGCCCAGGATTCAACTGCAAACTTGCTGGCGGAATAGGCGCCGAGTCCGGGAAATACGACCCGCCCCGCCTGCGACGCCATGTTGACGATATAACCAGATCGCGCCTTGCGCATTGCCGGCAGCACGGCGCGGGCCATGCGCTGACAGCCGAACAGGTTGGTATCGAACAGCAAGCGCAAGGCTTCCGGGTCCTGCATTTCCACAGGTCCGGTGATCATGACCCCCGCATTGTTGACGAGGACGTCGATCGCGCCGCCAGCAAGGCGTTCGGCTTCGCTGACTCCGGCCGCAACCTGCGCGTCGTCCAGCACATCGATTTCCAGCAAGGTGATATCGAGCTTGGCATCTCGGGCCAGTTTTTGCAGGGCTTCGGCCTCGGGCCGTGGCAGGTTACGCATGGTGGCGAAGACCTTGGCGCCGAGGCGTGCGTAGTGCTCTGCCCCCAGTCGTCCGAAGCCGGTAGCTGCACCTGTGATGAGAATGGATTTGCCGGATAGATCGGGCTGGCCGCTCGTTTGGCCGGATTTCTGGGCCGCGGCAGCGGGCACGGCGGCTGTAGCCCCCAAGGCGACACTGCCCACAAGAAGGGCGCGGCGATCCAGATCTGGCATGACTTTTCTCCCTGAAGATGTTCTTGCCCAAGCCTATGAGGCCGTCCATCGCGCGGCAAGGGTATTCATTCTAAAGCGTATTATCTGGAACCTGGGGTAAATGTGATGAGTTTGCTGAGATACCTGATCCTGCCTGTCGTTTGCGGGTTGGCGCTCGGGGCATGCAATCCCGATCCGCAGGAGCAATGGGCCCGCGCGAAACAGGCCTACAGTGTGCACGATTATCAGACCGCGCGCGTGGATTTGATGGCGGCGCTGAAAACGCGGCCCGACGATCCCGTGTTCCTTGAACTTCTCGTCAGAACCCAGATCGCTCTGGATGATGGGGATGGCGCGGAAACCACGTTGCAGCATCTGCAGACGATCGGGAAGGCGCCCGCCGACCATGTGATCCTCGCTGCCGACGCAGCGTTGCTGAAAGGGCAATTTGCACATGCCCTGTCTCTGGTTAACACGCATGACAGCGCGGAAGCGGCCCGGATTCGCGGGCTTGCCTTGCTGGGCCAAGGTAAAGTTGCTGAGGCGGGAAAGATCCTGGGCAGCGATTTGGAAAGCAGCGGCCCGCGATCCGCACTCATGGCGGCCTACGCGCGTTACCTGCTGGATGAGGGCGAACTGGCGGAAGCCGACAGGCTGGCGCGCCAGGCGCTGACGGATAACGGTGAGGAGCGCGTCGCCTTGCAGGTGCTGGCAGGTGTGGCCGCAGCGCAGGGGCGCCATGCCGCCGCGCTGCTTGCGAACGAGCGTCTGCTCAAGATCTATCCGCATGATCTGACAGGCCTGTTCGGGACGGTCTCAGCCCTCGGTGAACTGGGGCGGATCGACGAGATTGAACCAGTTCTGGGTAAAATCGAGAGGCTTGCGCCGCAGCACCCCAGCGTGGTCTTCGTGAAAGCCAGGCTGGCGGCGGAACGAAAAGATTGGGCGAAGGTTCGCGCGATATTGCAACCGCTGGAACGGGATATAGATACGCGCCCGGAATTGCAGTGGCTCTATGCGCAGGCCTTTCTCAATCTTGGCCAGGTCGAACAGGCGCGCGCCTATCTGTCGCCGCTGTTGCTGCATGAGCCGCACAACGGGGATGTGCGTCTGGCACTGGCGCAAGTGCAAATCGCCGGGCAGGATAGAAGGGCGGCACTGGCAACCTTGCGTCCGTTCGCGGATGATCAGCAGGCTTCAGTGCAGGCGCTCGATCTTTTGGCGCGCGTGGCCGGGGAGGAAGGCGATCCCCAAGCTGGCATCTATGCAGCGAGAGCGCGTGCCGTACGCAATGGATCGTGAAAGGGGCACTTGCGCAAGCCTGTCGTTGCGGGTGATCTGACATTCGCACAGTTACAAAAAGACGCCTCTCCGGGGAGGAGAGGCGCCAGTTTGCTCTCGGGAGCTATCCTCGAGCGAAAGTGAATAGTGGGTTACGATTTGTTGCGTGCTTTCCGGCGGCGCAGCACGGCAACCGCGATCAGACCCGCACCAGCCATCGCCAGCATACCCGGTTCAGGCACTTCATTTCCGGACGAGGAGGAGCCGGTGGTGGTGCCACCCGAAGATGTCGTGGTTGTGGTGCCGCAATGCTTCTTGCAACCACCCGAGCTCCAGCCGCCCGAAGAACCCCATGTGGCCATCGCCGGCGACGCCATGGCGAGCGTGCTCAATGCAGCGAAGATGGTCAAAGTCTTTTTCACGGTACCTGTCCCCTGGTTAGCCAATAAGATTACGCTGGTTTATCGGTGGTAAAGCAAATTCTGTGCCAACCGCGATTAATCAGGGTGCTAGATGGTTAATCAGTGAATCTGGAATGGCTGAGTGTAAATTAATCCAACACTATTTATGCTAACCGGCGGCGTCTTAGGTAAACGGGCGGCGCGACACACGGTTTTGCGCAGGATCAAAGCATAATGGGGAAGGATTCACGCATAGCCCTTGCGTCACCGTTGCGCGCAGCGGATACGGAGGGGGTACAGTTTGAGCAAGGTCATGACCAACACATTCAAAAAACTTAATCTTGTGTTCTCAACGCCGATCCCGGTTTACGAGATCGCGGACTTCGCACGGATCAATGCCGATATCATCGAGGAGATTCGCGTCCGTCGCGAAAAGGAACAGGGCATGGTCCGTTCCAACCGGGTTGGCTGGCACAGCGATCTGGATTTCTTTGCCCGCAAGGAACCTGCGCATCGGGAACTGGCGCAGAAAATCATGCAATGTCTCGCCGACGCGACGCAGCGTGTGGCGGATAAGGACAAGCTGGCGAACTTGCGGCTTGAATGCGATGGCTGGGTGAACGTCAATCCCAAGGGGGGCTACAACGTGCCCCATGATCATCCCGGTGCGTTCTGGTCGGCGGCCTATTATATTCAGGTGCCGGAACCCGCGAATGGCGGCATGGCAGGTGCGATCGAATTTATCGACCATCGTTCGGCACCCCCGGGGCAGGGGTTGGTGCAATCGCCTTATATGCGGTCCTTGCATGCGATGCGCCCGACGCCGGGAACATTGGTGGTTTTCCCGAGCACGTTGAAGCACTGGGTCCATCCGAATGACGCGGATGAGGATCGGATCACCATTGCGATCAATGCCAAGGTCGCCGTCGATCCGGAGAAGATGCGTCAGGCCCAACTTGACGCCGCCCATGAATCGGTGCGGCAGGTCCCTGGATTGAGCGAAGGGGCGGAGGCAGATGCGTCGGCTGCTCCTGCCGACAATGCGGGGCGGAAGGCGAAAAAGCCGGCTAAGACGAAAGCCTGAGCGCCAGTTCGCTCATAAAGCGGGCGTCGTCCCCTTTGGTCAACCAATCGGCCTCGGCGGCGATCCCGCCGAGCATGTCGGCCAGATCGTCCAATTCTGTCTTGGCATAGTTGCCCAACACATAGGATGTCACCCGGTCCTTGTGGCCGGGATGGCCTATGCCGATCCGGACCCGGCGAAAATCAGGCCCCAAATGCTGCGCGATCGAGCGCAACCCATTATGGCCCGCGGTGCCGCCGCCCTGCTTCACTTTGACCTTGAACGGAGCAAGGTCCAATTCGTCATGGAACACGGTCAGGGCGTCTGGTTCGAGTTTGTAGAAGCGCATCGCTTCTGAGACGGCGCGTCCGCTTTCGTTCATGAACGTTGCCGGCTTGAGCAGGATAACCTTCTCATTGCCGATCCGCCCTTCCTGCACCCAGCCGGCAAACTTTTTCTGTACCGACCCGAAATTGTGGATTTCCGCAATCACGTCCACGGTCATAAAGCCGACGTTGTGCCGGTGCATCGCATATTGCGGTCCCGGATTTCCCAAACCTACCCAAAGTTGCATGGGGGCTCCCTAAATGAAAAACGCCGGCCGCGCGAGTGCGGGCCGGCGTGTTTTCCGGTTGAAGCAGAAAAAGCTCAGCCTTCGCTGGCTTCTTCCACTTCGCCTTCGCCGGCAGCGTCGGCTTCAGCACGCTTGAGCGCGGAAGGCGCCACAATCGTTGCAATCGTGAAATCGCGGTCCGTGATGGCGCTTTCGGCACCAGCGGGCAGCTTCACATTGCTGATGTGGATGGAATCGCCAACGTCGCGACCGGTCACGTCGATTTCGATTTCCGACGGAATCTTGTCTGCTTCGCAGATCAGGTCGAGTTCGTGGCGCACCACGTTCAGCACGCCGCCCTTCTTGAGGCCCGGCGAAGCGTCTTCGTTGGTGAACAGCACCGGCACCAGCACTTCGACTTTGGCGTTCTTGGCGAGACGCAGGAAGTCGACGTGGATCGGGCGGTCGGTGACGGGATGGAAGGCGACATCCTTGGGCAGGGTGCGCACGCTCTTGCCACCCACTTCGATCATGACGATCGAGTTGGCGAAGTGACCGGTGCCGAGTTGGCGGACCAGTTCCTTCTCTTCAACGTGGATGGTCTGGGGTTCTTCCTTGCCGCCATAAATCACGGCGGGGACACGGCCAGCGCGACGCAATGCACGGGAGGCTCCCTTGCCTGCCAGTTCGCGCGCTTCTGCCGGCAACGTAAGAGCGTCGCTCATCTGCTTACCTTTCGAAAACGGTTTGATACATTTTTCGCGCTACGCCTCCAGGGATGACCATAGCCGCGAAGCGCGGGCCCCTATAGGCAAATCCCCGGAATTGCAAGCGCTACGCCGCACGGCGCGCATCATTGCACGCGGCGAACCGTGAAGCCTTTCCCCGCCAGCAGTGCAGGTAGCCCTTCCGGCCCAGCCATATGTGCCGCGCCGACGGCCACGAAGGGATGTTGGTGGCCCTTGATCATATGGGCGATCCTGTCGCTCCACGCGCGGTTGCGGTCAACCAGCAGGGCAGCGCGCAACTCCGGGTCTGCCATCATGCCGCGATGGGTTTCGGCAGCGATGGCATCAATATCGCCACGGCGCCAATATCCTTCGACGATCCTTTCCTCATTCCTTGCGTCGGCTGCTTCGGCAACGATCGCGTTGAGGAGATCGCGTTGTTCCTTTTCCGGCAGCGTATCAAACAGGCGCAATTGCGCTTCCGTACCTTCCAGTTCGGCAACCGGTTTGCTTCCTGCCATGGTTATCAAGGTGCGGTCGACCCCGGCATCGTTGTCTGCCTTGCGGGCCGCCTGCGCCAAAGTCAGCGCGGCCGCCCAGGTTTCGACACGGGCAAACTGGTTCTCACTGATGCCCGCCTGTTGCAGCAATTGCACCAGCGCCGGGCGATTGGCAGCGGTCACTTTGGAAGAGAGCGTCGCTTGCCCGGGGGTCTCGGCGAGGCGAGTGAATATGGCCTGCATGGCCGCGCGGTCATCCAACTGGCGGATTTCCAGCAGGAGGGTGTCCGATTGTGCAAGGGCCGCCTCTATAGCGGGAGAACGCCATTCGACATTCTCGGGCAGGGCATGGATCGTGCCGAACAGCCACGCCTGTTGGCCATCAGGGGCAGTGACTTCCCAAAAGGCGGGTGTTGCCGGTTCGGGTGGTTTGCTGCAGGCACTGATCAGTAACATCGCAGCCAGTGCCAGGACCGATCGCAGGTTCATTTGACGCGCGCGCTCACAATGCCGAGTGTCGAAAGTTGATCCTGCACGCTGCCCGGGCCAGCAAGGTGCCCCGCGCCCACCGCCATGAAGACAGTGCCGGGTTGCTCCAGCCGTTTGACGATCCAGTTTGTCCAGTTCTTGTTGCGACTGGTCACGAGCTTCTCGAACACGACCGGATCGACTTCCTGCGAATTCATCAGGCTGGCGAGGCGATCGGCATCCCCAGCCAGCCACGCATCGACCATCTCATCGAGCTGGCGTTTGGTTTCGGGCACCGCAGCGGAAACCTGGCCCAGATAGGCGATCTGCAGATCCTGAGGCAGGGAATCGAACAAATCGAGCTGGAATTCCATGGTTTCCAGCGCAGATCGTTTTGTCCGGGACGGTGCATTGCGATCAAGCACGACCTCGACCCCGCTGTTCATGTCATACCCTGCGGCAAGAAGCGGAAGGATCGTCAGGTTTAGTGCCGCAAACCACGGCTTCTGCCCATCAAAGGTGCCCGCTGGTAGCCCCAGTGTGCCAAGCGCCTGTTCCAGCGACTGCCGGTTTTCTGGCGGCAGCAGGGCACGCAGGTTTTCCCCGGCGGGCAATGACGCCTTGGCCAGCAACAATTCCGGTTTGGCGCTGGTGTTGGCCAGATCGACTTCTGTGACGAGTTCATCAGCGGATTGCAGCGCGGGCGCGATATCGGGTTCGAACCAGGATACGTCTTTCGCCAGAAGGTGCACGGTGCCGAAGAGATAGATCGTGGTATCCTGATCCGCGACTTTCCACAGCGCCGGGGTGCCTTTGCGCGGGGCCGGTGCGGGCGTGGGCGCAGTGGCTGCTACTTGCGGGGTGGCTGATGGCTTTTTGGCCAGTGCCGGTGGCGCGGCCAGCGCGATGGAGAGGGCGCCAACGGCTGTAGCGATCAGGTATTTTGGAAATTTCATCGTATCAACTTGCCCCGGCAAAGGTTGCAACCTTGTGAACAGTGCTTCTATCGATGCTACAGCCCGCGTGAAACCGTGTTTTTCAATCGTTCTTTTGCGATGCGGCATTGACCCGAACAGGCCCTTACGCCATGGGCCGCGCCATGAGTGATGGCCGCGCAATGTGCCTGCAGGATATGATCCTCGCGCTCCACGAATACTGGGGTGCGCAGGGGTGCCTTATTCTGCAGCCCTACGATATGAGAATGGGGGCGGGCACGTTCCATCCCGCAACGACCTTGCGTGCGCTGGGGCCGGAGCCGTGGAATGCGGCCTTCGTGCAGCCCTGCCGCCGTCCGACGGACGGTCGCTACGGCGAAAACCCGAACCGGATGCAGCATTATTACCAGTATCAGGTAATTCTGAAGCCGAGCCCGGAAAATCTACAGGAACTCTATCTCAAGAGCCTGGAAGTGATCGGGATCGATCCGCTCAAGCACGATATCCGTTTCGTCGAGGATGACTGGGAAAGCCCCACTCTGGGCGCCTGGGGTCTGGGCTGGGAAGTCTGGTGTGACGGGATGGAAGTCACCCAGTTTACCTATTTCCAGCAGATGGGCGGGTTCGACTGCAAGCCGGTCGCCGGCGAACTGACCTACGGGCTCGAACGTCTGGCCATGTATATTCAGGGCGTCGACAACGTTTACGATCTTGCCTTCAACAACCATGGCGTAACCTATGGCGACGTGTTTCACGAAAACGAGGTGCAGATGAGCACCTGGAATTTCGAGGTCGCCAATACGGAAAGCCTGTTCGAGCTGTTCCGCAAGGCCGCGGAAGAGTGCGAGAACTGTCTGGCCGCCAATCTGCCGATTCCCGCCTATGAACAGGCGATCGAGGCCAGCCACATCTTCAACCTGCTGCAGGCGCGCGGCGTGATTAGCGTGCAGGAACGCGCCAGCTACATGGGGCGTGTGCGCGAACTGGCACGGGGATCGTGCGAAGCCCACATGGCCAAGGAAGCCGCTCGCTGGGCGGAAAAGTTTCCGGGGTGGACGGCATGAGCGATTTCCTCCTCGAACTGCGTTGCGAAGAAATTCCCGCACGTATGCAGGCTGGCGCACGCGCCGAACTGGAAAAGCTGTTTCGCAAGGAAATGGCCGATTCCGGTGTTGCCTTTGGCGAACTGACTGTCTGGTCGACCCCGCGTCGGCTCGCCCTGATCGCGCGGGCCTTGCCGGAAAATACCGAGGCGGTTCGCGAAGAAGTGAAGGGACCGCGTAGTTCCGCCCCGCCGCAGGCGCTTGAAGGGTTTCTGCGCAAGACCGGGCTGACCCAGGATCAACTCGAAGATCGCGATGGCGTGTACTTCGCCATAACGGAGAAGCCCGGACGCGCTGTGAAAGCGGTTCTGGCTGAAGCTATTCCCGCGATCATCCGCGCGTTCGCCTGGCCCAAATCGATGCGTTGGGGGAAGGCCTCGCTGTCGACGGAAAGCCTGCGCTGGGTTCGGCCGCTGTCGGGCATCGTTGCCATTCTGGGCGATGATCTGGTGGAATGCGGCGTTGGCAGCGTGGTTTCGGGCTATGTCACGCTGGGGCATCGCTTCCATTGCCCGGGTGAGATCACCATCGGCAATGCTGGCGATTACGCCGAAAAATTGCGTGCCTGCCATGTTATCGTCGATCACGCCGAACGCGAAAGCATTGTTCGTAAGGGGGCACAGGCCGCAGCGTCGCAGGCCGGGCTGGTTTTGGTGGAAGATGAAGGGCTCGTCGTTGAGAATGCGGGGCTGACCGAATGGCCGGTTCCCTTGTTGGGCCGGTTTGACGAACAATATCTCGAGGTTCCACCTGAAGTTATTCAGCTAACTGCCCGTACGAACCAGAAATATTTTATCTGTCGCGATTCTGGCGGAGCGTTGGCCAATGCCTTCGTGTGCACGGCCAATATCGCCGCGCACGATGGCGGTGTGGCGATTGTCGATGGCAATCGCAAAGTGCTCGCCGCGCGGTTGTCCGATGCCCGCTTCTTCTGGGAACAGGATCGCAAGAAGACGCTGGCCGATCATGCGGTAAAGCTGGGCAATATCGTCTTCCATGAAAAGCTTGGCACGGTGGCCGACAAGGTCGACCGTGTGGCCACGTTGGCGCGGCAACTGGTGGCGCAGGGTATCGTGCAGGGCGCGGACCCGGCGGAAGCCGAACTGGCAGCGCGGCTCGCCAAGGCAGATCTGGTTACCGAGATGGTCGGTGAATTCCCTGAATTACAGGGACTTATGGGCGGTTACTACGCTCGCGCCGAAGGGCAAAGCGATGCTGTGGCCGATGCCGTGCGCGATCACTACAAGCCAGTCGGGCAGGGTGATGATGTCCCCACCGCTCCGCTTACGGTTGCCGTCAGCCTGGCGGACAAGCTCGACACCTTGCGCAGCTTCTTCTCCATCGACGAAAAGCCAACCGGTTCGAAAGATCCCTTCGCGCTGCGGCGGGCGGCATTGGGCGTCATTCGGCTATTGACTGAAAATGGCCTGCGGATGCGCGTGGCAGATGGGGATTTGCTCGATTTCTTTGCGGACCGTCTCAAGGTTCAGCAGAAAGAAGCGGGTGTCCGTCACGATCTGATCGATGCGGTTTTCGCGCTTGGCGGCGAAGACGATCTCGTGCGCCTGTTGGCTCGCGTCCATGCCTTGCAAGCGTTCATCCGAACGGAAGACGGCGTCAATCTGCTCGCCGGATACAAACGCGCGGCCAATATCCTGAAGAAAGAGGAATGGCTGGGCATCGAAGGCGAAATAGCCCGGACTGGCGAGGAAGACCCGTTGGCCCAGGTGGACGATCCCGATCTCGCCCCGGTGATTGCGGCAAAGCTGGCGGAACGCCACGGGAAAGAACTTTCCTACACGCCGGAAATCGCGGAAAAAGCGCTGATCGATGCGCTGGATGCGGCGGAGCCCAAGGCGGCCTCTGCTGTCGGGATGGAAGATTATGCCGGAGCGATGGCGGCTCTTGCGTCGCTCCGTATGCCGATTGACGCATTCTTTGACGAGGTTACGGTCAACGATAGCAATCCGGACAAACGTGCCGCGCGGCTCGATCTGCTGGCGCGTTTCCGTACTGCAGTGCATAAAGTGGCGGATTTCTCACGTATTGAGGGGTGAGCGGTTCTCCGCTCAGAACAGTGTCAACTGTGTCAACTTCTCCCAATTTGGACAGGAACTGGCAGCTCGAGATGAACAAGTCGGTCTACACATTCGGTGGTGGCGCAAACAACAACGACGATGCCCGTTCGCGGGACAAGACGATTGTTGGCGGCAAAGGTGCGAACCTGGCGGAAATGGCCGGAATCGGCCTGCCGGTACCTCCGGGTTTCACAATCACGACAGAAGAATGCGTATCCTATCTGGCGGGCGGTTCGGACTTTTCGGCTGAACTGCGTGCGGATGTTGCGACTGCGCTGACACATATCGAAAGCGCTGTGGGCAAGAGCTTCGGCAATAACGCCGATCCCCTGCTGGTTTCGGTACGTTCGGGCGCGCGGGTTTCCATGCCCGGCATGATGGATACCGTGCTCAATCTCGGCCTGAATGACGAGACGGTGAAAGGGCTTGCCGCCACCTCGGGTGACGAACGCTTTGCCTGGGATTCCTACCGCCGGTTCATCCAGATGTATTCCGACGTGGTGCTTGGTCTCGATCACGGTGCGTTTGAGGAAGCGCTTGAAATCGCCAAGGAAGACAAGGGCTACTTCTCCGACACCGAAATGGATGCGGGGGACTGGAAAGCGCTGGTCGCCGAATACGAAACCATCGTCGAACGCGAACTGGGCCGCCCGTTCCCGCAAGACGTGACGGAACAGTTGTGGGGCGCGATTGCGGCTGTGTTCGACAGCTGGGATTCGGACCGCGCCAAAGTCTATCGCCGTCTCAACGATATCCCCGGTGATTGGGGTACTGCCGTCAATGTGCAGGCGATGGTGTTCGGTAATATGGGTGAAACCAGCGCCACCGGCGTAGCGTTCACGCGCGATCCGGCTACCGGCGAACGGGCCTATTTCGGTGAATGGCTTGTCAATGCGCAGGGCGAAGATGTGGTCGCCGGTATTCGCACGCCGCAATACCTGACGAAGAAGGCCCGCGAAACGGCCAATGCTAAGCCGTTGAGCATGGAAGAAGCCATGCCGGTGGCCTATGGCGAGCTGGCTGCCGTGTTTGAACTGCTCGAAAAGCATTACAAGGATATGCAGGACATCGAGTTCACCGTGGAACGCGGCAAACTGTGGATGTTGCAGACTCGTTCGGGCAAGCGCACGGCCAAAGCCGCGCTGAAAATGGCCGTCGACATGGTGGCGGAAGGGCTGATCGATGAAGCCACCGCGATCCGTCGGGTCGATCCGATGGCGCTTGATCAGTTGCTTCACCCCACGCTCGATCCCAAGGCTCCGCGCGATATCCTGACCAAAGGTCTGCCCGCATCACCGGGCGCAGCCGCCGGTGCCATCGTGCTGGATGCCGACACGGCCGAACGCCGCGCCGAACGTGGCGAGGCGGTTATTCTGGTGCGCGTCGAAACCAGCCCGGAAGATATTCACGGCATGCATGCGGCCAAGGGCATTCTGACCGCGCGTGGCGGCATGACCAGCCACGCAGCCGTGGTCGCCCGTGGTATGGGCCGTCCGTGCGTTTCCGGCGCATCGGCGGTGCATATCGATCTTGCCGCGCGAACGTTGCGGATCGGCAATCGCGATCTGAAAGAAGGCGATCTGATCACGCTCGACGGGGCAACCGGCGATGTGATGGCCGGTGAAGTGCCGACGATCGAACCGGAACTGGTCGGCGATTTCGGTACGCTGATGACTTGGGCTGATAAGCATCGTCGCATGAAAGTGCGGACCAATGCGGAAACGCCGGCGGATTGCCAGATGGCGCGGCAGTTCGGCGCGGAAGGTATCGGCCTGTGTCGGACCGAGCACATGTTCTTCGATGAAGCCCGGATCACTGCGGTTCGTCAGATGATCCTCGCCGACAACGAGGCAGGTCGTCGCGAAGCACTGACCAAATTGCTGCCCGAACAGCGGCAGGATTTTCACAAGATCTTCGAGGTCATGACCGGTCTGCCGGTTACGATTCGCCTGCTCGATCCTCCGCTTCACGAATTCCTGCCGCATGGCGATGCCGAGTTTGAGGAAGTGGCGCAGGCATCCGGTTACGGTGTGGAACATCTCCGGCGTCGTGCCGCCGAATTGCACGAATTCAACCCGATGCTGGGCCATCGCGGATGTCGTCTCGGGGTGACTTATCCCGAAATCTACGAGATGCAGGCGCGGGCCATTTTTGAGGCCGCGTGCGATGTCGCCGGACAGGGTGAGGCGATCGTGCCGGAAATCATGGTCCCGCTGGTGGGCAGCAAGCGCGAACTCGATATCCTGAAGGACCTGATCGATCGTGTCGCTGCGGAAGTGTTCGCAGAGAAGGGGCGTACGCTGGATTATATCGTCGGTACCATGATCGAATTGCCGCGTGCAGCGCTGATGGCCGGAGAAATTGCCGAATCGGGTGCGTTCTTCTCGTTCGGCACCAACGATCTCACGCAGACCACGCTGGGTGTGAGCCGCGATGATTCCGCGCGTTTCCTTGCGCAGTACGTCGAAAAGGGCATCTATCAGCGCGATCCGTTCGTCAGTCTGGATATCGAAGGAGTGGGGCAACTGGTTTCGCTGGCTGCGGAACGTGGCCGTGCCACGCGCCCCGATATCAAATTGGGCATTTGCGGCGAACATGGCGGGGACCCGGCCAGCATTGCGTTCTGCGAGACGGTCGGCCTCGATTACGTCAGCGCATCGCCTTATCGCGTGCCGATTGCACGCCTTGCCGCTGCGCAGGCTGCACTGGGTTGATTAAAGATAATCCGGCACGTCGGGATTGACGTGCCGGATTGGTCTTTCTGATAATATCAGGAACGCCAACCGCTTAAGGTTAATATCTCGAATATTTCGGAAGTACGGCCATCCGCGTCGGCGGCCGCGCTGAAATGGGTGCGGGCCACTTCCTGCATCGCTTTGGTAAGCGGCGGAGCGTGGGATGACAGCACGTTACCCATGCCTTGGGCCCGCAAATCCTCGACCAGGCGATCGAGCGTCCTGTACCGCACGGTGAGCGAGCGGCTGTCCACGACCGGTCTGGCCCAGCCCGCACGTTGGAGAAGCTGCCCGCCGGCACGAACGTCCACCGCAGGATGGATGCGCGCGGCGGGGCGATCACCGTCGGCAGCCAGCATGGCTTCCCTGAGTCGTGGCAGGCTGCCCGCACCGACGAAGCTGGCGATCGCGAGGCCGCCCGGGTTCAAGGCATTGCGCATATGCACTAAGGCGCCCGGCAGGTCGTTGATGGTGTCCAATGTACCAAGGCTGATCACGCAATCGAAGGTACCAAAAGGGTAGGGACTTTCTTCGTCCAGAGGCAGTTCACCGGGGCCAGGGGCGCTGTCTGCGCGGGTTACTGCACATTTCCGCTCTGCCAGTGCGCTTGCCAGACGTCCCGTGAAATCTCCAATCAGCAGAGCATTTTGCGGTTCGTGTCGCAGGAAATCGAGCCTGTCGAGCACATCTTCGATCATGTCGTCCTGGATGAAACGCGCTGCATCGGGCGGGGTTTGAAGCAAGCGCATTCTGGCACGCGCCCTGTGGCGACGCTTGGGCGAGAAGATACGAGGTGGGGCTGGGCTGTGGGCCATAGACTTCCCCTGCCGTGCCTGCAGGTCCCGCGCAAGCATCTTGCAGTGCTGCCGGGCAAAGCTCATGACCAAACGATGGGGTGGTTTCTTCAACGCATTGCCGTGGTGCTCGCACCTGTGGTCGATCTCGTTTTCCCCCCGCGCTGTCCGCTGTGTGGTGCGGGGCTTGCTGCACAAGATGGCCTGTGCAGCGCATGTTGGTCCGATCTCACGATTCCCGGGGAGCCATGTTGCAGCCAGTGCCAGCGGCCTTTCCCGTCACACGTCACCATGCAGAACGGACTCTGTGCACCGTGCCTGGCCATGCCCCCGCAGCATGACGGTATTGCGGCGGCCACCTTGTACAACGATGCATCGCGCCAGTTGGTGTTGGCTTTCAAGCACGGGCGTAAGATCGCGCTTGCCCCGATGATGGCGAAACAGATCGCTGCTAGATTGCCGCAATCGGATGATCACTGGCTGGTCGTTCCGGTGCCTTTGCACCGGGTGCGTTTGTGGCGGCGTGGTTTTAATCAATCGGCGCTGCTGGCGCGCGAGATTGCAGGGATTCGCGGCGGCGAGCTGATCGTCGATGCGCTGGTACGCAAGAAGCGGACGCCGTCATTGGGGGGGCTCGGGCGCAAAGCCCGAATTCGTGCATTAACAGGAGCGATTGGCACAGCGTCGCAGTGGCGCGGCCGACTTCAAGGCTCCTGCATAGTGCTGGTAGATGATGTGCTCACCAGTGGCGCGACAAGCGATGCTTGTGTCGCGGCATTGAAGCGGGCGGGAGCAAAAAAGGTGATTGTGGCGTGTTTTGCACGCGTTGCCGACGAATCAGTGTGATCGGGAAAGGGATGTGTAGGCCCAAAACGAAGATGCCCGGAACGCTGGGTTCCGGGCATCCGCGTGACGAATAACATTGGACTTTTGAAAACCACCCCCCGAGTGGCCCCGTCTGTCCGATCCCTCATTCTGTGGCGCGCCTCGTATGATCGGGCTGCTGCCTTAACCCCCTGTACCTTGGCGCCTGGTCAGCGCGCCAGTTCGGCGGACGGCCCTCCAAAGACCGCGAATGCTGTTTTCCATCAAAGGGCGTTCTACGGAAGTATGTTCCGCTTGTTTCATGGATTTTGCCAACCATCTGTGGTTATCCTGCAACAAGGTGACCCGTGAACTACGGGCGATGATTTGCGGTAAAGGAAATTCTCATTTCAAATGTTTCGGACAAGTCGCACGATCGTGAACAAGGCACGGAGTTTATGCCGAAGTTCGACGCCAACGGCCTGCTGACCGGAGTCGCGGTGGACATTGCCGGCGGGGAAGTGCTGATGGTTGCGTATCTGAATGAAGAAGCACTGGCCAAGACACAGGAAACCGGATTCGCACACTTCTATTCGCGTTCCCGCGGCAAGCTGTGGATGAAGGGCGAAACGTCGGGGCACGTGCTCCGTGTGCAGGAAATTCTCGTCGATTGCGATCAGGATGCAATTGTCATGAAAGTCGTGCCCGAAGGGCCTGCCTGTCATACGGGTGCGCCGAATTGTTTCTATCGCAAGCTTGAGAACGGCCGTTTGCTGCCGCGATCGCAATAATTAAACGCTATTGTTTATTTTGTGGGGATGTTGTTGGCAGAGAGCCAAGAGTTCCTGAATGATTCAGAGGAAGGATTACCATGCCGAGCTATATCGCACCGGTCCGGGATACGCGTTTCGTTATCAATGAAGTGATTGATCTGTCTTCGTATTCGGATCTTCCCGGGTTTGAATCGGTAACACCTGACCTTATTGATACCCTGGTTGAGGAAGCAGGCCGGTTCGCCAGTGAAGTGCTGGCTCCTCTGAACACAGTCGGGGACAGGGATGGCTGTACCCGCCATCCTGATGGCACAGTCACCACCGCACCGGGTTTCAAGGAAGCCTATGCACAGTTCCAGCAGGCGGGCTGGGGCTCGATATCCCTGCCTGCAGCATTCGGCGGGCAAGGACTGCCACATACACTTGGCTTCGTTGTCGAGGAGTTTCTCGACGGGGCCAATATAGCGTTCGGTCTGTATCCCGGTCTGGCCGTGGGCGCGGTTTCGGCCCTTGCCGCTGCCGGCACGGATGAGCAGAAGCAAACTTATCTGCCCAAACTTGTTTCGGGCGAGTGGCTGGGCACCATGAATTTGACCGAGGCCCATGCAGGCACGGATCTGGGTTTGTTGCGCGCGAAGGCTGAGCCGCAGGCAGATGGTTCCTACGCCATTTCAGGCACCAAAATTTTCATTTCGTCCGGCGAACACGACCTGACCGAAAACATCATTCACCTCGTTCTGGCGAAGACCCCTAATGCGCTGGAAGGAAGCAAGGGTATTTCCCTGTTCGTGGTTCCCAAATTTCTGGTCAATGACGATGGCTCGCTGGGTGCGCGCAACACGCTGTCATGCGGAGCAATCGAGCACAAGATGGGCCTTAATGGCAGTGCGACTTGCGTCATGAATTACGATAACGCCAAAGGATGGCTGGTCGGTGAGGAAAATCGCGGGCTGGCGGCAATGTTCGTGATGATGAATGCAGCGCGTCTGGCCGTTGGCATTCAGGGGCTGGGCGTGGCCGAAGCCGCCTATCAGAATGGCACTAATTACGCGCGCGAACGCCGTCAGGGTAGAGCGTTGACCGGGCCAGCCGAACCGAACGAGAAGGCAGACCCGATTATTGTTCATCCTGATGTGCGACGCATGCTCATGAATGCGAAAGCGCTGACGGAAGGGCTGCGTGCATTGGCATTGTGGTCTGGCGTGCTGGTCGATCTGGCGCACAAGGCGAAAACCCCGGAAGCCCGGCAGGAAGCCGATGACCTGCTGGGCCTGCTGACGCCGGTGGTGAAGGGCTATACGACAGAAAAGGCGTTCGCGACTGCTGTGAACATGCAGCAGGTCTATGGTGGGCACGGGTACATCAAGGAATGGGGCATGGAACAGTTCGTTCGCGATGCGCGCATTCCGATGATCTATGAAGGCACGAACGGTGTGCAGGCGATGGACTTGTGCGGACGCAAGCTGCCGAAAGATGGCGGGCGGGCGATACAGGCATTCTTCAAGCTTGTGGATGACGAAATCGCCGCGGCGCAGGATGACCCGCAACTGGCCGAAATTGCTACGCGACTGGGCAAGGCGTTGGGTGAACAGAAGGCCGCGACGATGTGGTTCCTTCAGAACGCGATGACAAACCCTGACAATCTCGGTGCCGGTGCGTTCAATTACCTCGAACTGATGGGCATCGTATCCGTGGGCCTGATGTGGCTGCGGATGGCGAAGGTGGCGTCACGCAAGTTGGCTGCAGGTGACGGCGACAAGGCCTTCTACGAGGCGAAACTCACCACGGCCCGTTATTTTGCAGAACGGATGACCCCTGAAGCAGGTGCATTACGCCGCACGATCGAGGCAGGCAGCGCTGCGATGATGGCGCTTCCGGCAGAGGCATTTGGCACTTCGGGTTAATGTGATCTTCCATTGAAAACGATTCGTCCGCATGTTGCCGCGTTAAGGCAATATGCGGACGGACGGGTTTTACGCCTGCTCCGTGAAGCGGCACGTGCTTGCGATGGGCTGCGACGGAAAGGAATCCTGGCCGACGGACCATGCCAATCGTCGCAAGAGGGTGGCTATCGTGTCTCAAGGTGCCGACTCTGATCGGAACAGGGGTGGCACGAGAGGAGGCGTGAATGCCCCGAATTACGACATTGCATCTGGTCAGGGCGGTGACGGCGCTGGTCTTGTCCTTCGCCGCAGTAACCGGGTCAGTCCACGCTCAGAATGCTGTCGAAACAACCAGCCCGACGCCTCCGCCGCCGTCTGTCGATACCGATAAGGATGGCCAGCCGGACGCCTGGGATCGGGATGCGAATGGGGTAGCCGATGCCTGGGATGCCGATGGCGACGGCACACCTGACACCTTCGATGACGATGGCGATGGCAAGCCGGATCAAAAGCCCACGCGATAAAGCATCACACAAGAACCGTTACGGATCGCGTTGGGGGATCAACCCGTCGGCTGTTGCTCCCCGAACACTTCATCGAACAACGATAGCATTGCGGCCCAGCTTTGCCGGTCCGCGCTGGCGTTGTAGGCAAACATATCCGACCCGCGAGTGTCGCTGGCGGGGTCAGTGAAGTTATGTTTCACGCCTGCGTAGCTGTGGAAATGCCACCGGGCCGCTGCGGTATCCATTTCGTCCCAGAATGCCAGGACATGGGGGCGTGGGGCGAGCGGATCCGCATCGCCATGACACACCAGAATGCGGGGCCTGATCGCGCCCGCTTTCGCCGGTCGTGCTGTTTGCAGCAATCCGTGGAAGCTGACCACCACGTCCAGATTTACGCCATCGCGCGCGAGTTCTAGAACAGACGTACCACCCATGCAGTATCCGATCGCGCCGAGGGGAAGACCTGTCGCATCGGGCAGGGCATGCAGCGCCTCCACTGCGAGGCGCAAACGTGTGCGATAATAATCGAGGTCCGTGCGCAAAGCATTGGCGAGCGCAACTGCCGCATCGAAATCCGCAGCCGGTTGCCCATAAAAATCGGCGATGAACGCCAGATAGCCCGCGGCGGCGAGATCGCGCGCGGATTTCTCGATCCGGGGCGAACCGTTGATCACTGTCGGGAAAATGACGATGGCGGCACGGGGCGTGCTGACGGGGCGTGCCAGACGGCCCGTCAGCACGATGTCTCCATGGTGGTATGCGATTGTTTCCAGATCGCTCACCCCGGTTACTCCGGAAGGAAATCCGGAACGGAAAGGTATCGCTCACCCGTGTCGTAGTTGAAGCCGAGAATACGTGAACCTGGCTCGAGATCGGGCAGTTTACTGGCAATAGCCGCAAGGGTGGCGCCGGAACTGATCCCGACGAGCAAACCTTCTTCGCGAGCCGAACGGCGCGCCATTTCCTTGGCATCTTCGGCGCTGACCAGAATGGCGCCGTCAATCGCCTGCGTATGCAGGTTGCCCGGGATGAAGCCTGCGCCGATTCCCTGAATGGGATGAGGCCCCGGTTGCCCGCCCGATATGACCGGCGACAGTGCGGGTTCGACGGCATAGGCTTTCATGTCGTTCCAACGGGCTTTCAACACTTCTGCGCACCCCGTAAGATGGCCGCCTGTGCCAACGCCGCTGACCAAAACGTCAATCGGGGTGTCGCCAAAATCTGCGAGGATTTCCTGTGCGGTCGTCTGTGCGTGAACGGTCACATTGGCCGGGTTCTCGAACTGCTGGGGCATCCATGCCCCGGGTGTGCTGGAGACCAGTTCCTGTGCCCGCTCCAGCGCGCCCTTCATGCCTTTCTCGCGCGGGGTCAGATCGAATGTTGCGCCATAGGCGAGCATAAGCCGCCGGCGTTCGATCGACATGCTTTCCGGCATGACCAGAACCAGTTTGTAACCTTTGACCGCCGCGACCATGGCGAGGCCGATCCCGGTGTTGCCGGAAGTCGGTTCGATAATTGTCCCGCCGGGTTTCAGGCTACCGTCAGCCTCCGCCGTTTCGATCATGGCAAGCGCAATGCGGTCCTTGATCGATCCACCCGGGTTGGACCGTTCCGATTTTATCCAGACCTCATGATCGGGGAAAAGCCGGGAAAGGCGAACGTGCGGGGTCTGGCCAATCGTGGCGAGAATATTTTCGGCTTTCATGTCACTCTTCCCTTGTCGTGATCGTGATATTGCGTGTCGAATGTTTTGGCCCGTCGGATTTCCGGGAATAACCATGCCCACAACGCCGTAACAATTATCGCACCTGCCCCGCCAATGACAACCGCGCCGACGCTTCCCAGTGCGGCGGCGAATACGCCGGCTCGCATTTCCCCCAGTTCGTTGGATGCGGACACCGCAAGGCCGGAGATGGAGGATACCCGGCCGCGCATCGAATCGGGGGTGTGCAGTTGCACCAATGTGCTGCGGATAAATACGGAAACCATGTCCGCCGCGCCAAGTATGAACAGCATGACCAGCGACAGGCCGAGATTGGTCGAATATCCGAAACCGATTGTTGCCGCACCGAAGATGACAACGGCCCACAACATCTTGGTTCCCACGTTGTACTCAACAGGGCGGAACGACAGCCAGAGGGCGACGAGAGCTGCGCCAAGGGCCGGGGCGCCGCGCATAATGCCTAACCCTTCGGCCCCGACTTTCAGGATGTCGCGCGCGTAAACGGGCAGCAGAGCGGTTGCGCCGCCGAGCAAAACGGCAAACAGATCCAGTGTGACGCACCCCAACAGAAAGCGTTGCTTCACAGTGAACGTGAACCCTTCCGCCATCAGCTTCAACGGATGCAGATTTGCGCCATCGGCAGGCGGGTAGACCGGTTTGATGCAATAGGTGAGCAGCGCGGAACCAAGCAGCAGGGCAAATGACAGAAAGTAGGGCAGGGATTCTGACAAGCCGAACAGCAGGCCACCCACTGCGGGCCCGATCACGGTTGCAGCCTGCCATGCCATTGAACTGAGTGCGATCGCTTGCGGGAGCAGGCGTGGCGGCACGATATTGGGGGCAATGGCGGTAAGCGCCGGACCGGTAAAGATGCGCGCAGCCCCGTGTGCGGCAGCGATAGTGAACAGGATCGGGAGGTTCAACGCATCGAACAATGTCAGCAGGGCGAGCGCGATGGCGCTGAAGCTGTCCAGCAGATTGGCACAGATGGCGACCTTGCGCCGTTCGAACCGGTCCGCCGCCCAGCCGGCCACCGGGGCAAGCAGGAATAACGGAATGAATTGTACAAGCCCCAGAAAGCCCAGTTGCAGGGCGGCCTGTGCCTTATCCATGCCATAGTCGGAACGGGCGATGTCATAGGTCTGGTACCCGATCAGGACCACCATCGACAGCGTCGAAAAAACCGCAAGAAAACGCGCAAGCCAGAACAAACGGTAATCCGGGATCTGGAGCGGGGAGTTAGGCTCTTTCACAGATCGCCCATGACAGGCACCGCAACACTTGCCAAGCAATTGAAGCTTTACCGCGCAGCACGAGACCTATTTTAGCGTGCGCGGCGCAAATTCGGGTTGGGCTGGGTCTGTTCGACCAGTCGACTGTAATCGTCGGAACGCAGCAGGCGCTCAAACTGGAACCCGGCGCGGTTGTCCTTGGTCCACATGCAATAGGCTTCAATGCGCCCGACGACGGGAAGCCGCAGAAGCACCCGATCGCCGCGGTTGAGCGTTTCCGCATTGTCGATCATGAAGCCCTGAACCGAAATGTTGACGACATGCAGCAGGATATCACCGCGTTCGCGATGTTCGACGATGGTCTTCAACTCCACCGGATGGCGTCCGGCCCGACGCATGTCGGGTACAGATAGTTGCGCTCCTCCAGCCACTGTTCGTCATGCCTCCTTGCACTGCGTAAGAAAGGCATATGTCAGGAATTGGCTGAAAAATGGTAAACTGCGTTCAATCAAGATTTATCTAGGCCGGGCGCAACACACCGTGCTTCTTCTTGCCTGAAGATATACGGATTTCTGCGCCTCCGGAGATGATGTGCGCTTCATCGGTGACAGATTCACCGTTAAGTTTCGCGCCGCCACCCGCGATAAGCCGTTTTGCTTCGCCACGGCTCGCCGCAAATCCGATACCGACCAGCGCATCAATTAAACCAATGCCTTCTGCGGGCAGCGGAAATTCCGGAAGCTCGGCACCGACACCGCCTCCACTGAACGTGGCGGCGGCGGTCGCTTCGGCAGCCTGGGCTGCTTCTTCGCCGCGACAAAGCTTCGTCGCCTCATTTGCAAGTGCGATCTTGGCGGCGTTGATTTCACTGCCTTCCAGAGCGGAAAGGCGTGCGATTTCTTCCACCGACAGGTCAGTAAAGAGGCGCAGCCGTACGGCGACGTCAGCATCGGCTGTGTTGCGCCAGAATTGCCAGTAATCGTAATTGGAAAGCTGATCTTCGTTCAGCCAGACCGCACCGCCCACCGTCTTGCCCATTTTGGTGCCATCCGCGTTGGTGAGCAAAGGCGTGGTGAGCCCGAAGACCTGGGTGCCATCGACACGGCGCGCCAGTTCCACGCCGTTGACGATATTGCCCCACTGATCGGAACCGCCCATTTGCAAACGGCATTCCGCGCGACGCGAGAGTTCCAGAAAATCGTAGGCCTGGAGAATCATGTAATTGAATTCCAGGAAGCTCAGCGATTGTTCCCGATCGAGACGTAGCTTCACGGAATCGAAGCTCAACATCCGGTTAACCGAGAAATGTTGTCCGATGTCGCGCAGGAAGGGAATATATTCGAGCTTGTCGAGCCATTCGGCATTATCGACCATGATCGCATCATTGGGTCCATCGCCAAACGTCAGGAAGCGTTCGAACACCCGACGGATGGACGCGACGTTTTCAGCGATGATTTCGGTGGTCAGCAGCTTGCGTGCTTCATCCTTGAAGCTCGGATCGCCGATCTTGCCCGTGCCGCCACCCATGACCACGATGGGTTTGTGGCCGGCGCGTTGCAACTGGCGCAGCATCATGATCGATACCAGATGCCCCACGTGAAGCGATGGCGCTGTGGGATCAAAGCCGATATAGCCCGGCACGATCTGCCGCTGGGCAAGGGCATCCAGGCCCTCAGCATCGGTGAGCTGGTGGATATAGCCACGTTCCTCAAGTAGGCGCAGCAGAGTCGATTGATATGTGGCGCTCGTCATCGGGCGGGCGCCTAGCACGGAGAAACCCGCTTGGGAACGCATAGGCTGATTTGCCATCCGGATACGCCATCATTGGCCGTTCTGGGAATTAACGTGACACTGGTGGAGGACGACAATGATCGGCTGCTGCTTCGCTGGCGGGTGGATGGCGGTTCGGCCCTGTCGTTACCGGCCTATTCTGGATCGGGCAGGGCGGAGGAGCTGTGGACGACCACCTGCTTCGAGATGTTTGTGCAGGGGGATGACAGGGCCTACGTCGAATACAATTTTTCGCCGTCGCAACGTTGGGCGGCCTATCGGTTCCCGACCTATCGTGATGGGCGCAGCGATGAAGGCCTGTCCGATCCCCCCGTGATCGATCATCAGCAGGGCGACCGCTTCTTCGTGATGACCGTGAAATTGCCCAGACCAGTGGACGAAAATCTCCGGATAGGGTTGAGCGCGGTGATTGAGGAAGAGGGCGGTGTGAAGAGTTACTGGGCGTTGGCCCATCCCGATGGCGAACCTGATTTCCATGATCCGGCTTGCTTCATCGCAGCGCTTCCGGCACCGGTACGATCATGAAATTCGGCATTGATCGCCTGCTGGCAGACCCGGAACTCCGCAAACCACTTATCGGCAAACGCGTGGCGTTGGTTGCCCATCCCGCATCCGTAACGGAAGGTCTGGTGCATTCTCTGGATGCACTTGCCGAATGTCCCGATATCACCCTTGCGGCCGCCTTCGGGCCGCAGCATGGGCTGAAAGGCGACAAGCAGGACAATATGGTCGAGACGGCTGATGAACGGGATCCGGTTTACGGTATCCCGGTTTTCAGCCTTTATGGGGAAGTGCGCCGTCCCAGCCCGGCGATGATGGATACGGCGGATGTGTTCCTGTTTGATTTGCAGGATCTCGGTTGCCGTATCTACACGTTCGTGACCACGCTGCTCTATATGCTGGAAGCGGCCGCAGCACAGGGCAAGAGTGTCTGGGTGCTGGACCGCCCGAACCCGGCAGGCAGGCAGGTAGAAGGAACCGTGCTTCTGCCGGGGCAGGAAAGTTTCGTCGGGGCAGGGCCGATGGTCATGCGGCACGGGCTCACGCTGGGCGAAATGGGCTACTGGTTCATCGATCACTTCAAGCTGGATGTGGATTATCGCGTGATTGCGATGGATGGATGGCAGCCCGATAGTGCCAACGGGTTTGGCTGGCCGGAAAGCCGCATCTGGATCAATCCAAGCCCCAATGCCGCCAATCTCAACATGGCGCGTGCCTATGCGGGGACCGTGATGCTGGAAGGCACCACGCTGAGCGAAGGCCGCGGCACGACGCGCCCGCTGGAAGTGTTGTTCGGTGCGCCAGATATCGATGCCGGTAAAGTTCTGCCGGAGATGCAACGCATTGCGCCCGAATGGCTGGCCGGTTGCGCCGTTCGGCCCTGTTGGTTCGAGCCGACATTCCACAAACATCAGGGCAGATTATGCAGCGCTCTGATGATCCATGCGGAAGGGCGTTTTTACGATCATCAGGCGTTCCGCCCCTGGCGATTGCAGGCACTGGCGTTCAAGGCCATCCGCGCGCTCTATCCCGATTACCCGATCTGGCGCGATTTCCCTTACGAGTATGAATTTGATCGGCTCGCCATTGATGTGATCAACGGTGGACCGGCGCTGCGCGAATGGGTGGATAACAGCCAATCGGCGCCGGGCGATCTGGATCGCGTGGCCGGTGCCGATGAAGGCCGCTGGGCGGAAGAGATCGCGCCTTTCCTGCTCTATCCGTAATCGGCCCTATTCAGTGCTTCTTGCGCGTAAGTTCGCGCATTGCGCTGTCGAGGCCATCCAGGCTCAACGGATACATCCGGTCGCCGAACAGTTGCCGGATGATCGTGGTGGACTGGCTATAGCTCCAGTAATCCGGCTGCACAGGATTGAGCCAGACGGTTGCGGGATAGGTATGCAAGACCCGCTCCAGCCAGACGGCACCGGCTTCCTCGTTCATATGTTCGACGGAACCGCCGGGATAGCTGATCTCGTAAGGGCTCATCGCCGCGTCACCGACAAAGATCACTTTGTAGTCATGACCGTACTTGTGAAGAATATCCCAGGTCGATGTGCGTTCCTGCCAACGCCGGTGGTTGTTCTGCCATACGCCCTCGTAAAGGCAGTTGTGGAAGTAGAAGAACTCGAGATTCTTGAACTCGGTGGTTGCTGCGCTGAACAGTTCTTCCACCAGTCTGATATAGGGGTCCATTGATCCCCCGACATCGAGAAACAGCAAGACTTTCACAGCATTATGCCGTTCCGGGCGCATGTGAATGTCGAGATAGCCCTGCCGTGCGGTACCACGGATGGTGGCGTCGAGATCAAGCTCGTCCGCAGCACCTTCGCGCGCAAACCGGCGCAGGCGGCGCAGTGCAACCTTGATGTTACGGGTACCCAGTTCACGCGTGTTGTCGAGATTGGCAAACTCGCGCTTTTCCCAAACCTTTATCGCGCGTTTGTGCCGGCTTTCCCCGCCAATGCGAACGCCTTCGGGATTGTAACCGGAATTGCCGAAAGGGCTGGTCCCCCCGGTGCCGATCCATTTGTTTCCGCCCTGATGGCGGCCTTGCTGTTCCTCCAGCCGCTTCTTCAGGGTTTCCATGATCTCGTCCCAACTGCCGAGGGCTTCGATCTTTTCCATTTCTTCCGGGCTCAGGAATTTTTCCGCGACCGCCTTCAGCCATTCTTCCGGAATATCGACGGGTTGCTGGCCGTAATCGCTGAAAATCCCCTTGAAGACCTTCTGAAAAACTTGATCGAAGCGATCAAGAAGGCCTTCATCTTTCACGTAAATTGATCGGGAAAGGTAATAGAATGCCTCCGGCGTCTGCTCGATCACGTTGCGATCCAGCGCTTCCAGCAGAACGAGATGTTCCTTCAGGCTGGCCTTGATGCCCGCGGATCGCAGTTCATCGAGAAAGTTCAGAAACAAGGCTTATTCCTTTGATCCGGCCGGAACGATGGTAGCTGGTGCCAAAGCTGGCCCGCACTGGCGATGAGGCCCCTAACGCTCCCGACGTGCCATGAAGGCGAGACGTTCGAACATCATGATATCCTGTTCGTTCTTGAGCAGCGCGCCATGCAGAGGCGGGATCGCCTTGGTCGGATCACGATTTTGCAGGACATCGAGCGGCATATCCTCGACCAGCAGCAGCTTCAGCCAATCGAGCAGTTCCGATGTGCTGGGCTTTTTCTTGAGACCAGGCACCTCACGCAGTTCATAGAACATTTCCATGGCCTTGGTAACGAGCTGCTTCTGTATCCCGGGGAAGTGCACTTCCACGATTTCGCGCATCGTGTCGGGATCGGGGAATTTGATGTAGTGGAAGAAGCAGCGCCGCAGAAACGCGTCCGGCAGTTCTTTCTCGTTGTTCGACGTGATGACGACGATCGGGCGCTCCTTCGCCTCAATCCGCTCCTGCGTTTCGTAAACGTCGAAGCTCATGCGATCGAGTTCCTGCAACAGATCGTTGGGGAATTCGATATCTGCCTTGTCGATTTCGTCGATCAACAGAACAGGAAGGCGTTCCGCGGTGAAGGCTTCCCAGAGCTTGCCCTTCTTGATGTAATTGCGGATGTCGTGCACCCGTTCTTCACCCAGTTGTCCATCGCGCAAACGGGCCACGGCATCGTATTCATAGAGCCCTTGCTGGGCTTTGGTCGTGCTTTTCACGTTCCATTCGATCAGCGGGGCATCGATGGCTTTCGAAATCTCGTGCGCAAGAACGGTCTTGCCCGTGCCCGGCTCCCCTTTAACGAGAAGCGGACGGCGCAATGTCACCGCCGCGTTTACCGCAACCTTGAGATCGTCGGTTGCAACGTAATTCCGGGTTCCCTCGAAACGTGTTGTCATGCGCAAAGCATCCTTATCAGTCCGGACGAGATCTGGCGCGCCGGAACGCCTGTCATTTTTACGAATCGCACCCGTTTACCGCAAAGAAAATGGGCCGGTCACACCGATGCCATGGCAGGACAATCAGCATACGCCAAGCGGTGCCGGCAAACTGCGGGCAGGGCAGAGAATCTGCCCATTTCGCGTCGATGCAACTTTGTTACAAAATGCCCTGTTTGCAATTGGATGCAAGGATACCTATACTGAATTTGCGGACCGGGCCCCTCTGGCGCGGCATGCTGGCCCAAATGGGCAGCCTGTCACGTGATGTCGGACCGCATCGGATGATGCCGATGTCTGGGTCCGGGTTTCCCCTCCTCCTTCCCTGATTCTGGCTCGGCACATCCGATCGAACGTACATCTCGTTTCGATAGGGAGCATACGCTATGCCCGATTTTGTTTATCGCCTGATGGAACGGCACCAGAAACTCGACGCGTTGCTGCGCCACGCCCAAATGCGCAAAATTCCGAACGCGTTTGAGATTTTGCGTATCAAAACGCTGAAGCAGGAAAACGGAAAACGCCTCAATACCCTGTTGGGATGGCATGGTGAGCAGGCGATCTGCTGACCCGTTGATACTATCGCCGGTGCCATTCAAGTGGCGCCGGCTCATTGCATTCACCCGAACGAGCAAGGCGCGTTTTCATGGAATTCCTGTTTCAAGACTGGCTGGGAACCCCAGTCTGGTTCTGGGCGGCATTTGTCGCCATCGTGCTCGCACTGACCGCATTCGATCTTGGCGTCCTGCACAAGGACGACAAGGAAATGGGCGTGCGGGAATCACTGGGTCTGTCCGTTTTCTACATTTCGATCGCCCTGATATTCGGGCTTTGGGTGTGGTACGCCAAAGGGGCAGACCTTGGCATGAAGTACTACACCGGCTTTTTCATCGAGAAGGCGCTGTCCATCGACAATGTCTTCATCATATCGCTGATATTCGGCTTTTTCGCTATTCCGCGGCAGTATCAATATCGCGCGCTGCTATGGGGTATTCTCGCGGTTATCGTTCTGCGCGGCATCATGATCGCAGCAGGCGCTGCACTGGTTCAGGAATTCTACTGGACGCTGTACATCTTTGCGGCATTCCTGATCATAACCGGCCTGCGCATGCTCTGGACAGCGGATCACGAGCCCGATCTTGCCAATAACAAGGCGATCCGCTGGCTGTCACGCCATATGCGTGTGACCAAGGAACATCACGGCCGCCACTTTCTGGTGAAGGAAAAGGATGAACGCACGGGGAAGCTGGTGACGGCGGCAACGCCCCTGTTTCTGGCGCTGATCGTCATCAATATTGCGGATCTGGTGTTCGCGGTGGACTCGGTCCCGGCAATTTTTGCGATCACCACGGACACCTTCATCGTCTACACGTCGAACATCATGGCTATCCTTGGCCTGCGCGCCCTGTACTTCGCGCTCGCAGCGATGATTCACCGCTTCGATTACCTGAAGTACGCTCTCGCGCTGGTGCTGGTGTTCATTGGCTCGAAGATATTCATCGGGGATTTTCTGACCGAAAGCGGCAAGGTGCACCCCGGTATCAGTCTCGGCGTGACATTTGGGCTTATTGCAGGCGGTGTCCTCTGGTCCTTGTGGAAGACACGCGAAGGAGGAGAGGCAGCGCAGAACGTTTGATCTGACGCTATTCTGCTATCGGCATCGATCGCAGAACACCTGTCCACTGTCGTGTTTTAACATGCCAATGGACAGGTGACTGCGTTCGGGGCAGATGTCGGGCCTATGGGGATCGATTTCTTTCAAAATGCCGATTGGCTGAACAGAGAACGGATTCGCCGCTATCTTGCCATCTTCGCTGCACTCAATGTGGGCACTCTGGCGTTGCTGGTCGCCACGGCGCATGATGGTATCGATCGGAACGGTTTTTTAATCGGGTCGGATTTTCTCAGTTTCTGGACCGTCGGGCATATGTTGTTGGGCCAAAATCCAGCAGCGGTATACAATACGGTGGCCCATGTTCTGGCGCAGCGTGAGTTTTACGTACAAGAGGGCACCTATACGGCATTTTTTTACCCGCCATCATTCCTGCTCTTCTGCTATCCATTCGGATTTCTATCCTATTTTCCGGCATTGATCACCTGGATCGGTGCAACCGGTCTGGCATGGTTGTGGACGGTGAGGCAGTGGCTCAAGGTGTTCTCACTCACACCGTCAGTTTGGTTGCTGGCACTGGCATTTCCCCCGTCACTCATCACCATTACGCATGGACAGACATCGTTCCTGATCGCGGCCTTGCTGGGCTACGGAACCTTAAAGGTGCGCGAACGGCCTGCGATCGCGGGTATATGTTTCGGACTGGCAACGATAAAGCCACAGTTCGGGGTCTTGATTCCTCTTGTTCTGGTGTTGACGGGAGAATGGCGTGTCATCCTCGTCGCCGGGGCGACGGCGATTGCCATGGCCCTCGCGGCAGCTTTGGCATTCGGCCCTGAAACCTGGCTCGCCTGGATGGCTATCAGCGAAAATGCACAAGCTGCAATGACCAATGGGGCGGTCGGGTTCGCCAAAATGCAAAGCCCGCTCGCAGCGGCACGTCTGCTCGGCATGCCGGTGACCGTGGCGTATGCTGCCCAGATTGTGATCGTTGGAGGAGTGGTTCTTGCCCTTGTCAGGGCGTGTTGGCAGCAGACATATAACCTATCGCTGGGTGCCGCGATGCTTGCAGGCGCACCTCTGACGACTCCGTTTGTCCTGGATTATGATCTGACAATACTTGTTTTCCCTTTGATCGCCCTAGCGGCCAATCCGACCCATAGGCCGTGGGAGAAGATCATTATCGCGGCCGCCTTCGCGGCTCCGGCGTTTTCCCGGCCTCTGGCGATTTACATCGGCATTCCCATTATGCCGCTCGTCCTTATCGCCTTGTTCACAATTGCCGCGCGTCGGGCCATAACAGAGCGGACCAGTATGGCCACAGCGCCGGTTTGATCATTGGATCAGGCGTCGATCAGATCGCGATCGATTTCACCAGCGCGGTTCTGGATGAAGTTGAAACGGTGTTCCGGATTGCGGCCCATCAGTTGATCGACCAGTTCCTTGATCGCCGCGCGTTGTTCAAATTCCGGGGGCAGCGTGATCCGCACAAGGCTGCGGCTGTCAGGAGACATGGTGGTTTCCCGCAATTGCTGCGGGTTCATTTCGCCGAGGCCCTTGAATCGCGCCACTTCGACTTTCTTACCCTTGAACACCGTCTGTTCCAGTTCGTCGCGGTGCGCGTCATCGCGGGCATAGACGCTCTCTTTACCCGCCGTCAGGCGATAGAGTGGCGGTTGGGCGAGAAACAGGTGCCCGCGACGGACAATTTCCGCCATTTCCTGGAAGAAGAACGTCATGAGCAATGTGGCGATATGGGCTCCATCGACATCGGCGTCAGTCATGATGATGATGCGATCATACCGCAGGTTTTCAGGATCGCAGTCCTTGCGGACACCGCACCCCAGAGCGAGAGTGAGATCAGCGATTTCCTGATTGGCGCGAATTTTGTCGGCGCTGGCTGAGGCAACGTTAAGGATTTTGCCACGGATTGGCAGAATTGCCTGTGTCTTGCGGTTGCGCGCCATCTTGGCGCTGCCACCGGCGGAATCGCCTTCGACGATGAACAGTTCCGATTCACCGTCCCCTTCGCCGGAACAGTCCGTCAATTTGCCGGGCAGGCGCAGTTTCTTGGCGTTGGTCGCGGTCTTGCGTTTGACCTCACGTTCCGCCTTTCGGCGCAGACGTTCGTCCATTCGCTCCATGACTTGCCCAAGCAAGGCCTTGCCGCGTTCCATGTTGTCCGCAAGGAAGTGGTCGAAATGATCGCGCACGGCATTTTCAACCAGTCGTGCCGCCTCGGGGGAGGTCAGGCGGTCTTTCGTCTGGCTCTGGAACTGAGGTTCGCGGATGAACACGGACAGCATGACTTCCGCACCGGTCATCACATCGTCTGCAGAGATTTCCTTGGCCTTTTTCTGCCCGACGAGTTCGCCGAAACCGCGCAGTCCCTTCGCCAGAGCTGCGCGCACACCCTGTTCGTGGGTGCCGCCGTCCGGTGTGGGCACCGTGTTGCAGTACCAACTGGTGGCGCCATCCGACCACAGCGGCCAGGCGATGGCCCATTCTACGCGGCCCTGCTCGTCAGCAAAATCCTGTCTTCCAGAAAAGGGCTGGGCGGTCACGCATTCGCGATCACCAATCTGTTCGGACAAATGATCTGCGAGGCCGCCGGGGAACTGGAATACCGCTTCGGCCGGGACATCATCGGATGTGAGGCTGGGGGCACATTTCCAGCGGATTTCCACGCCGGCGAATAGATAGGCCTTGGACCGCGTCAGCCGAAACAGACGGGACGGCTTGAACTGCCGATCGCCAAAAATCTCCGGATCGGGCGTAAAGGCCACCGTTGTGCCACGCCGGTTGGGGGTTGCGCCAAGTTTCTGCAGTGGGCCCTGCGTGATGCCGCGCGCGAATTCCTGCGCGTAAAGCTGCCGGTCACGGGCCACCTCGACGCGGGTATGTACCGACAGGGCGTTGACAACGCTGACGCCAACGCCGTGCAAGCCGCCCGAGGTGGCATAGGCCTTGCCCGAGAACTTGCCGCCCGAATGCAGCGTGCACAGAATAACTTCGAGTGTGGATTTCCCCGGAAATTTGGGATGTTCATCAACCGGAATACCCCGGCCATTGTCGCTGATGCTGAGCCGATTGCCTTCGCCCAGCGTCACTTCGATACGCGTAGCGTGGCCGGCAACCGCTTCGTCCATCGCATTGTCGAGCACTTCGGCCGCAAGATGATGCAACGCACGTTCATCCGTGCCCCCGATGTACATGCCAGGACGGCGACGGACAGGTTCCAGACCTTCCAGAACCTCAATGGAGGAGGCATCGTAGTCACCACCGCCAGCGGGCAGCTTGTCGAACAGGTCGTCGCTCATAACCTTGGCATACCCCGGAGATTCAGGCGCATTCAAGCGCCCGAAAAAGTTATCGTCAGAGTTAGGGGCAGAACAGGCTGTGCGTGCCTACTCACCGAAACGCGTGGGGGCGGGCGATACCACGCTCACAGTGCCGTTGCCGACCTTGCGCACTTCCATGGCGCGTTCACCAACCCCGCTGGGTAGGAACCGGAACGGCCCGTCCACACCAAGGAAACCACCCTTGTCGAGCAGCTTGGGCGTGGGAAATGCCGTGCCCGGCTTCCATTCGCGCGCCACTTTCAGCGTGAGAAGTACCGCATCATACCCCAGGGTGGAAATGCGATAGGGCTGCGTGCCAAAGCGGCTTTTGTAGCTGGTCGAAAATTGCTTGTAGCGCGTGTCCGAAACGGCGGAGAACAGCGCACCGCGAAGGGCTGTGCTGCCGGTGATGCTGGATTCGCCGCTCCACAATTCGGTCCCGAGAATTTGGGGTTTTTTGGTGAACTGTGCCCCGGCGAGCCCGGAAAGGCGGGCGCCATCGGCGATCAGAACGCTATCGAATCCGCCTTTGCCTTCCAGCCTCTTGGCAGCCTCGACGATTCCGCTGCTGCCACGTTCATATTTTTCTACGGTCATCAGCGAGGCACCCTTGCGCAGTACCGCACCGGAAAGGGCGGTTTCCGCCTGCCTGCCATATTCGCCTTGCGGGACGAGCGCGGCAAATCGGCGGGAGCCTTGCGAATAGGCATATTCAACCGACCGGTCGACCGATTGCCCCGGGATATGGCCCAACAGAAACACATCGCGGGAGGCGGTCGTCACGTCGTTGGAGAAACTGATGAGGGGCACACCTTTGCGGCGGGCGACCTTGACGACAGCATCGGTATCGTCACCCAATAAAGGACCCAGAATCAGGCGATTGCCATCCGCTATGGCCTTGGCTGCCGCACTTTCCGCACCCGTGGCCGTATCATAAGTGGTGATGCGCAGATTGCTGGCGTTGGTGTCCAGCAGCGCCATGGTGGTGGCGTTGGCGATCGATTGGCCGACATTGCCATTTCCGCCGGTCATCGGCACCAGCAAGGCAATGCGATGACGTGCATCATCCGTGGGTAGGGCGGTTTCATCTGGCCTCTGCGGCGGTGGCGGCGCGGTGGGTCCCTTCGGAACAACGGCGCAACCAGCCAGCAACACTGTGGTCAATGCCAGCGTAAAACCACGCCTGTTGAACAGGATACCCTTCATCTCTTGCCGCTCCGTACCTCTATGGTCCAAGAGGCCCATCGTGACAAACGATGAACCCTTACCATCCGGCCTGTATATAGTGGCGACCCCGATTGGCAATCTCGGGGATATCACATTGCGGGCGATCGATGTTCTCAGGCGCTGTGATGCGATTGCCTGCGAGGATACGCGCGTAACCGCAAAGCTGCTGCGCCATCTGTCGCTGCACAAACCGTTGTGGCGCTACGACGATCATAGCAGCGCCGAAGATCGCGACCGGTTGCTGGACGCCATGCGCAGCAAATCCGTGGCGCTTGTTTCCGATGCCGGGACACCGCTGATTTCCGATCCGGGTTATCGGCTTGTTCGTGCTGCACGGGATCAGGGGATCGCCGTGACCAGTTTGCCGGGGCCAAGCGCGGCGATTGTCGGGCTCACGCTGGCAGGGCTTCCCAACGATCGGTTTCTCTTTGCCGGGTTCCTGCCCGTAAAGGAAAAAGCGCGGAACGATATGTTGCTGGAACTCGCCCGTATTCCGGCAACGCTGATTTTTTATGAAAGCGCACAACGCCTGTTGAAGTCGCTTGAAGCCATTGCCACAGCATTGCCGGGCAGGGAGGTCGCCGTCGCCCGGGAACTGACCAAGTTGCACGAGGAATGCCGCACAGGCACGCCTGAGGCCCTGATCGCGCATTATACCAATCACCCGCCCAAGGGCGAAATCGTGCTAATGATCGGGCCCCCCGTCGAAGAAAGTGGCGCCATCGATGTCGACGCGCTGCTGATCGCGGCCATGGAGCACGACAAGCCATCGCAGGCCGCGGGGCAGGTCGCCAAGGCAACCGGGCTGGACCGTAAGGTCCTCTACGCGCGCGCCATGGAACTGAAACCGCGGTGAATCGCGCATCCCGTGAACGGCAAGGCCGAAGAGCGGAAAGTTTCGGCGTGTGGTTTCTTCGTTTTAAAGGATGGCGCATTCTGGATCGCCGTGTGCGCAATGCGCGCGGCGAGGTGGATATTATCGCGCGGCGCGGCAGGGTGGTCGCCTTTGTCGAAGTCAAATGGCGGAATCGCGCGGAGGATCTGGATCTGGCCATTGACAGCTGGCGCCTGCGCCGCGTGGCTGCGGCGGCAGAGGCTCTGGCGCATCGCTATGCCCGGGATGAGGATATTACGCGGATTGACGTTCTGCTGCTTGCGCCACGGCGTTTCCCGCGCCACATCACCAATGCCTGGGTCGCGTAACACCTTGCGCCGGTCCGTAACATCGGTTCCACGATGGACATTCCCGGTGGGCACGCGATGATTACTGCAATCCGGCGATAAACCGGAACTTACGGAGACTGTACAGATGTCCTTGCGCGTTGCGGTCCAGATGGACCCGCTTCATTCCATCAACATCGCCGGCGATTCCACTTTTGCCCTGATGTTGTCCGCGCAGGCACGCGGTTACGAACTGTTTCATTACGATGTCGAGAGCCTCACTCTGGATGAGGATGACCGGCTGTATGCGCTTGCCCATCCGGTCCGCGTGCAGCGGGTTGCGGGCAACCATTTCGAAATGGGCGAACCGCGCCGGCTCGACCTTGGCCGGGATGTAGACGTGGTTCTGATGCGGCAAGATCCGCCGTTCCATATGGGATATATCACGGCAACGCATCTGCTCGAACGGATTGAAGGCGAAACGCTGGTCGTGAACAATCCGGTCAGTGTGCGTAATGCGCCGGAAAAGGTGTTTGTGCTGGATTACCGGCGGTTCATGCCGCCCACGCTGGTCACCCGCAGTGTGGATGAAGTGCGACGGTTCATGGCAAAACACGGCGCCGTTGTGGTCAAGCCGATCCACGGCAATGGGGGCAAGGCGATCTTTCGCGTACCGGAAGGAGGTGACAATCTTTCGGCGCTGTTCGAGGTGTTCAATCTGACCTGGCCCGAACCGCATATGGTGCAGCCCTTCCTTCCCGAAGTCGCGGAAGGCGACAAACGCATCGTCCTGGTTGATGGGGAAGTCGCCGGTGCGATCAACCGCATTCCGGGCGAAGGCGAATTTCGCTCCAATCTCGCTGTTGGTGGCTCTGCTGCGGCCACAACCCTGACCGAGCGCGAACAGGAAATCTGTGCCGCTCTTGGCCCGCAATTGAAACGGCTTGGCCTGATTTTCGTCGGTATCGACGTGATCGGCGGCAAGTGGCTGACGGAAATCAACGTGACCAGCCCAACCGGTATCGTGGCCATTGATCGTTTTAACGGCACGGACACGGCGGCCATGATCTGGGATGCGATCGCCGCACGCGTGGGATAGAGCCTGTTTGGTGCTGCCCGAGAACTTATTGCAGGCTGGGTCGTTGCTCTCACGATGAATGAATTCATACTGCAGATAATCGAGCGCGGGGGCTATCTCGGCATCGCGTTTCTGATGATCATCGAAAACATTTTCCCCCCTATCCCTTCTGAAGTGATCATGGGGCTGGGGGGTGTTGCGGTCGCGCGCGGTACGATGGCGTTCTGGCCCCTGCTTGTTGCCGGAACTATCGGATCGACGATCGGGAACTATGCGTGGTTTCTGGTCGGCGACAAATGGGGCTACCAACGTTTGCGGCCGTTCGTGCGGCGTTGGGGCAGATGGCTGACGCTGGAATGGCGCGATATCGAGCGGGCGAGCCGCTTTTTTCGCCGCCATGGGCAATGGGTGGTGTTCTTTCTCCGCTTTTCCCCGTTTCTGCGCACGATGATCTCGTTGCCGGCAGGGTTGACGCATATGCGCCATGCGACGTTCCTGATTTATACCTTTGCCGGATCGGCCGTCTGGAATGTCCTGTTGATCATGGGCGGCACCTGGCTTGCACGCTATCTGGAAGAGTCGCAGCAATGGCTCGACTGGATCATCATAGCGGGGCTTGGACTGGGGGTGCTGGGTTACCTCTGGAGAGTGATAACCTGGAAACCACGCGACAGGCGCTAGGTCCGTTCGCGGGGATGCGCCGATCGGTAGGTTTCCAGCAGTTTGGCGGCATCGACCCGCGTATATATCTGGGTTGAGCCAAGACTGGCGTGACCGAGCAGTTCCTGTAACGAGCGCAGATCGGCCCCGGCACCGAGCAGGTGCGTGGCAAAACTGTGGCGCAAGGCATGAGGCGTTGCGGTGGCCGGGAGGCCAAGCGCGATGCGCGCTTGTGCCATAGCCTTCTGTACCATGCCCTGATTGAGCAAGCCGCCCTTGCTCCCGCGAAAAATCGGCGCATCCCGATCCATGGGCCAGGGGCAGAGGCGGAGATAGGCATCGACTCCCTCGCGGACCACAGGCAGCACGGGGACGACGCGTTGCTTGTTACCCTTGCCCGTTACGACCAGTGTTTCACCCAGCGGGACGTCAGCCCCCGTCAGCGACAAGGCTTCCGCAATACGCAGACCCGCGCCGTACATCAGCAGCAGGACCGCCCGATCCCGCGCCCCAATCCAGTCGTCAGCGGCGAAATCGGCCACACCGTCTGCCAGATTCAGGGCATCGTCCGGTGTAACGGGGCGCGGCAGGCCTTTCTTGACGCGCGGTCCGCGCAACCGGGGCGGTGCTGCATCCTCCATACCCGCCTGCGCGCGGGCGAAGGCGAGGAAGCCCTTGAGCGCGGACAGTTCGCGTGCGGCCGAAACATTGCCGATCCCATCCGCGCGACGCTCGGCCAGTTGTTTGCGCAAGGCCGGTGCGTCCAGACGAGCGAGATTCGGCCAGTCCGTGGCCCCCAGATTGTCGAGCAATCGCGCAGCGGTGGCGAGATAGGCGCGTACTGTGTGGGGCGAACGACGGCGCCCCCCTTCAAGATGGTCGCGCCAGGCAGAGAGGATATCGGCGCGATGTATCATGCAGATACCAGTTCTGCGGGCACCAGTTCGCCCAACAAGGCATCGAGCAGAGGCATACCATCTGCTGTCACGCCCATGCGGGTGCCGTCGCGCCAGCACAGGCCTTGTTCAGCATAGAACGCGAAGCGGGCGGGATCGATGAGATGTTCCGTGGCAATGCTGAAACGGCCCGAAAATATCTCCAGATCGATGCCTTCGCGCAGGCGCAGGCCCATCAACAGCGCTTCACTGGCCTGTTCCGCCAGAGGCAGTGCGCGTTGCTCCGACATGCCGTGACCATGGGCCGCCATGGCATCGAGCCAATTCTCTGGCTTGCGATGGCGCACGGTCGCAACATGACCCCGCCTTCCATGTGCGCCGGGGCCAATCCCGCAATAATCGTGGTATCGCCAGTAGGTCAGGTTATGGCGGCTTTCTTCACCCACCCGCGCGTGATTGCTGATCTCGTAGGCGGACAACCCCGCCGCGGCGGTGCGTGAGCGGGTCACGGCGAACAGTTCCGCCGCCGCATCGTCATCCAGCGGTGTAAACCGCCCTAGGCGCACATCGGTGGCAAACCGGGTGCCCGGCTCGATCGTCAATTGATAGAGCGAGAGGTGGCCCGTTCCATAGGACAGAGCCTGTTCCAGTTCCCTTTCCCATTGGGCGGGGGTTTGTTCCGGCCGGGCATAGATCAGGTCGAAGCTTACTCTGCGAAATGCTGCTTGCGCCGTTTCGAGCGCGGTCAGCCCTTCATGCGCACTGTGAAGGCGCCCCAGAAACTGTAGGGTAGCATCATCCAGCGCCTGAATGCCCAGCGAGACGCGGTTAATCCCGGCATTGGCCAGCGCCTTGAAGTTTCCGGCTTCGACCGAAGAGGGATTGGCTTCTATCGTAATCTCGATGCCATCCGCAAAACCCCAGAGATGCTCTGCCTCGCGAAGCAGGGTTTCAACCAGCGCCGGGGGCATGAGTGATGGCGTGCCACCACCGAAAAAGATGCTTTCCAACGGTTCGCCACCAGCCACGGCGGCTTCGTGGCGCATGTCTGCCAACAGGCCTGCTTGCCATTGCGCCAGTTCGATCGTCTCTCGGACATGCGAGTTGAAATCGCAATAGGGACACTTCTTCAGGCAGAAGGGCCAATGTATGTAAAGCGCGCGGGCCATGTGTGATCTTCAGCAGGTATTAACGGTGTGGTGTCAAGACCAGACCATGCAAGGCAAACGATTGATCCTCGCTATCAGTGGAATGGTCTCGGCGGCGGCACTCGCCACGGTCGCAATCGCAGAGCCGCCACAGGGCAATATCGACGGGCAGATTCTGCATCTCCACAATCAGGCGCGGGCTGACAAGCAATTGCCGGGGTTGCAGTGGAATGCCGATCTGGCCAAGGCAGCCGGACGCTGGGCGGAAACACTGGCTGCGGAAGGCCGTTTGCGCCATTCGGGCTGGAAAGAACGCGGTGGCGCAGGCGAAAATCTCTGGATCGGAACCAGAGGGTACTATGGCCCTGACAGCATGGTTGGCGCCTTCATCAACGAGAAGCAGGATTTCCGCCCCGGGATTTTCCCCAAAGTGTCGCGTACCGGGCGCTGGGAAGATGTGGGGCACTACACACAGATCATCTGGCCCGACACGCAACAGGTGGGATGCGCGCTGGCCCGCAGCGGTGGCGTGGACGTGCTGGTCTGTCGCTACTGGCCTGCTGGAAACTATATCGGTAGCAAGGTCGGCTGATCGCTCAGCCGAACTGCTCCGCGACCAGTTTGGCGAAGGCATCCGCGCGATGGCTGATCCGGTGTTTTTCATCCGGATCGATCTCGGCAAAGGTCAAGGTGCTGCCATTGGGGACGAAAACAGGGTCGTAACCGAACCCTTTCAGCCCTCGTGGCGGCCATGTGCAGGTCCCGTCCACCCGTCCTTCGTAAACGGCGGTTTCGCCATCGGGCCAGGCAATCGCCAGGACGCAGGAAAACCAGCACGAACGATCGGCTTCCAACCCGATGGCCTGCAGCATCCCTTCGACCTTGCCCATGGCCATGTACCAGTCGCGGCCGGGTTCACCTTCAAACCATTGCCGCTCGGCCCAATCGGCCGTGTACACGCCCGGCCTTCCGCCAAGACCGGTGACGGACAAACCGCTATCGTCCGCCAGTGACGGCAACTGGGATGCCTGTGCGGCTGCACGAGCCTTGATCAGGGCGTTTTCGACGAATGTCGTTCCTGTTTCGGCTGGTTCCGGCAAGCCCAAAGCCCCTGCGGAAATGCATTCCATGCCATAGGGTGCCAGCAGGGCTGAAATTTCTTTCAGCTTGCCAGCATTGTGGGTGGCAATAACGAGTTTGCCGGAACCGAGCCTGCGCATCACTTTACCGCCGCATCCTGTGCCGCGAAGATCCGGTCGCATCCGATGCGCGCCAGACGCAGCAGGCGCAGAAGATTTTCCTCGTCGTAAGGCGCGCCTTCCGCGGTTGCCTGTGCTTCCGCGATCAGGCCGCCTTCGATCAGCACAAAGTTGGCGTCAGCATCGGCAGCGCTGTCTTCGACATAATCGAGATCGAGAACCGGGGTGCCTTCGCAAATGCCGCAGCTTACCGCAGCGACTTTGGCCGTCAGTGGATCGGATGTGATCAGCCCTTTTGCCATGAGCGTGTTCACCGCAAGGCGCAGGGCGACCCATGCCCCGGAAATCGCTGCCGTGCGCGTTCCGCCATCAGCCTGGATGACATCGCAATCGAGCGTAATCTGACGTTCGCCCAATTTCTTCATATCGGTAACTGCGCGCAGACTACGGCCGATCAGGCGCTGGATTTCCTGGGTGCGGCCGGTCTGTTTGCCTTTGGCTGCTTCACGGCTGCCGCGCGTATGCGTGGCGCGGGGAAGCATCGAATATTCCGCCGTAACCCAGCCTTCGCCCTTGCCGCGCAGGAATGGGGGGACACGTTCCTCGACACTGGCGGTGACGAGCACTTTCGTATCGCCGAAAGAGATCAGGCACGACCCTTCCGCATGTTTGGTGAAACCGGTCTGAATTTCGATTGCGCGCATTTCGTCAGGCGCGCGTCCGGAAGGTCGCATGAACAATCCTTTTCCTAAGAAAGGGCAGGGGCCCCATACTTCATTGTGGGCCGTCCTTACTTCGTGGATCGTGAAAGGGAAGAGAGATCGGGTGTTGTGTGCGCGGGAGAGTGGCCTAGATAACAGTTTATGCCCGCCCCGCCTGTCACCGAACTGACGAATCGCGCTCGCGATATCTTCCGCCTCGTGGTTGAGGAGTATTTGCAGAGCGGTAATCCGGTCGGGTCCAAGGCGTTGGCGGGGGCCGGGGCAGGGCAGGTCAATCTTTCTCCAGCCTCGATTCGCTCTGTTCTGGCCGAACTGGAAACACTGGGGCTGCTCGCCGCGCCGCATACGAGCGCGGGGCGTATGCCCACGGAAATCGGCCTGCGTCTGTTTGTTGACGGGATGATGCAGGTTGCGGAACCGACGGCAGAAGAACGCGCGGCGATTGAACGGCGCCTGTCCCGACCCGGCCCGATCGAAAAGGCGCTGGAGGCGACCAGCGCGCTCCTCTCTGATCTTTCTGCGGCAGCTGGGGTGGTCATGGTGCCGCGCCGCGAACCGCGCCTGTCCCAAATGAACCTGGTGCAACTGGCCCCCGGCAAGGCATTGGCGATTCTTGTGGGGGAAGATGGCAGTATAGAGAACCGCCTTCTCACGCTGCCTTCCGGCCTGCCGTTGTCAGTGCTGGAACAGGCGACCAATTATATGACATCCCGCCTGGGCGGCCGGACCTTGTCGGAGGCTGCCCGGGTGATCGGCGAAGAAATTGCCTCGGGGCACAGCGAACTGGACGGTGCCAGCCGCGATCTGGTGGAGCGGGGCCTGGCGGTGTGGAGCGAAGACGCCACCATGCGCCCGGTTTTGATCGTGCGCGGGCAGGCCAACCTGCTAGACGAGACAGCGCTGGGTGATCTGGAACGGGTGCGGCAGTTGCTCGACGATCTGGAGAACAAGCAGTCCATCGCCGAATTGCTCGAAAGCGCACGGGACGCGGAAGCAACGCGGATATTCATCGGTTCGGAGAACCGTCTGTTCGCGCTTTCGGGGTCCTCCGTCATCGCTTCGCCCTATCGGGACAGAGAGGGGCGGGTCGTGGGTGTACTTGGCGTTATCGGGCCGACTCGGTTGAATTATGCCCGCGTCGTCCCCATGGTGGATTTCACTGCCCAGAGCCTGGGCAAGCTCATCGGTTAAAACAGATAGATAGAGATTATGACTGATCAAAAATCGCAGCCGCACGAAGACCCCGCAATGGCTGCGGAGCTGAAGGGTGTTCCCGAAGACTTGCTGGATACGGCAGATAACCGGGAAAGTGATGCCGCAGATGCCGTCACTATCCTGCAAGAGCAGCTCGACGCAGCGAAGCAGGAGGTCTTGTATGCGCAGGCAGAAACGCAAAATGTGCGTCGCCGTCTGGAAAAGGACATCAGCGATGCCCGCACGTATGCGGCCACAGGATTCGCGCGCGATATCCTGAGCGTTTCGGACAATCTTGCGCGGGCGCTTGACGCGGTCCCGGCCGAATTGCGTGAAGATGACAAGTTCAAAGGCCTGGTTGCCGGGATCGAAGCCACGGCGCGTGAAATCGATAAGGTTTTCGGTCTGCACGGTATCAGCCGGATTGCCGCGATGGGCTTGCCGCTCGATCCCAATCAGCATCAGGCGATGCTTGAAGTGCCGTCGGTAGACGTGGAACCGGGCACGGTGATTCAGGAACTGCAGGCAGGCTACATGATCAAGGATCGCCTGCTGCGCCCGGCCATGGTCGCTGTGGCCAAGAAGCCTGAGTGATGGCTGTTGTTACGTTGTTGCGGGCGGCAGGCGCCTGCAACAACGTAACAACAACGAACGACTTATGTGGGGTCGTTACGCGTTGGGCGCGGTAAAGACGGTGTGAGGGGCCTTAGTCCCGTTTGTCCGCCCCGGCGAAGTTGACCAGCATATCATAGGCACGAACATCGCTGACGCCGGCGATTTGCCTGCCGTGGCGCATCAGAAAAGCGTGGCGGATAATCTCGGCCTGCTGCTCAATCCCGTACCGATGTAAAGGCCGCCCCGGCGCCAGCATATAGCCGTACCGGCAGAAGGGATGCCTTCTAAGCGGAAGATAGAACCTGCCGCGTACTTGCGCCTGCCAGACGTGGGTCATCTCATGCAGAAAATAGCCCTGGCGATCGAGCGATGCGGTGGCGAAGTCGTCGCAATAGATCGGATCTTTGGGATGAAAATGCACATGGCCACATGGGGCCATCATCCTGTCGCGGGGCTGGAAAGGAAACCATTTCCGCCGCCGGAGCGTAACAAGCCCGCAATCGATCGCTGTTCCGAACATGCTGCGGACGAGGGCGACTTCACCTTCAGTGAGTGGCCGTTCGCCACCCGCCGGGCAAGCCGCCCTTTCCAAAATCAGACTGTTACTCAGTTTCCACCCCCGGGGCCTTCTACTTTAGCGTCGAAGCTCAGCTTGTCGCCGCCTGCGAATGTGAGCGTCACTTCAGTCGTCTCTCCGACCTTGGGTGCGGGGGCCAGCCCCATAACCATCACATGATAGCCGCTCGGCTCAAACTTCACTGGCTTGCCCTTTTCCAGATTGACCGGCGCCAGAGGCTGCATCTGTGTCACACCATTGGCGGTAACGGACTGATGCATGGCGGTTTCTTTCGCGCCGGGCACTTCTGCCTTGCGCAGCACAGCGTAATCATCGCCATTATTCACGACATCGAAATAGAGTGCGGCGGGATTGCCCGATACCGCCGGCAGCACGAGGCGGCCATTCGTCACCGCTACGCCTGGTTTGGCATTCACCTCATCCGCTGTTTGTGCGGGCTTTTCGTTGCATGCTGTCAGTGTTGCAGCGGCAAGAGCCAGAGCAAGCGGTGCGAATATTATCGATTTCATGTTTTTTTGCCTCCTGTTCCCAATTGGGGAAACTAGCCCCCGCTATCCCTTGTGCAAGGAAAAAGCGCACCTATATCGCCGCCTACGAGGGCACTGTCCTTTGAGCTGTGTAATCCGTCTTGCCGCAATCGGGAGGCGAACCGCACAGTGTCCACACTTTGATTTAGGATGAGGAAATAATGGGCAAAGTTATCGGTATCGACCTTGGTACGACCAACAGCTGCGTTGCGGTGATGGATGGCGGCAAGCCCAAGGTGGTCGAAAATTCGGAAGGTGCGCGTACGACCCCGTCGATCGTCGCTTTCACCAAGGATGGTGAACGTCTTATCGGCCAGCCTGCAAAACGTCAGGCCGTTACCAATCCTGACAATACGGTATTCGCGGTGAAGCGGCTCATCGGCCGTCGCTTTGACGATCCTCTGACCAAGAAGGATATGGGACTCGTCCCTTACACCATTACACAGGGCAAGAATGGCGATGCCTGGGTCAAGGCGGGTGGCGAAGATTACAGCCCGTCGCAAATTTCGGCCTTCATTCTGCAAAAGATGAAGGAAACGGCGGAATCCTATCTGGGTGAAAGCGTCACCCAGGCGGTCATCACCGTTCCCGCATACTTCAATGACGCGCAGCGCCAGGCAACCAAGGATGCCGGTCAGATCGCCGGTCTTGAAGTGCTGCGTATCATCAACGAGCCGACCGCTGCGGCACTCGCTTACGGTCTGGACAAGAATGACGGCAAGACCATTGCCGTGTATGACCTTGGCGGCGGCACGTTCGACATTTCGATCCTCGAAATCGGCGATGGCGTGTTCGAAGTGAAGTCGACCAACGGGGATACGTTCCTCGGTGGTGAAGACTTCGACACGGTCATTGTCGAATATCTGGCTGATCAGTTCAAGAAGCAGGAAAATATGGACCTGCGGACGGACAAGCTTGCTCTGCAGCGCCTGAAGGAAGCTGCCGAAAAGGCGAAGATCGAGCTGTCCAGCGCACAGCAGACCGAAATCAACCTGCCGTTCATCACGGCACGTATGGAAGGCGGCGCCACGACCCCGCTCCATCTCGTGGAAACGATCACGCGTTCGCAGCTTGAAAAGCTTGTCGAAGGCCTGATCCAGCGGACGCTGGAACCGTGCAAGAAGGCGCTGGCCGATGCCGGTCTCGACAAGAACGCGATCGACGAAGTCGTGCTGGTCGGCGGTATGACCCGCATGCCCAAAGTGCGCGAAGTCGTGGAACAGTTCTTCGGCAAGAAGCCGCACACCGGCGTGAACCCGGACGAAGTCGTTGCCATGGGCGCGGCCATTCAGGCCGGTGTTTTGCAGGGCGATGTCAAGGACGTGCTGCTGCTGGACGTGACCCCGCTGTCGCTTGGTATCGAAACGCTGGGCGGTGTGTTCACGCGCATGATCGATCGCAACACCACAATCCCGACCAAGAAGTCGCAGGTCTATTCGACTGCTGAAGACAACCAGCAGGCGGTGACCATTCGCGTCTTCCAGGGTGAACGTGAAATGGCGGCGGACAACAAGATTCTCGGCCAGTTCGATCTTGTGGGCATTCCGTCCGCACCGCGTGGCGTCCCCCAGATCGAAGTGACGTTCGACATCGACGCCAACGGCATCGTCAACGTTTCGGCAAAGGACAAGGGCACCGGCAAGGAACAGCAGATCCGGATTCAGGCATCTGGCGGTCTGTCGGAAACCGACATCGACCAGATGGTCCAGGATGCGGAAAAGTTTGCCGAAGAAGACAAGAAGCGTCGTGAATCCGCAGAAGCGAAGAACAACGCCGACAGTCTCGTTCACGCAACGGAAAAGCAGCTCCAGGATAACGGCGACAAGGTCGACGCTGGCCTCAAGTCGGAAATCGAGGCTGCGCTAGCCGAAACCCGCACGGCCATCGAAGGCGGCAATGTCGATGACATCAACGCCAAGACACAGAATCTTACCCAGCTTGCGATGAAGATGGGGCAGGCAATTTACGAGAAGGAACAGGCTGCGGGCGGCGCACCGGAAGGTGCCGGTGAAGCGCCGCAGGACGATGTCGTTGACGCCGAATTCTCGGAAGTCGACGAAGACAACAACAAGGGCTGATTGCCTGATGGAACCGAGGTCGCCACTGGTGCATCCCCTGTATCGGGACGTGCCGGTGGCGATCGCGTTTGAGGTTGGGCAATGGCCATGCAAGTAGATTATTACGAACTGCTCGAGGTCGAGAAGTCGGCGGACGGCAAAACGCTGAAGTCGGCCTACCGCAAGCTTGCGATGCAGTATCATCCGGATCGCAATCCGGGTTGCGATGTGTCCGAAGCGAAATTCAAGGCCATCAATGAGGCCTATGACTGCCTGAAAGACCCGCAGAAACGTGCGGCATATGATCGCTTTGGGCACGAGGCGTTCCAGCAGGGTGGTTATGGCGCTGCCGGGCGCGGTGCCGGTGCTGGCGACTTCGGCGATCTGGGCGACATCTTCGAAACGATTTTTGGTTCCGCTTTCGGCGGTGCCGGTGGCAGAGCGCGGCAACGGCGCGGTGCTGACTTGCGCTATGACATGGAAATCTCGCTCGACGATGCCTTCCATGGCAAGGAAACACAGATCGAGGTCGAGGTTTCGACCCAGTGCGATAGCTGCGAAGGCTCTGGCGCGCAGCCTGGAACCGGAACACGGGGCTGCGGTACGTGCCACGGGCACGGCAAAGTGACGACGCGGCAAGGCTTTTTCGTTGTCGAACGGACCTGTCCGCAATGCCATGGGCGTGGCGAAATCATCGAAAGCCCCTGTCGCAGCTGCGGAGGGGAAGGTCGCGTCGACAAGGCGCAGAAGCTTGACGTATCGATTCCTCCAGGGGTCGATAACGGCACGCGCATCCGCCTTTCCGGCAAGGGCGAAGCCGGCCCGATGGGCGCACCTCCGGGCGATCTCTATATCTTTCTGCAAATCCGGCCGCATCGTGTGTTTCAGCGCGAAGGGACGGCCTTGTACACGCGCGTACCGATCAGTTTCACAGTCGCCGCTTTGGGTGGCTCGATCGATATTCCCGGTCTGGACGGGGAGACGATCGTTGTCGAAATTCCCGCAGGCATTCAGTCCGGAAAGCAGCTGCGCAAGCGCGGGGCGGGCATGCCTGTGCTGCAAGGGCGTGGGCGCGGCGATCTGGTGACCGAAGTCATGGTGGAAACTCCGACCAAGCTTTCGGCGCGGCAGAAGGAACTGCTGCGTGAATTCCAGGAAACCGAAACAGGCGAGGAATGCCCCGAAAGTCGCGGCTTTTTCGATCGTCTGAAAGATGCCTGGAACGATCTGACCGAATAAGGCGACAGGCGGGGTACCCCGCCTGTTCCGACTACCTCATTTTCGCCAGAATCTCTTTCCGTAATCCGGGAATGAGGCGAGGATCGGTTGTCAGGCGTTTCTCTTCCTCATCCAGCACAGCCAGAAATGCCGCCCGTTTGTAGCGGAAGATATCTTCTGCTGGCATGGGATGCTCAAGCGTGGATACCACGATATCGATCATGCGTTCCGCGCCGTGCAACCGGCCCCAGAGGTAATCGTTCTCGCGGTAGGCCCGGCTGAAGAACGCCCCGAAGTTATAGAATTCGATCCCACGCAGGGTTGCGCGCGTGCCGCCTTCGCGGATGGAACGCGCATCTTCCGGTGATATCCGGTCGATCTTGACCGGGTCGAATTCGGTAAGGCCTTCATTGCGAAGAAGGGGCAGCGTCGCGATGTCGAAGAAGGGAAAACCGAGATAGGCCAGCAACATTCGCCGGCGCAATGCGCGGGGCATCTCTGCCAGTTGTTCCGCAAACATGGCTTCGACGGTTCGGTCTACACCGGGAAGATCGCGCAGGCGCTGCAAGGCATCGACGGATTCGCCCGGATTTTGCATGACAATATGCGCATCGGCGGCGAACTGAGCCCCCAGCCAGTCCACTGTCTCCCGCTCAAAATAGAGCGCGAGTGAATCATAGACGAGCTTCTTGGCCTTTTCCCTATCCTGTTCGGAAATCTCGGGATCGCTTTCCCATTCGACGGACAACCGACGGGCGAGGAAACGCAGACGGCGAATGCGGAACGCGATGTCGTGTGCCCGGAAGAAGGCAATGGCGTCCTTGCTTGCCCCGCCTTTGGGATAGGACAGGCTTCGCATCCCCCGTGCCGCCAGTTCCGCCCGCAACCGCTGGCATATGGGTTCCAGTCCGGGCAGCCCCAGTTCCGGCGCGGCCTCGCTGATCGTGCGGGCCATATGATCGATGATCCCGGCAAACTTGGCCTGCGCGTAGCTGTGATAGGCAAAGCCGGCCTGTTCCGCAGCGGCCTGCTGCGCCTTGGCGCGCCACGCCTGCAGCCTTCGCGGGGTGGGCCTGTCGAGAAACAGCGTGTGCCCGAACAGATCATCCACCACCTGTTCGACTTCGGGGCGCAAGGCCCGGACAATCAGATGCAGACGTTCCGCTTCCCGTGACTGGTGTTCAAGAAATTCGAGATTGTCGCGGATCGGCTGTTCGCGGGGAATCGTGGAAAGCGAACCGAATATCGCGGAGAAAAACCCGACCGGGCGATCGCGCAATGCGTCTGACCCGCTCCACCGGTCCGGCCGAGGATCGATATACACAAAGCGGCGATCCACCTCACGTTGCGCGGGTCGGGTGGAAAGGCGCGCGGCGGCTTCCGCAAACGGTGCGTTCACGAGCACGGACCCGTCAATCAACGACACGCTTTCGGCATCCCCGCGACGCATGTGATCGGGCATGATTCGGCGGAGAAATTGTTCGCGACCGGGCCATTCCGATCCGTTTTCCCGCGCCAATTGGTCAATTTCAGCCAGGCGCAGAGGTGGGAAGGCCCCCGGGAAACTAGCGGTGGAGCGTGCGGCGAATATCAGTTCCAGCGGATCGGCAAGGCTGGTCCCACCTTCCGCAGGTGCGCGACCATGAAATCCGATAGGCAGACGATGTTCGCTCTCTTCCGCCACGGCGGGGCTGTTCAATCGCAGGAGAGCAGGGTGCCCGCGAAAATCCGTCGCGGTCACGAATAGATCGATGGGGTGCCCGGCAGGCAGCAACGGCTCATCCGGTGGAACCCCGCGCATGGCTTCGAATGCCTTGCAGAGGAGGTGTGAAAAACCAATCCCGGAAAAGGGCGGGGCAAACCAGCGGCTGCGGACGAAACGGGACAGCTTCGCCCGCACTTCCTTCCGCGTTTCGGGGGCAACGCTCTCCGACACCGCGTTGCCGGGGCGGGTGAGAACATATTGCACCAGCGGCCAGGCCCATTGTTTGGTCATCACGGACCATGGCCGCGCCTCGGGATCGAGTAGTTTGTCGACATCGGCCATTTCCAGCCAGAGATTCGTCAAAGGTTCGAGCGAGCGCCCCGAATGGATCGCTTCGGCGAGAAACACGGCATTGATCCCGCCAGCACTTGCCCCTGTCAGAATATCGGGGAGAACACGCAATTCGAGGCCCTGCTTCGCCTCAATATCGCGGAGGAGATCGCAGTACACGCGTTCACTGCCGCCAAGGCAGGTTTCGCCCGAATGCATTGCGCGACTGGCGCGGGCGAGCTTCCAGACCTCCTTGGTGACGCCGTGCATGTATACGGCAAGGCTGACCCCGCCATAGCAAACCAGGGCAATGCGAAGTTCTTTCTGCGGCATGCGCGCATAGTGGAAGCTTGTCGCACGGAAAGCAATTGCGTTCCTTTTATGTTCTGTTTATCGCGCACCTATGGCCAAAACAAAACGTCGCTATGTTTGCCAGGCTTGTGGCAGTGTTTCCCATCGATGGCAGGGGCAATGCGCCGATTGCGGGGAATGGAACACCCTGTCGGAAGAAGCACCGGCGACGGTGTTTTCACAGAAGCACGATCTGTCATCGGGTGGCCGCCCCATTCTGTTCGAACCGCTCGATGTTCCGGGGAAGGCACTGGAACGCCGGGCTACCGGCCTTGCCGAATTTGACCGCGCATTGGGGGGTGGGCTGGTTCCCGGTTCGGCCATTCTCATGGGCGGGGATCCGGGGATCGGCAAGTCCACGCTGCTGTTGCAGGCGGCAGGCAGGATCGCCAAGGCAGGCGGCGATGTCGTGTATGTCAGCGGCGAAGAGGCGGCCGGGCAAGTGCGCATGCGTGCGGCGCGGCTGGGGCTGGCCGATGCGCCGATCCGGCTCGCGGCCGCGACATCGGTGCGTGATATTCTCACAACCTTGCACACGATGGAACCGCCCGCCCTGCTGGTGATCGATTCGATCCAGACCATGCATTCGGACACGATCGAGGGTGCGCCTGGAACGGTCAGTCAGGTGCGTGGCTGTGCTTTCGAACTGATCCGCTATGCGAAGGAAAGCGGCGCGGCGCTCGTGTTGGTGGGGCACGTAACCAAGGACGGCGCCATTGCCGGGCCGAGGGTGTTGGAACACATGGTCGATGTGGTGATGAGCTTCGAGGGGGAGCGCAGCCATCAGTACCGCATCTTGCGAAGCCTGAAGAACCGGTTTGGCGCCGTGGACGAGATCGGTGTTTTCGCGATGGAAGGGGATGGGCTGGAGGAAGTCGCCAATCCTTCGATGCTGTTCCTTTCCGGAAGGGATGAGCCTCTGGCGGGCAGTGCGGTGTTCCCGGCTCTTGAAGGAACCCGGCCTGTTCTGGTGGAAGTGCAGGCGCTCATCGTACGGCTGCAGAGCGGCGCCACGCCCCGGCGCGCGGTGGTCGGGTGGGACAGTGGACGATTGGCAATGCTGCTGGCGGTGCTGGAATCACGCTGCGGGCTCAATTTCTCCAGTGCGGAAGTCTACCTCAATGTCGCGGGGGGGTATCGCCTTGCCGATCCTGCGGCCGATCTGGCTGTGGCGGCGGCGCTGGTTTCCGCGCTGGCCGACCGTCCTTTGCCAAAAGGCGCGATCTGGTTTGGCGAAGTGTCGCTTGCTGGCGAAATACGACCTGTTGCGCACCCCGGCGTGCGTTTGCGTGAAGCCCTTAAGCTTGGCTTCGATCGCGGCCACGGGCCGACAGGATCTGCAGAAAAAGTGGCTGGCATTGCATTTGAAGGGTTGCCTTCTCTGGCGAAGCTCGTTGACCGGATCGTTAGCTAAAACTAATGCAAGGTCCGAATGACGGGCTTTGATATCATAGTGCTGCTCCTGATCGGGATCGGGGCAATCGGTGGATTCTTGCGCGGCTTCGTGCAGGAATCGTTGACGCTGTGCGCGTGGATACTGACATTGTTTGTCATTCATGCGTTGCATACACCGGTAACCGCCTGGCTGGCGCAACACATGGGAAATGGCGTGGTGGCCTCTTTGGTGGCGTTCGCCTTCCTGCTGATCGTTCCTTATGCGGCAATTAAACTGATCGCCAAATGGCTGGGCAATGCCTCCCGTTCTTCAGTTCTGGGGCCGGTGGACCGCGTGCTCGGCTTCGGCTTTGGCGCGCTCAAGGGTATTATTATCGCGGTGCTGGCGTTTTCGATACTGGCGCTGGGCTATGATACCGTATGGGGTGTGGCAGGGCGGCCGACCTGGATTACCACCGCACGCACTTATCCGTTCATCACAACCGCATCCGACGAACTTGTCCAGATGATCAAGGAACGGCGGATTTCCATGGGCGGAACGGATCAGAACGGCTGATGGCAGGCGCGGATCGGCTTTACACGCCGGAGCTTCTGCAACTGGCGGTTCGCCTGGCCGATTATCCCGCGGACAGCTCGCTGCCGTTTCAGGGGACTGCGCGTTCTCCCAGTTGTGGTAGCACGATCGCTATGGGGCTGGCGCTGGACGATACGCAGGCGATTATTGCTATCGGTATGAAAGTCCATGCCTGCGCAGTGGGTCAGGCGGCGGCCGCGATCTTTGCCGATGCTTCGCCGGGACAAGACCGCGACAGTGTGTCCGCTGCACGGCAGGCACTGGAACGCTGGCTGGCTGGCGAAGGCGCATTGCCCGATTGGCCGGGCATTGCCGCGATAGAGGCTGTGCGCGCGTACCCCGGCCGGCATGGCGCCCTGCTGTTGCCCTGGAAAGCTGCGGAGCAAGCGCTTTCCAATGCAGATCGCAACGGCTAGATCATCCTCATTCCAGGGAGTGGAAGGGGGGACATGGCCAGTTCTGTGGCGCCTGCAGCCGTCGAGCAGGAAAACGAGTCAGACGTACGCCTTGTGATCGCGGCATCGTCGGCAGGCACCATATTCGAATGGTATGATTTCTTCATATACGGCACGCTTTACGCGGTCATATCGAAGGCCTTCTTTCCTGCCGATAACCCCACCTTATCCGTTCTTCTGACCTGGGCGACATTTGCCATCGGTTTCGGTTTTCGGCCGATCGGGGCAATCCTCTTCGGCTATCTGGGCGATAGGTTGGGGCGGAAGTACACCTTCCTTGTGACGGTGACGCTGATGGGCATCGCCACGGCGGGTGTGGGCCTTGTCCCCGATGCCGAATCAATCGGGCTGGCGGCCCCGTTGCTCGTGATATTCCTGCGAATTCTTCAGGGTCTGGCGCTCGGCGGCGAATATGGCGGCGCCGCCACCTATGTGGCCGAACACGCACCGCCTGATCGACGCGGCTTCTACACCAGCTTCATTCAGGGCAGTGTTGTCGGGGGTTTCGTGCTCAGCATCTCGGTCGTGTTGCTGTGCCGCTTGTTCATTCCGGAAGATGCCTTCAGCGATTGGGGCTGGCGACTGCCCTTTCTGCTTTCGATCATCTTGCTCGCCATTTCCCTGTGGATGCGCTTCAAGCTTTCGGAAAGCCCCGTATTCAAGGCGATGAAGGAGGCCGGTGAAACTTCGCAGAACCCCTTTATCGAAAGCTTTACCTACCCCGGCAACAAAAAGCGCATCTTTGTCGCGCTTTTCGGCATTACCGCAGGTCTGACAACGATCTGGTACACGGCCTTCTTCACCAGCCTGTCGTTCTTGCGCGGCCCGATGCGGGTCGATGGCCTGACAGTGGAACTGATCCTGTTCGTGGCTGGCTTCATCACGATGTTTCTCTATCTGCCCGTGGGCAAGTGGTCCGACCGCGTGGGGCGGAAAAAGCCGATCATCATTGGCAATTTCCTGACATTGATACTGCTGTTCCCGGCGTTCTGGATGATGGGCAATCTCGCCAATCCGGGGATATGGACTGCTGCCGAAGCTAATCCGGTGCAAGTCGAAGGGCCTGCCTGCAGCACCGATCCCTTCGGAGATCTTTCGGGCACGCGGGCAAGCCCATGCGGGCGCGTGCTTGAAACGCTGGTGGCCAGCGGTGTGCCCTATACGATCGTGAAGGGCGATACCTTGCGGCTGACCGCAGGGGGGCAGGATATCGCCCTGCCGGAAGCATGGATGAACGATAACGCTGCGCGCAAGGTTGGGATCGAAACGGCACTTGCCGCGCGTGGTTTTGACTTTTCCGTTCAACAACCATCATGGCCGCGGGCATTGGGGATCGTTGCGATCCTCGTGGTGCTCGGTGCGCTTTCGGCGCTGACATTCGGGTCGGCTGCCGCGCTACTCGCGGAATTGTTCCCGGCGCGAATCCGGTATAGTTCGATGTCGATCCCCTATCATATCGGGGCAGGCTATTTCGGAGGTTTCCTTCCGCTGATTGCCAACTATATCGTGGCCAAGTCGGGCGACGCCTATGCCGGTCTCTGGTACACATGGCTGTTCGTTCTTGTTTCCCTGCTGGTCGGCCTATGGGGTATCCCTTCCGGTCCGCCGCAAGATTTCACAGAAGATGTCGCTTAACCCACCCGCTCCTGCCCTTCGCCTTCGTCTCGATCATGCCGCGCTGGAACATAACTGGCGCGTTCTGAATGCCATGTCAGGAGAGGCGCGGGCGGGCGCCGCGGTCAAGGCAAATGCCTACGGACTGGGCATAGATGCGGCGCTACCGGTGCTGCGCGATGCGGGTGCGCGCGACTTTTTCGTGGCGCATTGGGGGGAAGTTCCGGGCTTGTTGCCCCATGTGCCTGCCGACCAGATTTCTGTGCTCCACGGTCCGTTGAACGCGGCAGATTGCGCCTATGCGCGGGCAGTGGGCGTGAAGCCCGTGATCAACAGCGTGCATCAGGCGCGGTTATGGCAGGAAACCGGTGGCGGACGCTGCGATCTTATGATCGATACCGGCATGAACCGCCTCGGGATTGCGCACGAAGATGCGGCTGCGTCGGAGATCGCGGCGCTGGATACCGATGTTCTGCTGTCGCATCTCGCATCGGCTGACGAGGAGAGCGCACTCAACCACAGGCAACTGGTGCGGTTTGCGCAAGCCTGTGCGGCCATTCCGGCACGCCGCCGTAGTCTGGCCAATAGCGCGGGGATAACGCTTGGGCCGGATTATGCCTTCGATGTCACGCGGCCGGGCCTGTCGCTCTATGGGGGGGTGCCCTGTCCCGCGCTGGAGGGGCAGATTCGCCAGGTCGCAACGATTGAGGTGGCGATCATTCAATGCCGGGACATTTCACCGGGCGAAACCGTCGGTTACAATGCCACGTTCACCGCAGACAGGCCTATCCGCGCCGGTGTTGTCTCCATCGGCTATGCCGATGGCTTCCTGCGAAGCTGGGGCGGCAAAGGGGCTTTGCGCAGTCATGGCGCTGCACTACCCATTCTGGGGCGTATCTCCATGGATATGGTCATTGTTGACCTTGCCGCAATGCCATCGCTGCGCGAAGGCGATTGGATCGAGGTGCCTTACGATCTGCCCGAAGCCGCACAAGTCGCGGGCCTGACACAATATGAACTGCTGACCATATTGGGACAACGTTTCCAACGTCTCTAGCCCTCTTGTTGCACTGCACACATCGCGCATGCTAAACGCCTTTTTTTGGGGAATGATGGAGGAACGCGGCGATGGCAAAAGCGGGCGGAACCGAAAACGGTCCGGTCATCATAAAGAAGTACGCCAACAGACGTCTCTATAATACGAGTTCGTCCAGCTATATCACCCTGGAAGACCTTTCGCGGATGACGCGGGAAGGCATCGAGTTTCAGGTGCTTGATGCGAAGACAGGGGTGGACATTACCCATTCCATTCTGACGCAGATCATTATGGAAGAAGAAGCCAACGGGGAACAGATGCTCCCCGTCAGTTTTCTGCGCCAGTTGATCAGCATGTATGGCAATTCGATGCAGTCCATGATGCCCCATTACCTCGAAGCCACGATGCAAAACTTCGTCACCAATCAGAAGAAGCTGCAGGAAGCATTCAAGGGCGGCGTGTCAACCAATCCATTTGCCCGTCTGGCCGAAACGAATATCGCGATGTTCAAGGCCGCGACATCGGCGTTCATGCCCGGCGATAACAAGGCCAGCCCGGCTTCGGATGAGGTGCCGGCGCAGGAAAAGGATGAACTGGCTTCACTGCGTGAACAGATGGCCGAAATGCAACGGAAACTCGATTCTCTGGGCAAGTAGGCGGGATAGTGGACTCGCCGCGATAATTCGCGGACCTTGTGCGAACTGGTGAGACCCGCTCGACATGAGCGGGTTTTGCCTTATGGAGCAGGCAAAGAATCCACCCAGAAAAACGAGATATCCGTGTCCGCAATACGCCATGCTCTTTCCGTCAAGCGCGCCGACGATTTCGCCCAATGGTATCAGGCGGTCGTGTCGCAAGCCGATATGGCCGAAGAATCGGGCGTGCGTGGCTGCATGGTGATCAAACCGTGGGGTTATGGCATCTGGGAACGCATCCAGCGATTGATGGATGACCGGATCAAGGCCGCCGGTGTGCAGAACTGTTATTTCCCGCTGTTCATCCCGCTGTCGTACTTTGCGAAAGAAGCGGAACACGTTGAAGGTTTCGCCAAGGAAATGGCGGTGGTTACCCATCATCGGCTCGTCGCGGGTGACAAGGGTGGACTGGTCCCCGATCCCGAGGCGAAGCTGGAAGAACCGCTTGTGGTTCGCCCCACTTCTGAAACCGTGATCGGCGCGGCGATGGCGCGTTGGGTGCAAAGCTGGCGCGATCTGCCGATGCTGACCAACCAGTGGGCCAATGTGGTCCGTTGGGAAATGCGCACGCGCATGTTTTTGCGGACATCCGAGTTCCTCTGGCAGGAGGGGCATACCGCGCATGAAGATCGCGATGGCGCGATGGAAGAAACGCTGCGTGCGCTCGAAATGTACCGGAGCTTCTCCGAAGACGTTCTGGCCATGCCGGTTGTCGCCGGGGAAAAGCCCGAGAATGAGCGTTTTCCCGGGGCTGAGGCGACTTATTCGATCGAAGCGATGATGCAGGATGGCAAGGCCTTGCAGGCCGGTACCTCGCATTACCTCGGCACCAGCTTTGCGGAGGCTGCGGGCATCCAGTATCAGGATCGGGAAGGTGGCCAACGCCACGCGCACACCACCAGTTGGGGCGTGTCCACGCGCCTGATCGGCGGCGTGATCATGACCCACGGGGACGACGATGGATTGCGGGTGCCACCTGCAATCGCACCGTTCCAGGTGGTTATCCTGCCCATGCTGCGCGATGATGCGGGGGATGAAGCCTTGATCGCCTATTGCCGCGAATTGCACACGCAGATCGCCGGGCAGACGGCATTGGGCGAACCCGTGCGGGTACTGCTCGACACCAAGCCGGGCAAGGCTGCTGCAAAACGCTGGGATTGGGTGCGCAAGGGTGCGCCTGTCATCCTGGAAATTGGTGGCCGTGACATGGAAAATGGCAAGGTCAGCCAGTTGCGGCGGGACCGGTTGTGGAATGATGCGGCCAAGCCCGATTTTTCAGCGCCCTCGCGCGAGGAATGCGTCGCCGGTATCGCCGGCCTGCTGCAGGACATTCAACAAAATCTGTTCCAGGAAGCGCGCGATCGCCGCGATGCGAATATCACGCGCGGGATCGATACGCTCGATGCGCTCACCGACTTCTTTGCCGAAGGGAAGGTCTTCCCTGGTTGGGTCGAAGTGCAATGGTCTAGGCCGACTGGCGAAGCGCTCGACAAGGTTGTCGAACAGCTCAAGGCGCTGAAGCTCACGATCCGTAATGTGCCGATGGATGCCACTGCTGCCGATGGCACGTGCATTTTCACCGGCGCGCCTGCGGTAGAGCGGATTTTTGTGGCAAGAGCATACTGATTTGGCCCGTCCGCCCAAAATCGCCCCGGGTCTGCCATCGAAACAGCAGGTTCTCGATTTCATTCAGAACTCGGAAGTCCCTGCGGGCAAACGCGAAATTGCCAAGGCATTCGGCCTAAAAGGGCAGGAAAAGATCGCGCTCAAGAAATTGTTGCGCGATATGGCGGACGAAGGGCTGATCGATGGGAAGCGCACCGCGTTCCATCTCATGGGGGGCGTACCCAAGGTCACTGTCCTGCGCATTGTCGAAATCGATGATGGCGAAGCGCTGGCCATACCCGATAGCTGGGCACCTGACGATGCCGCGCCGCCGCCGCGCTTGCGGATCGTAGAACGGCGCGGGAAAGGGCCTGCGCTGCGCGTGGGCGAACGGGTTCTCGCGCGGACGGAAGAAACTGGCTCCGGATGGCTGGCCCATCCGATGAAAAAGCTGCCCAACCAGGGCGAGGCTTTGCTGGGCGTTGTCGAGATTGATGGCAACGGCAAAACATGGCTTGCGCCTGTGGACCGGCGTGTGCGCCATGCCAGCGCAATCGCGGACCTAGCCGGGGCGGAAAAGGGCAATCTGGTGCTTGCAGAGCCCGCGGGGCGGGGCCCCCGCGCCGGGGTCCGGGTTATTCAGGTGCTGGGCGATCCGCTTGCGCCGCGCGCATTCAGCCTGATCGCGATCCACAAACATGGCATCCCCCACATCTTCTCCGGTGACGTTCTGGAGGAAGGCAAGCTTGCCACGCAATTGCCGCTGAGCGCGGAGAATCGCGAAGACCTGCGCCACTTGCCCATCGTCGCCATCGATCCGGCGGATGCGCGTGATCACGATGATGCGATCTGGGCGGAACCGGATGGGGATGGGGGCTTCCGCGCGGTTGTGGCGATCGCGGATGTCAGCTTTTATGTGCGGCCGGGCGGCAAGCTCGACCGGGAAGCGCGCAAACGCGGCAATTCGGTGTATTTTCCCGACCGGGTCGTACCGATGTTGCCGGAAGTCCTTTCCGCCGATGTCTGTTCGTTGAAAGAGGGCGAAGATCGCGCCGCGATGGTTTGCCATCTGTCGGTGTCCAAGGAAGGCCAGATCAAATCCTGGCATTTTACCCGGGCCTTGGTGCGCATCTCGGAAAACATCGCCTACGAAGATGCGCAGGCGCGCATCGATAGCGGCGAGGCAGAGGATAATCTCAAGAACCTGTGGGCCTGCTGGCGGGCTCTGGAAAGCGCGCGTCACAAACGCGATCCTCTGGAACTGGAACTTCCCGAACGCCGGGTGGTGCTGGACGAACAAGGCAAGATCGCATCGATCGCGATCCGCGAAAGGCTGGATGCCCATCGCGTGGTTGAAGATTTCATGATCGCGGCGAATGTGGCCGCAGCAAAGGCGCTGGAAAGCAAGGCGTCGCCAGTTGTCTACCGCATTCACGAGCCACCCAGCAGGGAAAAGCTGGTCGCGCTGAAGGATTACCTTGCAACTTTTGAGCGTAAACTGGCACTCGGCCAGGTGATAACGCCCGGTCTTTTCAACCGCATGCTCAAGGATATTGCGGATGAAAATGAAAAGGCGCTGATTATGGAGGCGGTTCTCCGCAGCCAGACCCAGGCCTATTACGGGCCGCGCAATGCGGGGCATTTCGGGCTTGCATTAGGCTCTTATGCGCATTTCACCTCGCCAATTCGCCGCTATGCCGATTTGCTCGTTCACCGCGCGCTGGTCGACGCCTTCGGTCTCGAGCAACCCGCGCCCAAGGGCAATCTGCCCGCAACATCGAGCCTGTCGGATCGGGATCGTGCGGATCTCACCCGGGTGAGCGAGGCGATCAGCGTGGCTGAACGGCGGGCGATGGAGGCGGAGCGGGATACGATCGATCGCTACGTGGCGGCCTGGCTCTCGGGTCGGATCGGGGAAGCGTTCGAAACACGGGTTACGGGCGTGCAGCGTTTTGGCCTGTTTGCCACTATCATTGGGCTTGGCGGCGATGGGCTGGTGCCTGTCTCCGTGTTGGGTGCGGAACGGTTTTATCACGATGAAGCCGCGCGGCAGCTTGTTGGCGAAAGCACCGGCACGACGTTTGCCGTCGGCGATCGTCTGCAATTACGCCTTGCTGAAGCGAATCCGCTGACCGGGGCGCTGAAGTTTGAGCCTGTTGACGGTGTCGGTGCGCCTGTGGAACCGCGCGGCAAGCCCTCACCGCTGAAACGCAAGGGCAATCATCTGGTCGGAAAAAGGGGCAGACCCGCGAATATTCGGCATCAGGGGCGCAAGAAACGCTGATCTTTGGGGGTAGGGCTCAACTCAGGCGTTCAAGATCTTCCTGGCTCAATCCGCCCGGAACCACGAATACGGGGCACGGCATGGAACCGGCTGCCGCGGTAAAGTGGGTTACCAGCGGGCCGGGGTTGCCTTCCGCTGCGGCGCCGAGGACCAGTGCAGCCACTTCGGGATGTTCGTTGAGATATTCGAGAACCACTTTCGCGCTATCGCCCACGCGCACGGTAATCGTGGGCATTTTTCCGCTCTCGCTCAGTATGCTGCCGGCAGCGCCCGTTGCCACCACTTCTGCGCGATCACGGGCTTCGGCCTCGATTGTCGCCTGAATGCCGCCAAATGCGTTGAAATCCTGTTGCGGAACATGGGCGATGATATGCACGGTGCCCCCGGTTTTGGCGGCACGGCGCGCGGCGAAGCGAAGGGCGACCGACGCCTCCTCCGTTTCGTCGATAATAACCAGATATACGCGCATATTCCCCCCTTTCGTGCAGGCACAGGTATCGGTTACTATTCCCGCCTGCGCAAGAACCTTGCCCCGAACGCTCATTTTGGCCAATGACGGGGCATACGACAAACCGCCTCGTCGGAGACAGCTTTCACATGCCGATCGATATCAAGATGCCCGCGCTTTCCCCCACGATGGAGCAAGGGACACTGGCCAAGTGGCTGGTGAAGGAAGGGGATACCGTTGTTTCGGGCGATATTCTTGCTGAGATTGAAACCGACAAGGCGACGATGGAATTCGAGGCGGTTGACGAGGGGACGATTCTTTCGATTGCGGTGCCCGAAGGCACTGAAGACGTGAAAGTCGGCACGGTGATTGCGACGCTGGGTGCGGAAGGGGAAACGGCTGCGCCTGCGCCCAAGGCACCTGCACCGAAGGTTGCAGACGAGCCGGCGGCCAAAGCGGCGGAACCGGTTGCGGCGCCTGCCCCTGCGGCAGAGGCCAGGCCCGCCCCGGCGCGTGCGGCGGTGCCCAAGGCTGCGGAAAAGGGCGATCGCATTGTCGCATCGCCTTTGGCCCGGCGGATTGCGGAGCAGACGGGTGTCGATCTGGCCGGTGTGCAGGGCAGCGGCCCCAATGGCAGGATCGTCAAGGCGGATGTGGTCGATGCGAAGGCAGGCACGGCCACGCCTGTTGCCGCCGCTCCTGCCCCCACCGGGCAACCTGTGGCCACGTCGCTGACGGATGCCCTGCCTGATTTCGGCATTCCGTTCGAGGATGTGAAGCTGTCCGGCATGCGCAAGGTGATTGCGCGCCGCCTGACCGAATCCAAACAGCAGGTGCCGCATATCTATCTGACCGTGGACGTGCGGCTTGATGCCTTGCTCGCGCTGCGCGGGGAACTGAATGCGGCTCTGGCCGCGCGCCATATCAAGCTTTCGGTCAACGACATGCTGATCAAGGCGCTGGGTATGGCGCTGATGCAGGTGCCTGCCTGCAACGTGTCCTTTGCCGGCGATGTGATGCGGCAGTACAAGCGGGCGGATGTCTCGGTTGCGGTGAGCATTCCGGGCGGTCTGATCACCCCGATTGTCACCGATGTTGCGGCCAAGGGGCTGGCGCAGATTTCGACCGAGATGGCCGAGCTTGCAGCCAAGGCGAAGGACGGCAAGTTGCAGCCGCACGAATATCAGGGCGGCACGGCCAGCCTGTCGAACATGGGCATGATGGGGATCAAGCAGTTCGATGCGGTGATCAATCCGCCACAGGCGATGATCCTGGCCATTGGCGCGGGCGAGAAACGCCCGTGGGTGATGGAGGATGGCACGCTTGGCGTTGCGACGGTGATGTCGGTCACCGGCAGCTTTGACCATCGCGCCATCGATGGCGCCGATGGCGCCCAACTGATGACGGCCTTCCGCGAACTGGTGGAAAAGCCACTGGGCCTCGTCGCCTGATCCCTGCGAATACGATCAATCGGAGAATATCATGTCCGGACAGTATGACGTCATTGTTCTGGGATCGGGCCCGGGTGGTTATGTAGCGGCGATCCGTGCTGCGCAGTTGGGTTTGAAGACGGCGATTGTGGAGCGGGAGAACCTTGGGGGCATTTGCCTGAACTGGGGGTGCATTCCGACCAAGGCGCTGCTGCGTTCGGCCGAAGTGTTTCACCAGATGCAGCATGCCAAGGACTATGGTCTGGCTGCGGACAATATCACGGCCGATCTGGCGGCCATTGTGAAGCGTTCGCGCGGCGTGGCCAAACAGCTCAATCAGGGCGTCACGCACCTGATGAAGAAGAACAAGATCACCGTCCATATGGGCGAAGGTGCGCTGGTCGGCCCCGGCCAGCTTGCGGTGAAGGGCGAAAAGGGCAGCGAAACGCTGAACGCCAAACACATCATCGTGGCCACGGGCGCACGGGCGCGCGATCTGCCGTTTGCCCCGGCCGATGGCCAGCGGGTGTGGACCTATCGTCATGCGATGACGCCCCCCGAAATGCCGGGCAAGCTGCTGGTGATTGGTTCGGGTGCGATCGGGATCGAATTTGCCAGCTTCTACAACGATATCGGCGCGGAAGTGACAGTTGTGGAAATGATGGACCGGATTGTGCCAGTGGAAGATGCCGATGTGTCGGCCTTTCTGGAAAAGGCGCTGACCAAGCAGGGCATCACGATCCAGACGGGGGCCGCGCTGGAAGACCTGAAGACCGATGCCAAAGGGGTGACTGCCCGGATCAAGGGCAAGGACGGCAAGGTCGAGACATCCACATACAGCCATGTGATTGTGGCGGTGGGCATTCAGCCGAATACGGAAAACATCGGGCTGGAGCCGCTGGGTGTGAAGCTGGACCGCGGGTTTATCCAGATTGACGATTATGGCCGCACGGGCGTGCAGGGCCTGTGGGCGATTGGCGATTGCGTGCCGGGCCCCTGGCTGGCGCACAAGGCCAGCCATGAAGGGGTGACGGCGGCCGAAGCGATTGCGCAGGAACTGGGCAACAAGGATGTCCATCCGCATGGGCTGGACCGGAACAACATTCCGGGCTGCACTTATTGCCATCCGCAGATTGCCTCTGTCGGGCTGACCGAAGCGAAAGCGAAGGATGCGGGCTACGACGTCAAGGTGGGCAACTTCCCGTTTATCGGCAATGGCAAGGCGATCGCGCTGGGCGAGCCGGAAGGGTTCATCAAGACGGTGTTCGATGCGAAGACCGGCGAACTGCTGGGCGCGCATATGATCGGTGCGGAAGTGACCGAACTGATCCAGGGCTATGTCGTGGGCAAGCAGTTGGAGACGACCGAGGCCGAACTGATCCAGACCGTCTTCGCACACCCCACACTCAGCGAAATGATGCACGAAAGCGTCCTGTCCGCCTATGGACGCGCGATCCACTTCTAGGAAGGCGGTTGCGCCGCTGAACGGTAATCAAGCTTACACAGGTCGGTGTTACCCGCCGCCCGCAGCGGATTGCGCTGGAAAGGACTATTGATGCGTATCGCAATGATCGGCACGGGCTACGTGGGCCTGGTTTCGGGCACGTGCTTTTCGGATTTCGGCCATGATGTCGTCTGCATCGACAAGGACGCCGCCAAGGTCGATGCCCTCCGTTCGGGTCGCATTCCGATTTTTGAGCCCGGTCTGGAAAGTCTGGTCAGCAGTAATGCCAAAGCAGGGCGCCTGCGCTTCACCACGGATCTTGCCGAAGCGGTCCCCCAGGCCAATGCGGTGTTTATCGCCGTGGGCACGCCTTCACGCCGTGGCGATGGCCACGCCGATCTGAGCTATGTCTATGCCGCAGCGCGGGAAATGGCAGAGTACCTTGCACCGGGCACGGTTGTTGTCACCAAATCGACAGTTCCCGTGGGGACGGGGGATGAAGTGCTGCGGATAATTCGCGAAGTGCGGCCCGATCTTGATGTATCCGTTGCTTCGAACCCGGAATTCCTCCGTGAAGGCGCCGCAATTGAGGATTTCAAACATCCCGACAGGATCGTGATCGGTTGCGAGGATGAGCGGGGCGAACAGGTCTTGCGTGAAATCTACCGGCCTTTGTTTCTCAATAAATCGCCGATTGTCGCTATGTCCCGCCGTGGTGCCGAACTCACCAAATACGCCGCGAATGCCTTTCTTGCGACGAAGATCAGTTTCATCAACGAAATTGCCGATCTTTGCGAAAAGGTAGGGGCGAATGTGCAGGATATCTCTCGCGGTATCGGGCTCGACAACCGGATTGGGTCCAAGTTCCTGCATGCGGGGCCCGGTTATGGCGGTTCCTGTTTTCCCAAGGATACGCTGGCCCTGCTGAAGACCGGGCAGGACTATGAGGCGCCCTTGCGGATTGTCGAGGCGGTGGTGGCCGTGAACGATAATCGCAAGCGTTCCATGGGGCGCAAGGTCATCAGTGCGATGGGCGGATCGGTTCAAGGGAAGACCGTCGCCATTCTGGGCCTGACGTTCAAGCCTAACACCGACGATATGCGGGATTCACCTGCTCTGGCGATCATCCAGACGCTGCAGGATAATGGCGCGAAAATACAGGCTTATGATCCCGAAGGGATGGAGCAGGCGGCTGCTCTGCTGTCTGGCGTGACATTCTGCGACGGAGCCTATTCCGCGCTTGAAGGCGCCGATGCGGCTGTCATCGTCACCGAATGGGATGCGTTCCGTGCGCTCGATTTCGCACGCATGAAACAGGCGCTGAAAGCACCTATCCTGATCGATCTTCGCAACATCTATGTCCGCGATGATGTGGAGGGGAAGGGCTTTACCTACATCGCTATTGGACGATAATATGTGCGTCGTTTGAGGGGAAGGCGTGCAATCGCAGCCACGATTGCGCTAGAATTGCCTGATGACCGACGCGCAGTTTCTATCCGGCCGGCTCCTCCTTGCGATGCCGGGGATGTTCGACCCCAATTTTGACCACGCGGTTATCGCCATGTGCCTGCACGATGAAAACGGTGCACTGGGCATAGGGGTTGGCCATATCAGGCCCGATATGGGGTTCCACGATCTGTTGAAGGATGTGGGTATAGATCCTGGTATGTCCCCCGATTGCCCGGTCCATCACGGCGGCCCGGTGGAAACATCCCGCGGATTCGTGCTCCATTCATCGGATTGGGGCGGGGAAGGGACTATTGAGGTGGTGCCTTTTGGCGGGCTGTCTGGTTCCCTCGATGTGCTGCGCGCGATTGCGGAGGGTAGAGGGCCGGAACGATGGCTGATCGCTCTCGGATATGCAGGGTGGGGACCAGGACAACTGGATGCGGAAATGCGAGAGCATGGCTGGTATGCGGCAGAGGGCTATCCGGCGATCCTTTATGAGAATCCGGCCGAGCAGCGATGGATGTCCGCATGGAAGGCAGAGGGCATTGATCCGGCCCATCTCGTTGGTCAGACCGGTAGTGCATGAGGCGCTATTTCAGGGGCGTGTAAGAAGACTGCAGCGGCGCGCCGAAAGGCCAATAGCTTGACAGTCTGGCGCGCGATCTGGCTGCGCGCAAGAGATCCTGACGCTGCTCCGTGCGTTCGATACCTGATGCAAGATTTGGGCGCCAATCTGATGAACAGCGCCTAAAAACTAGGTGGACGTTTCTGCCTTTGCCGCTCTCGCTGCTCTTCTCTTACTGGCGCTCTCGGCCTTCTTGATGGTCGCTCTGGCAACCGTTGCTCCATCGCCATCTAACGCATCACGTTTGATAACTTCGTTGGTGAGAAGGATGCGCAATTCTTCCTCATTGACCTTCAAGCCGTCGAAGATTCGCCGAAACTCCTTCCTGAGCGCCCCAACCACTGCATCTGACAGCATTGTCTCAGCAATTACGAAGCGATTCACGATTTGCGCTTGGCGGTGGAAGGCATCAAGGGTTTCACCGTTTACACTTTCCCGGCAGAGCATAAAGAGCTTGGCCAAATCCTCCGCCGAGCGGCTGATTGCACCCATGTCGAAGCAAAGAACTTCTTCCCAATCGATGGGCTGCGAAAATTTTATGCGATAGATTTTCCAGACTATGGCGTTGGAAAGAATGACCCACTCGATGCCATGGTGCGCTCCATAGTTCACGGCTTGGCGCAGATGGTTGTCATTGAGAGAGGTTCCGGCAGACTTCACCTCACACAAATATTGGATTTTGCCGTCAACCTTGATTGCCAAGTCGCAGAATGTGCCTCGGATTTGCTGCTCGCTGGTTAGCTCTTCATATTTGTCATAACCAAAAATATCGGTCAGCATGTCCTTAATAACCGTAACAGTGTCGGCCTCGGAAATGTCCCGCTCTGCAAGTTTGCGAACGATGGCCTGATAACGGCGAAGGCCAGTCGAAAGACGATCTTGCGCCTTTTTCGGAATCTTAACTGCTACGGCCATGCTTACCCCCTGAAATTTTCCTAATTTCAGAGAGAAACTATGACGCCGAAAGTCGGTCGTCCAGCCGTTATTGGTAAGCGGTGCCCGCATCAAGCGCGGTGGCCACCGGGGGGCGGCCATGGGAATAGTGGCCTTGATTTGATAATTTATCAATTAAATCGAAGGTTATTGGCGGACCCGCCGGGATCAGTTTCGAAACCTTTGACCGAGATTTTGAAGGATTGGAATATCATCCTTCAACAATCGAGCCTCGGACGCGGCACCCCTTCCAACGCCAATGAACCGCAAGACGGAGACGCCCCGAGCGCCAGCCGTCCGGCTGGTGGTCGGAGGCGTCGGATAGCTTGAGCGGGGGCGGGATGGAGGAAAAGCCACCACGCCCAGCCCCTTTCTCGCTCCGGCTCACCTTCGAGCAACGCGCCCGGTTAGAAGCGGAAGCGGTCGGCATGTCGCTGTCGGCCTATATCCACTGGCGGCTGTTCGATGCCGCCAGCCCGCCGCCGCATCGGCGGGGCAAGCATCCCGTCAAGGATCATCAGGCATTGGCGCAGGTCTTGGGCCTGCTCGGGCAATCCCGCCTGTCGTCCAACCTGAACCAATTGGCGAAGTCGGCGAACACGGGAAGCCTGCCCGTCACGCCGGACACGGAAGCGGCCCTTATGTCTGCCGCCGCCGATGTGCGGGACATGCGCCGCCTGCTGATCGACGCCCTGAACCTTGAGGTCGAGCCATGATCCTGAAAGCGTCCCAGCGCGGCGGCGCGAAGGCGCTCGGCCTCCACCTGATGAAAACGGAGGAAAACGAGCATGTCGAAATCCATGAGGTTAGCGGCTTTGTCGCGGACGATCTCATGGGCGCGATGAAGGAAGCCCATGCGCTGTCGGTGGGAACGAAGTGCAGGCAGTTTCTTTTTTCCGTGTCGCTCAACCCGCCCGCCAACGAGTCGGTGCGGGTCGAGGTATTCGAGAAGGCGTGTGACATGATCGAGGAGCGGATGGGGCTGAAAGGCCAGCCGCGCATGATCGTGTTCCATGAGAAGGAAGGCCGCCGCCATGCCCATGCGGTGTGGTCACGCATTGATGCCCAAACCATGACGGCAAAACAGCTTTCCCACTTCAAGCTCCAACTGCGCGGTGTATCGAAGCAACTCTATCTCGAAAACGGATGGGAGATGCCGGAGGGGCTTCGCGATTTCCGGCTGCGCGATACGCGCAACATGACGCTTGCCGATTGGCAGCAGGCGAAACGCGGCAATCTCGATTCTCGCGAGGTGAAACAGGCCATCAAGGAATGTTGGGCCAAGTCCGACAATGGAGCGGCCTTCGCCCGTGCGCTGGAAGAATGCGGTATGTATCTCGCCCACGGCGAGCGGAACAATCATGTCGCCGTCACGATAGACGGGCAGGCGTTCGCCGTTGCCCGTGTGACGGGCGAAAAGGTCAAAGCCGTTCGGGCGCGGCTCGGCGATCCCGGTGACCTGAAGAACGTCCCCGACACGATACGCGAGATCGGCGACACCATCGCGCCGCGCCTGTCGCGGCATATCGCGGAGGCCAAGCGGATCGCGGCTCAAGCGATCAAGCCACTTCGCGACGAGAAGCTGACCATGCGGGATGCCCATCGCGCGGAACGGCAGAAGCTCGACCGGATGCAGCGCGAGCGGTTCGGCAACGAGCAGCGCGACCGCGCGGCCCGCGTCCGCAAGGGTGCGAAGGGCCTTTGGGACATAGTGACCGGACGCTATTTCAAGGTCCGCAAACAGAATGAGGTGGAAGCCTATTTCGGGATGCAGCGTGATCGCAATCAGCGTCATGCCCTTGTGCAAGCGCAGTTGCAGGAGCGGCAAGGACTGCAAGCCCGCGTCGTCGCGGTGCGCGAACGCCATGCGCGGCAGATGCTCGGCCTGTATCGTGATGCCGCCCGCTATCGCCAGATGGCGCGGGACGGCTCGCCCGTCAAAGACGGCGCGGACAACACGCGCTCCGCGCCGCGTGGTCCAGAACTCGGGTGATGCCGCCGAACTGAAAAGCCGGACTGGCGGCGGTCTGCCTGACCGCTTTGCCCTTTTGCCCGTTTCCCTCCGTGATCCGTCCGGCCCCGATGGGGTGCGGGTGGGTTCGTTCTATCGCCCGATGAATGGCTGTGGGTGCAAGGCGTGCGGAGCAGCCTTCTCCACGTCCGTTCCGATTGACGGGCAATGCACCTCATTCATGCGGGACTGATTTTTCCTCCCCAACGCGGCCCATCGGGGGCGGCGCAAACAACCGGAGGAATCCATGTTCAAAATCACAAAAGCCGATCTGGCTAAGAAAACCGACGCGCAGCTTGCCGCCCTTTTCCAGCAAGCGGCCCTCGGCCTGTCCGCCGCCAAGTGCAACCTGGCGGCGGCGCAATCGCTGCTCGCGATGATCCGCACTGAACGGGCGAACCGCCGTCCATCGCCATAGGCAAGCGGCGCTGTCCGCGCCCTTATCCCCCCGAACGAGAATCGCACCGCTGGCAGGCGTTGCGCCGCCGACCATCCGGCGAGCCTCGTTTGGAAATCTGCCAATGATCCCATTTTCCAGCCGCACCGCCGCCACGCGCGACGATTGGCAAACACCTCTGCACTATATCGCCGCGCTCGGGCCTTTCGATCTCGACCCCTGCGCTAATATCGACAATCCGACCCGCTGCGCCGCCAAGGGCTTCACGATAGATCACAACGGTCTTGCCCGAGAATGGCGGGGGAGAGTCTGGCTCAATCCTCCCTATGGCGGCATCGCGCCCGCGAAAGCGTGGCTGTCGAAGCTGGCGCGGCACGGCAACGGCGTCGCGCTCATTCCGCCGCGCGTCGGTGCGCGGTGGTTCCACGATGTTGTTCTATCGACCGCCGACGCGATCCTGTTCCTGAAAGGCCGCGTGGCGTTCATCGACCCCGCCGCGCAACAGCCCGTGAAGGGCAACAATGCCGATAGCATCCTGATCGCCTATGGCGCGGCAAACGTCATGGCATTCGAGCATTGCGGCCTCGACGGGATGCTCTGGAAGCTCCGGCCAGCACAGGCCGGAGCCGCAAGGAATGCGCGACCCTAGAAAAGCGATAGCTGCCGCGCGGCCTGTTCGTGCGCCCGCCATGCGGGCGATTGCGCTTCTTCGTCCAGCCACGCGACAATCTGCGCGACCACATCGCCGCCCTGCGCCTCGATGGTGCCGGGCTGGTGGAAGTGGGAGCGATAGCCCGTTTCCGTGATGGGGAGCGGAGCGCGTTCGGGATTGACGCTCCGCACCTCAAGATGCGCGATGGTTTTCCATTGCAGCGGCGTATAGATCGCCTCGATCTCGATGCCGCGCCATGTGAAGCAATATGTCCGCGTCTCCATATCAGCCCCCGCGAAAACATGGGTTTCATCGCGAGCGGTTCGGATGGCGAACACATCGCCGGACATTTCCGCGTCCCGCGCCATCGCTTGCCAGTCGATATAATACCGTAGATTTTCAGGGATGGCGGTGCATTGCTCGGTCAAATCCTCCACATAGTCGGCAAGGCTGGCAAACGTGCCAAGAAAGCGATCCTTCATCGCGTCCCGTGCTTCGTCCAAATCCCCGAAGTGGGAGATAAGCTCCGCACCTAGCTCGCCATGCTCGGCAATGAACGCGGCCTTTTCCGCTACGCTGTCGATCCCTGCATATTCCTCGATGCGGACGCCTTCAAAGCCTTCATAATCATGGATGGCCCATTCCTCGGCGTCGGGTCTCGGTGACGCCTTGAGCATCGCGGCAATCTCGTCATAGATCGCCCATGCCTCCTGATCGGCGTCGATCCAACGCCCATGCAGAATGCCGTTATTATACGCGGCAAGACACGCCACATAGATTCTGATTTCTGATTTATTCTCCATTTTCAATACCTTGAACTAGGGGTTGCACATGCAACCCGACTAGCCACGCGGCAATGAGCAGGGTTTCGCCGTCCAGATCGGAAAACGGTGGGTGGTGCGGGCCGGAGCGTAGCGACAACACGGCCACCGTTTTCTGCCCAAAGGGCTTGGTCTTGACGGCGATGGGGGCGCAGCCCCGATCTTTCCTGAAACGAAAAAAGCCCGCTTCGCGAGAAGCGGACCCTGTTTGCGTTAGTCGGTCGTCACCGGATGGCGGAGACTACAGGCTCCGGGCGCGTCAGCGCGTAGGACGCGGCCCGGAGGGCAACGCCCGGCAGATTGCGATGAAAATCGTTCCGATACCGCATTGAAGGTTGAAAATGCCTGCGATAGTATTCGTCATGTTCTTCACCGTCATACCTCACGGCTCGCGCTTACCTTCGGGCGCAAAAAACAAAGCATTTCTTCTGACTGATAATTGGGATGACTGGTTCAAATTCTCGACCATGTACGTCCTCTTTTACTATGATGAAGAAGGCGAGCAGCATCGGATAGGTGAAGTTAAAATTGGCCAGTTTGGCCTAACCTCCGAACAACGTAGGCCGCCCATACCTCAAGAATTTGACGCTCTGGACGAAACCTTCTTCTCGCTCGGCCAAGACGACACCTATTATGAGCGCGCCAGCGCCATGGGCGAAGTCATTCGGCGAAAATTTTTTGATGGCCTTCGAGACGTCGCGGTAGACAATGATCTGTTTGAGCGTGCCCTCGACGAGGATGTGATGGGCGTTTCCCTCCTGCGTTCGGTTAGCCGCTCCTCCGTTCGTGGCCAGTTTCGCCGTATCGCCAACGGCGGCGTCCGTTTGACGAGCTATGCGTTCAGCTATGAGCCGCCCCGTAGACGCACGGCCAAACTTGATCCGGTGAAATTCGAATTCAAGGTCAAGCCAGATTCGAACCCCCCAACAAACATTCACGTTCTTATTGGCAGGAATGGTGTAGGCAAAACACATCACCTGCAACTGATGACACGGGCGTTGGTCGAGCGTGACGCGGAAAGCAGCGACGTAGGAAAATTCCGGAATGACGATAATCCGTTCGAGGATTTCGAGGACGATCCGGAGCCGATTTTTGAGAACATAGTCTCCGTCACGTTCAGCGCGTTCGATCCCTTCGAGCCATTGCCCGTTCGCCAGAACAAATCAGAAGGCGTTCGGTATCAGTATATCGGCCTCAAAAAAACTTCATCGGCATCGGACGGAGCGCCCAAGACTCCCGGCATTCTCGGGCGCGAATTCGGCGCAAGCGTAAAGCTGGTAACAGGCCAGCTTCCTAAGCTGGAGCGTTGGCGGAAAGCCCTCGCGGTCCTTGAAGCCGATCCGATATTCCGGGAAGCAAACATCGCTTCACTGGCAGACCAGAGCGACGAGGAAGAGGTAAAGGGCGAAGCTGCGCGCGTGTTCGCGAAACTTAGCTCCGGCCATAAGATCGTTCTTCTGACGATCACCCGACTTGTTGAAACCGTGGAGGAAAAAACGCTGGTATTCCTTGATGAGCCGGAAGCGCATTTGCATCCGCCATTGCTGTCAGCGTTTGTTCGTTCTCTGTCGGATCTGCTTTCCAACCGGAATGGGGTCGCGCTAATCGCCACGCATTCCCCTGTGGTTTTGCAGGAGGTGCCCAAGCGATGCGTTTGGAAGTTGCGACGGTCGGGGCGTGAAGTGGCTATCGAACGACCGGATATTCAAACTTTCGGCGAAAATGTTGGCATTCTGACTCGTGAGGTTTTCGGCCTTGAAGTCACCGATTCAGGTTTCCATCAGCTTCTGGCGCAGGCTGTGGAAGCCTCGCCGGACTATGACGAGGTGCTGGAGAATTTCGGCAGTCAGCTCGGCGCAGAAGCTCGCGCTATCGTGCAAGGAATGATCGCATCTCGTGATGGCGGTGACGATTAATGTGGCGCGTCGATAAACCGACTATCACGGCAGAAGATGCCTTCGAAACCTGCATCAGCCGGATTCGGGATGCGGGCCTCAAACAACGGATGGAAGATATAACCGCTTCTGTGGTGGCATCGGCTGCGGCTTATGACGCGGCGGCGGAGCAGGGGCGATTGCACACTACAGCCGTTCATACTGGCGTGAATGGATCGGTGACGACCAAAGAAATGATCCGGCTTTACGATGGGCGGATGGCGGCGGCCAAATCGCCGGGGCGAGGAATATACGACGCGCTTATAGCCTCGGCTGAACATGGAAGATGCCCATTTTGCGGCCATCGCGTTGTGTCCACCCTCGATCATGTTTTGCCGAAGGCGCATTACCCAGCGCTCGCGGTGGCGCCCCATAACCTTGTGCCGTCATGTGCAGACTGTAACAAAACCAAGCACGATCAGCCTCTCGCAAATGAGGCACAGCAATACATTCATCCTTATTACGATGAAATCGAAGGCGAGCTATGGTTGCGGGCAGAGGTGTTGGAAACAGCGCCAGCGTCGGTTCGCTTCTTTGTCGAACCCTTCGAAGGCTGGCCAAATATCCTTGGTCAGCGCGTCGAAAATCATTTCACGCGCCTTGGCCTCAGCAAACTTTATTCCTCGCAAGCGGCACAAGAGTTGGTGAGCATCAGATATCAGGTCACTGCGTTGCATGATCGGCTGGGTGCAGACGGGGTGCGGCAATTCCTTGCCGAAAGCCACGCGTCGCGCTCAAATGCCCGGCCAAATTCGTGGCAGACTGCGTTCTATTCGGCCCTCAGCGAGAGTGACTGGTATTGTAATGGGGGCTTCGCCTAATAAGGAGGCAGGCTTGCTCGGTAAAGATTGGCTATGTTCGAATTCATTCAACTGATCGAAAAATCCAGCCAGACGGTTCATTCCGATTTTCGTCGTTGGTTTGAAAAAATCCCTGCGGCTGCGGCGTGGAACGTGCTGTCCGATTATAGCATTGGGGACAAGAATAAGCAGAATGACGCGTTCTCGTTCGTCGTCCTTTTGAATCACGACAAATTTGAAAACATAGCATCTTACATCTCGGCGGTAGCTCCTAAAGATATTAAAGCCGCTCGTAATCCATCAGAGGGGCTTCTGGATTATCTCAGTTGTCCTGTCGCCTTCAGCGTAAATTTTGTGGTGGAGCGCCAAAGCGATTATCTGAAAAGTGCCATTAGCCTTGAGGAAATGAAGGGGCTGACCGACGCCCTGCAAACCGTCATCCGAGAATGGGCCATAGCAGAGCCGCCTAATGCCCCATATTATGACGCCCTTGAACAACGGCTGCGATTACTCGCAACCGAGTTGAACGGCAAAAATCCATCGCTTCGGCTTTTGCGCCAGATTTTTCTTGTCGCGTCCTTCGCGACGGTCGTTCTCGGCTTAATAAATGACGCCAAATCGCCGCTTGCCATTCGCTGGATCAGCGACAGGGATGCAATGTTTGATCGGCATGGCGGTATCGCATTTGACCTTGCCTGGACCTTCTTCCAAATGATGCGGAGGAGCAAGGGAGGCGTAATCGATCTTCGGCGGCCGCAAATGGCCTTTGCGACGCCGGGTATGGATGGCGTAACAGAGTATGCAGAGTTTGTGCGATTGCCCGATTACTTGGCGGGCACGCTGGCGGATATGAAGCTGCCTCAGATGATGTTCACGCATCAAAAATTCCCGCCTGTATTCAATCGACTTTTCGTCGATACAGCTAACAATGCGGTAATCGAGGTTGTCACGGGGCTGGATCGCGTGACGACGCGGCGCATAGCTTTTGGAGAACCGCCTATCGGTGCATCAAGCTTGCGTCGGAACGGAGATGCAGAAACCACCCCAGAAGCTTGAACCCGGTATCTACCTTGCTTTCTTCGTTTCGAGATCGGTGTCGTTCGCCTCAATCCATTTTTCAAGCTGCTCGAAAAGTTCGCACCAGACCTTATTATATTCGTGATGGAAAATTTCGATGCAGAGCATGATGCCATCGGGCAACCTACTGCCATATTTCTCCGTCCAGCGATTGTAGAAGAGAACGGCATCCGCCTTATGATCGATCTTCGTATATCCGGCGCTCATGCCTTGGTAGTTCGGATGTGCGCTTTCTGACAGGTCATTGTATAGGTCCATCATCCCCGGATATTGTTTATCGCAGTGCGTCAGGACGGTTAAAATGTTGACCGCTTGCTCTAGATCGCCTTCGATCTTTGATCCCAGCACCAGCCTTTGTGTGGTAGTGCTGAAATCGTTGAATGACATCGTGCCATCCAGCACGGCAGCGGTCCGCTGATTGAGGTAGATCAGTATGGCAAGTGTTTCGAAAGCGCTGCGCAACAGGATACGCGCACCCAGACCATGATCGGCCTTGTGCAGCAGCAGTGACTGATCGAGCAAATCGAGTAGCCGCCAATAAACGACCTCGCGCAACTGGAGGCTTCGATAAGGCGCTTTCCATTTGTGCGCGGTCGGGTTTCGCGAATGCAGGCTGCCCATGTCCAACTCATTGAACAGGGTCGTTTTCATGCTTGCGATGGCCGCTTCAGCGGCTTCAACAGATTCCATCCCTGAAGATTAACGCATCCGCATGATTGCTGCCACCCGTAGTCGGTAATCTGGGATTGAGGTTTTTCGGGAGTTGCTTTTCGGGGCCGAATCTCTCCGCTCAGGAACGCGTGTCATTCGACCCGGCCCCTGATTTTACGGTCGCTGATTTCGTGCGAGGCTTGCGCTTCCTGCTGGGTGTCTGGAATCCTATTAAGCGCAAAACCTCGGCGGAGCCGCTGAACTCTCGCTTTGTCGCATCGATCAGTTGGCAGGCAAGTCGGTAGTCGTCATCTGGGATGACGGCACGTCCCGTTCTCCGGTCATGAACGATCTGACTGGGCGTGGCTCCATAGGCTCGCGTCAGTCGTTCGTAGCCTTCAAGAATCGTTTCGCGTGTCCATTTTTTCCGCGTCACAGGCACGATTCCCAAAGCTGAGTTCGCAGCATCCGCGCCATCGGCATATTTCACGATGGCACTGACGAGGCGGCCAGCTTCGCGCAGGGTGGCGTCATCGACGGCTTCTCCGCCCCGCGCGGCGCCGCGAACCTGACTCGGCGTCAGTCCGTGTTTCGCCCAAAATGCCTTCCATGCCGCCAAGGCCGCTGCACGATCCCATATGGTGGTGCTGGCCTCTGCCTGTCCCAATATGTCGCGAAGCTGCCGGACACCACCAATCCACGTTTTGATATAGACGGAAAGCGTGTTGTAGGCCGGGCCGGGCCTGTCGGCCCATTTGCCGCGCTTGCGGAGCCATTCCTCAGTTGGAAATTTGCCGTCAGGCATTTCAGACGCCAAAGCGCGGCAATGCTCTAGGAGTTCGTCGCTATTGCTCCAATGTGTCGAATGAATGATCCGATCCGTGGGTCGGTCGAAAACATATGGGATCACCGTTCCGATGAAAGGCGCGAGAATGGAAGAGAGCCGCGCTTCATCATAACAATCGCGAAACTCGATGCCCAGGAATCGAGAATTGCGGGCGTTGAATGCCTCTTTTCCGGAGCGCTTTGCCTGATAATTCGCCTCGCCGTGACCACCGGGGTTTTCGCCCCAAACTTCGACATCGATCCAGCCATCCCGCGCTAGAAAATGGAGGTCGTAAAAGCCGTAGGCGCGTCCGGTTTCCTCGGCGTAAGTATCGGGATAGCGGTCGCCCCGGCGATGCTCTATCCCGCGCGTATAAAGGAAGTTGGAGAGCGACGCTTCCGGATGGCTCCGCCATCGAATTCCATTTCGAGATTCGACGAATGTGCTGGTGATGAAGTCGCCAACTGCATCTCGCAGAGCTTCCCACGAGCGGTCGAGATAATAGACCGCCTGCACTAGCGATTGATGTCCGTTCTGCTGGAACCAAGCGGCAGGCGGGAGATTTCCTTGTGTCGCTACGATTTGCCGTGCTTCCTCCACAACCCGATCCCAAGTCCAGCGTTGGAGGATCTTCCCATTTCGCTGGAGTGGTTGTGCGGTTTTATGGGCCTTATAGGTATCCTCAATCCCTAGACGAGCAATGAGATCGGCCTGCCGAATGCCGCGCTCATACAGGGGATAATAGACCCCCGCTGCTTTCAAGGCTTGGAAAGTCAATGCAGCCGGACCTTCTGCTTCGTAGAGCGTGCGACAATGCGCCAGCAACTCGCCGTCGGTCATGAGGCTAAAACGAGCGGATTTTGGACGGCCCATCGTGTGAAGTTGCAATCCTAACCTTGGTGCGAACGCTTTAGCAGCAATGTGCAAAAGGATGTGCAGGACGCAACCCTGAATGGCATCCAATCGCCGGATTGGTCGTGGTCAACGGGCGAAACCGTTGTGCCCGGTTCGGTGCAGGTGGAGGGGCAAGCCTCCAAGCCCTGCCACGCATCCAATCGGCGGACGGTTGGCCCCTCGGGAGAGGCTGGGTCCACGGGGCAGGCACGCCCTTGGTCATGGGGTGTCGGGGAGCAGGAACGCGCCCTGACTGGCGATGCAACGGCCAACCGTTGCCCCGGCGCGAACAATCCCCCTGACCCAAAGCGGACAAAACCAAGCGTCAGCCTGGTTGCGGTCTGCTGGGTGGGAATGGGCGATATGAGAGCGCCGGATAGCCGGAGGGATGCAACGGGAACGCGCAGCGGGTTCCCTTGCCAAGATGCGTGGTACTACCACGCACATCTTGCGGTCAGCGTAAGCCCGTCTTTCTTCACTCCCTGCATACCCCGGCAGGCAGGTCGTTGCGCCTCGATTCTCGCCCGTGTCATACTCCCTTATCACACCCCACAGTCAGGAGAACGGATGACAGGAAAGACGATAGGCTATGCAAGGACGACCAGCGGCGAACAGGATATTCTACCGCAGGTCGAGGCCCTGAAAGCGGCGGGCTGCTCGGAGGTCTATCACGATGACGGCGCGTCCGGCGAGTCTCTGGATCGCCCCGGCCTTAAGCTGGTTCTAAACTACCTGAACTCCGGCGACACGCTCAAGATCGCGAACCTCGACGCGATTGCTCGTTCCGTCGCCACCTTCGCCGAATTTCGCAAAAACCTCGGCGACCGCAAAATTCGCATCGAGCTTCTGGAAGCTGGAGTTCGAACAAGCCCGCTGGTTGCGGAGGCGGCGATGGCATTGACGCCAACACGCGGCGATTGAGAACCGATGTCAGGCGCATTTCCGCAACCCTCCGGCGGGCGGCACTCTACGGGCGCGAGGGGGAAGAGAGTGCGCCCGTAGAGCCGCCTTGGGGGAAGTTGCAGGCAGAAGCTGATTTGCCCTCAAATTCTGCCACCCTGATCTTGGCGGGGCCTTCCCGAAGGGTTGTGTTACGCGGCGTCCGCCGCCTGTCCATTCCCGCCACTGCGCAGCGTGGCGAGGAACGCATCGACCACCGACCGCAATGTCATGGCCTGTTCGGTCAAGCTGCCGGACGCCGCCAGCACACGCTCCGCCGTCTGTCCGGTGTCGGTCGCGGATTGCGTAACCCTGACGATGGACGAGGAAATCTCGGTCGTGCCCGTGGCGGCCTGCTGGACGTTGCGCGAGATCTCGGCGGTCGCGCTCGTCTGCTGCTGGATCGCGGCGGCAATCGCGCCGGATATGGCGTTGATGTTGTCGATGGTGCGGCCGATGCTCTGGATGGCGTCCACGCTCTGACCCGTCGCGTCCTGTATATCGAGAATCTGCGTGGAGATTTCCTCCGTCGCCAGCGCGGTTTGGGTCGCGAGGGATTTCACTTCGCTCGCGACCACCGCGAAACCCTTTCCGGCGTCCCCGGCGCGGGCCGCCTCGATGGTGGCGTTGAGCGCGAGCAGGTTGGTCTTGTCGGCAATGTCACGGATCAGCGCGACAATATCGCCGATCCTACGCGCGGCCTGTGCCAGCCTGTCCACGGTGCCGCGCGTGGCGTCGGCTTCCTCGACCGCCTGCCGCGCGGTTTGCGCGGAGCGCGCGGCCTGTTCGCCGATCTCCGCGCTCGCCGCCGAAAGCTCGTCGGCGGCGTTGGCGACGGATTGCACGTTGATCGACGCCTGTTCGGTCGCGGTCGAGACGGCGACCGTCTGGCGGTGCGTTTCGTCCACGATCCGCGCGAGCGCGTCGGCGCTGCCCTGCATGGTCTGTGCGGACGCCGCGACGGAATCGACCACGCCCTTCACTGATGACTCGAAGCCCGCCGCGAGGGCTTCGAGCTTCCTGTCGTAGCTGTTCTGGTTCTCTTCGATATAGACCGAGATCGCGAGGTCCATGTCGAGCATGACGGCCTGATTGACGGCCCGCATCATGCGGGCCGTTTTCTCCTGCGCGGCGGCGGGGTGAAAGCGGCTGCTATAGGCGCGGGCGACGACGCCATAGATACGGTTCATGATGAAGGCATAGCCGCCGATATACCAACGTGGAGCAAGACCGATCCGGCTATGGGTCAGGCCGATCACGCGGACGGAGGCGACATAGCGCTCATCGAACCGCCCGGAGAACAGGTTGCGCCAATGCCGCGCCTGCGCGGCGGCGGCGTGGTCGACTCTGTCCTTCCGGCGTTCGCCCGTGCCGAACATGGCGATCATTTCGGGGTGGTGGGCCAGATGCTCGTAAAACTCGATCAGCACCACGGGCAGCGCATCATCGACCAAGGGTAGGAAGTCGCACAGCGCGGCGCGGGTTTCCTCGTCTATTTCCAGAAATTCCAGTCTGTCGCTGATGCTGTCTCTCATTCGTTTCCGCTATCTCCCGGTGCAGCTTCGTTGCGCTTCGCGGAGTGCTGCGATCTCCCCTTTCAGCGTGGCGATCTCCTTCGCCGTCTGGTCGTCATTGGCGGCGAGCTGCTGCACGGCCTTGACCAAGGGCGCGGTCAGCTCGCCATAGGAGAGGCGATAGGTGCGCCGTTCATCGGCCTGACGGTTGAGCAGCGCGAGTTCCTTGCCGGGGGCGGATTCCTCTACCTTCCTTTGCAGGCTGGCGGGAAGCGCCGCCTCCACCTCCTGCGCGATAAAGCCATAGCGGAGCGTGTCGTCGCCGTTGTTGAAACGATACTGGACGGGGCGGAGCTTCCGCAGGAAGTCCAGCCCAAGGCCGAGATCGCCAATGTCGCGTTTCAGGCGGCGGTCTGAAATTGCCGTGATCGACGTGACCTTGGCATATATCTTCGTAATGTCGCTATTGCCGAGGACGATGGAATTGCTGGCCGTGGCCTTCGCGTCGTTACCGATGGCCGTGGCGTTGGTGAGGTTCGCCGAGGATACATCGGCGAAATAGCCGAGAGCGGTATTGTTGCTGCCTGTGGTGTTGGTATCCAGAGCGGCATAGCCGACACCGACATTGCCGTAGCCTGTGGAATTGCTTTCAAGCGCCCAAATGCCGACGGCGATATTCCGGTCGCCGCTCCCGGCGAGCGCCGAATAGCCGACTGCCACATTGTCGCCGCCCGACCCGCCCGCGCTGTTGCCTACTACCGTGTTGAAACTGCCCTCGGTATTGCTGCCCATCGATCCCCGACCGACCGACACGTTATAACTGCCCGTGGTGTTGCTGCTCAGGGCGTCCAGACCAAGAACCGTATTGGATGCGCCCGTGGTGTTGGTCGTGAGCGCCCACATGCCGATGGCGGTGTTCCCGCCGCCCTCCGTGTTGGAGGCGGCGGCGTCCACACCAACGGCGGTATTGTTGGTGCCCGTGGTGGTTTGCTCCAAAGCGTGAGAGCCGACCGCCGTGTTGAAGCCGCCATTGTTTGCGTTCGCCAGCGCCCGAGCGCCGACCGCTGTGCTGTAGGCGTAGCCGTCCTTGTAGGAGGACAATGCCTGATAGCCAACCGCCGTGCTGTCGCTGGCCCCGGTGGTGCTTTTGAGCGCTTCGAAGCCAAGCGCGGTGTTGTGAAATCCGGTTGTGTTATTCTGAAGCGCGGTATTGCCGACCGCCGTGTTGCCTTCGCCCCATGTGTTCTTACTGAGGGTCAGATTACCGACCGCCGTGTTGTAGCTGGCGGTGTTGTAGCTATTGAAATTGGCCAAGGTCAGCGCCTGATAGCCGACCGCCGTATTACCTGTGGAGGTGGTGCTGGTATAGAGTGCTTGATACCCAAGCGCGGTATTGTTGGTTCCCGTAGTGTTGTTGAAAAGAGCCTGATTGCCCAAGGCTACGTTATAGCCGCCCGTCTTGGTACTATACAGCGCGTTGGTTCCTACCGCCGTATTCGACATTCCTGTCGTGTTGTTCTGCAAAGTGGAAGTTCCAACCGCTGTATTTGCACTTCCGGTTGTAGAATTTTGGAGCGCCTGAGAGCCTAGCGCTGTATTACCGGAAGCGGTTGTGTTTTTGGAAAGGGCTTGATAGCCGACCGCCGCGTTGCTGGTTCCGGTCGTATTCACTTTTAGCGCACTGTAGCCGACCGCTGTATTGTTAGAGACGGTCCCATACCACAGAGCGTTTGAGCCAACCGCCACATTGTAATTTCCAGTCGTGTTGTCGTGGAGCGCATTCGTGCCGACTGCGACGTTTTCAGATCCGGTCGTATTGCGGTCGAGCGAAGTATATCCGATGGATATATTCCATCCCCCGCTCGTATTATTGTAGAGCGCGTCAATGCCAAGCGCGGTGTTGCCTTCTCCGGTGGCGTTGACCCGACCAGCCCCATCGCCAAGGAACATATTTTCAAAATCGTCATAGTCCGCGACAACATCGGAAAGGTCGTTCAGCGAGCCGCTTCCGCCACCACTGCCGCCGCCGACTGGCAGGAAGGCGTAGTTCGAGCCGGAATCCACGCCGCATATCTCGACGGCCCCCTGATAGCGCCGGATCGCGCCGACTAGATCGGCGGTGCATGTCGGAAACTCGGTTTCATCGGGCAGGCGCAGCGGGTCGTTCACGGAAAGAAGGCCGCTGCGCGAATTGAGCGAGTCCGTGATCACCTGTCCGGCGAAATTGGCGTTGCCGCCAACCTCTATATCCTTGCTGCCGATGGTCGCGGTGTTGGCGTCGCCGCTCTTGAGTTGCCACAGGCCCGACGACGCGCCCACGGCCTCGCGATAGGTATAGACGGTGATCAGGTCGTCCGATCCGGCATCCTTGGCGACGAGATCGGTATCGGGCAGGCCGTCATGCGGGGACGTGTCCTTGAACGCGCTGCATGTCGTCTGAAATGTCCGGTCGGGGCCGGAGGATATGATGGCGACGGTGGCGAACCCATCGGAATCCGCACCCGCCAAGCGGTTCTGCGACGGCCCGCCGCACGCGGCGTCGCCGATCTTCGAACCGTGATCCCATACGCAATAGCCATAGGGACCGCCCCACGGGTCCGACTTGCTGGTGCCGACCTGTGAGGGGATGAAGCCGCCGCCCGTGGGCGGGTCAGGTTCTCCGGCTCCCTTTGCCCGCCACGGCAGCGGCTCGATAATGCCGTCTCCGTCACAATCGCCACTATTGGCCTGCGCGGCGGCGGCGGCGACCGCCATCTGGGCCGCGACGGTCATTTGCGTGTTCGCGATATTGCGATTGGTGAGGAAGATAGAGTTACGCAGCGGCCCATTCATATAGGCCATGATGGCTGATCCAAGGATAGCGACCAACGCCACGGCCCCGAAAAGCGCCATGAAGATGCTGCCTCGTTCGGATGGATCGCGCGGTTTGGGGGGGGTGAATTTCTTCTGACACAGCGCCATGCCGACAAAACCAAGAGCGGCGACTATCAGGAATATGAGGGCAATAAAATCCAGTTCAAATTCAAACTTCATAGGGTGAATCTATAAATTAGATTCGCAATTCATCTAAATATAATATGAAGTTATCCATAGATAACAAATCACGTTTTATTAAATATTAGACGAAGCGCATAATGCGTTGCGCCAGATGATTATATTGCAGGCATATCGCATCTTATATATTTGGGCACCTCCAAAAACCCTGGCCAATTGGCGTGAGATTTGATTCACTGTGGCTAACGGGAGGCGTCGATGCGTCAGGCTGGATTGTTTGGGTTATCGGATCATTTGAAGCGGCTTTCAGCCGATGGCGATCCGCTGGAGGTTTTGGCCCAGGTAGTGGATTTCGAGACGTTTCGCCCAACGTTGATTGCGGCGCTGGCGTATGGCGACGGGGCGAAGGGCGGCCGTCCGCCGTATGATCCGGTGGCAATGCTCAAGGTGCTGGTGCTGGCGGCGCAGAACAATGTTAGCGATGCGCGCATGGAATACCTGATCCGCGACCGCCTCAGCTGGCTGCGCTTCCTCGGTTTCGACCTTGGTGCGGCGACACCGGATGCCAACACGATCCGCCTGTTTCGCGAGAAGCTGACCGAGGCGGGAGCGCTCGATACGCTGTTCATGGATTTCGACCGCCAACTCAAGGATCGGGGCTACCTCGCTATGGGCGGTCAGATTGTCGATGCAACACTGGTGGCCGCGCCCAAGCAGCGCAACACCGAGCCGGAAAAGGCGGCGATCAAGGATGGCAAGACTGCCGCCGAGATCTGGCCCGATGACCCCGCCCGTGCAGCGCAAAAGGACACGGATGCGCGCTGGACGCTCAAGTTTGCCAAGGGCCGCCCAGCGGCGGACGGCCAAGGGGGCTTCAGGCCGCAGATCGACATCGCCATCCCCAGCTTCGGCTACAAAAGTAGCATCGCGATCTGCCGAGCCTTCGGCTTCATCCGCAAGGGCAAGGTCACCGATGGAGCCCGCTTCGATGGCCGGATGCTCCGGGACGTGGTGACTTGCGACAACACCGCATCGGACGTCTGGGCCGATACAGCCTACCGCAGCCAGGCCAACGAGAAGTGGCTCAAAGCGCAGGGCCGGGTCAGTCGTATCCATCGCAAGAAGCCCAGGGGCAAACCCATGCCGGATCACATCCGGCGCGGGAATGCTACAAAGTCAAAGGTCCGCGCCCGGGTCGAGCACGTGTTCGCGCAGCAGAAAGCCAAGATGGCGCTGTTCATTCGCACCATCGGCATCAAGCGCGCCGAGGCCAAGATCACACTGGCCAATCTGGCTTACAACATGAACCGTCTGATCTTCCACGAACGACGGGCAGCGATTGGGTAGCTGTGCCTGGAGATCAGGAAAATCGGATGAAAAACGCAATATGCGCGCCACGATGGCAAGCATTTACGCCATCGCCAGCACCGCCTGCGGAAAATCGCTCAGGTCGCCGGGTTGATGGAGGTGCCCATTTTGTGTATCTCTCCCTGTGCCTGAATAGGCAAAAGGGGCGCGAAAGCGCCCCTTTCTTTTTGTCATCTATCCGCCCGTGAGGGTCAGTCGGCGGCTGCGCGCCGCCGGAAGGCTGCGGTGATCTGCTCCGCCTCGACGGGATCGAGCGCATGAAGATTCGCGCTGTGGCCTCGATAGGCAACCGTCACATTCACCACGCCCGCGAGGCTTTTCGACCAGTTCGTAGCACCAGCCAGCACGAAGCAGATGATCGACACGGGCAACGCGACGGAATGCGGTAGCTGCGGCATCATGCCGTACATGATAAGGGAAAACACGCCGAGCATGAGCAATATGAACGTGACGGCATTGTAGGCGTCCGCCGATTTGCCCTCGCCCTTGACCGTCGTGAACTCGCCCGTATCGCCGATCATGGTGAGGCCGCTGCCGATGATGGCCGGAAGGGTCAGGACGGCGAGGAAGGCAGCGATAAGCCAGCCGTACCAAGGCGTGTTGGCCCGCTCCGTGATCATGGTGACGATCAGGCCGACAATGAAGATTAGCCCGACGATGGCGACCGCCAGCCCGATAAGTTTCGGGACATAGGCGAGCAGGCTGCGCTTCACGGTAACGGCGGTAGCGTCCGCGAGCGACACCGCGCCCTTGCTTGTCTCGACAATCATTTCATCCCCTCCCGTTCGGTTGCTATGCCGCGAGCCGCGCGGGCACTTGGCGTTTCAGGTTTCGGAACAACGTCGCTCGTGCGACGCCGTAGCGCTCGGCAACGGCCTCGGCCTTCATGTCGCCGCTCGCCATGAGGTTGCGCGCTTCGGCGATCTGCGATGGCGACAGCTTGCGTCGCCGTCCGAGAACGACGCCGCGCTCCTTGGCGGCGCGAAGCCCTGCGCGGGTCCGCTGCGAGATCATGCGCCGCTCGACGTGGGCGAAGAGCGCGAGGATGGTGGAGTAAATCTCTCCGGCTTCGGTGCTGGTGTCGAAATTCTCGGTGAGACTGACGAGGCTCGCGCCGCGCTTCTCGAGATCGGCGATTACCGTCATCACATGGGGGATGGACCGCCCGAGACGGTCCAGCTTCCACACCACCAGCTTCTCGCCCTGGCCGATGGAGGCCAAGGCGAGGTCCAGCCCTTCGCGGGCATGGGCGATGCCCGTTATCTTGTCCTCGAAGATCGCGGCGCATCCTGCACCGCGTAAGGCATTGATCTGCAAGTCTGTATTCTGATCAGCCGTGCTTACTCGCGCGTAGCCGACCAGACGGGTTGTTCCTGTCATGTTCGTTCTCCGGCGGAGTCGCGAAAACGGTGCTCACTGCGACTCCCAATTCCGGGCCGGAGATCGAGGGATGAGCGACGGTCAACCGCCGTTCTGTAGGGGAAAATATTATCACAGGTGATTTCCCTTGCAAAGAAAATAGAGTATCAAAAACAACCGTTTATGAGACTGGAAATCAGTCGATAATCGCCGTTTCAAGTTTAATCCCGTCGAATAGGCGGGTTGTTTTTGGAGCGGGGTCTGAAATGGCAAGAACGAAAAATATAGTATCGGCCTTGGCGGCAAGTTTCCTTGCATCCGTCTGCCTCACTACTCCGGCGCAGGCGCTTGAGCCGAAGCAATGTCTTTCGATGGCGGACATGAACGCTGCGCTTCGCGCCGAAGGTCAGAGCGTCGTGATTATCGGCGACCGCGAAGCGCTCCAAAATCCGACAGGGCAAATGACGCGGGTTGTCCGCTATGTGAACACCGTCACGACCAATGCGGACGGATCGGTCGGCTATCAGCTTGAAGGGGACTTACCTCGCGCTCAAACATCAACCAGCGTGTGCGTTGGGGCGAAGCTCACCAATGTTCGCCTGTATGACGCCCGCCAGCCCGTCATACCACAGGCCGTCTTTCTCGGCGGACAGTTCGACGCCTTGGTCCGCGCAAATGCAGCGAAGGGCAATCGCCCGATGATGCTCGCCGATACCGTTCATTCCGCGCCCGGAGGTGGTGAACGGCGTGGTCTGCCGCTGGTGATGTTCGGCGATCCGCAGGACATGAAAACAGCGTCACAGGTGACACAGCTTTCAGACGGACGGCCACAGTTTCTCGTTGGAATGTCCGATACGGATTACACGTCCGCCGGACTGGCGCGGCTCAACGCGAAACTTGCATCCCGCGAACCTTGAAATCTTACGACATATCGAAGCCGCCTGTGCCGCCCGTCATCGGCAGCGCGGGTTTAGCCGCGATGGCAACCTGTGCGCCGGGTTTTGGCAAGGCAGGGTCAACGGTCGCATCTGCAACGATAGATGGAGCAGCAGCAGACCGGAATTGCGGCGCAAGGTTGGGCGTTCCCGCGAAGGGGTGATCGTCTAGAATATCATCCTTTGTCTCGCCCGAGCTATTTCGGGAACCATCGCTGACGCTAGTTTCGAGCGCATTGCTCTGTCCTAGCGATTGATCCCGTCGTTTAGCAGCGCCCGCGACATATTCCTCATATTCTGCCTTTATGTCGGGATGCTCGGAAAGCTTGCGATCCAGTGCGGTCATGTCGCCCGTCCATTGGCTCGGCGGCATCGACTGCATCTTGGCATATAGGGCAATGTCATCGGCTTCCGTCTTCGCTTCGGCGTCGGTCTTGTTTTCCTTCTGCTTGATCTGCGCGATCAGCCAGCGGCGTAACGGCGTGTCGTTTTTCAAATCGTCGCTGAACGCGGACCACTCCGCACCCGTCATGGTCACGCCGCCAAGACTATGCTCTGTCCGCTCCCATTCCTCCCGTTCGCGCTCACGCACCTCCTGCGCGTCGTCCATCGCGTCGCGCAAGGCGTCGTCCTGCTCCTGTGCTTTCTTCTGCTCGGGCGAGCCTTCAACCAGTTCCTCAAAATAGTCCTGCAACGTGCCACCGCCGTTGGAGATCGAGAAGTCGCCGTGCAGTTCGAGCGTCCAGACGAGCGAGGCATAGGCCGTGGCGATCGCGCCGGGGATGAACGAACCGAACGAACCCGCCATCGCTACCGTGATCGGGTCATAGGTGCGGACGCGCACTACCGTGCTATCGTCAAAGCGATCAATATCCTCGTCCCGTGCGGCGGCGATCTGTGCGTCCTCTGTGGCGCTGCCTTCATCCGGCATGGGTAGGGGCGAGGTATTATCCGGCGATGTGTCGGGGTCAGTCGTCATTCCTGCCATTATGGACTTGTCAGAATAAGACGAATTTAAGTTTTCCTACAATTTTACAGATAATTAGTTCAACTTTTATCTATCCTACCGGATGCGCGGCATGGTAATTTGCATGGACCGCGCGGGCGTCCATTCCCCCACTTGATTAACCGTGCGGTCAACCGGGGCTTGCGCCTGTAATTACTCACAGTTTTACTGCCGCTTATTTCGGTTTCATCTATCCTACCGCAACGGGAATCTGGCACTCTCTCCCTGCCGCGTCGGGCTGACCAACCAGAGAGCCAGCCCTGCGCGGCACCCCGCATGACAGACATACCCGCGCCACCAACCAATCCGAAGGCCTATCCGGCCCGCTCCCGCAAGCGCGAACCGCTTGCGGCGGAAACGGTCGCGCAATTGCGTGGTCACGCCGAGCGCACGGGCGTTGGCGCAATGCGGCTGCTGCGTGGGGCGAAGGACAAGCCCGCCGGGTTAACCTCCAATGTCATCGCCCATTGGCTGAGAGGGGCGGCGCAATATGCGAATCCTGTCCATGTCGCCTATGTCATGGAGCGGTGGGCGGCATTGCCGACCAACAAGCGGCTTGCCTTCACGAGCGAGATGCGCGCGCACCTTGCCGCCGAGTTTCTGCGAACCGGATCGGGGCCAGTCCCGCTATTGAAGCGGGCGAGCGACATGCCCTCGGGCCTGACGCACCAGATGCTGCAATCATGGTTGCACGGGGAGCCGGGGACGGTTGGCGAAGCGTTTTGGGATCATGTGACGGGATGCTTGCGGGCGCTGCCCGACGATCCGCGAAAACAGCCGCGACGGGGTAGACCCAAAGGTGAATCGCATGACAAGATCGATGAAATTGAGCTTGCTGAGTTGCAGCATCATCGCAAGCGGACGGGCATTGGTCCGACTATGTTGCTTCGCCGTGCCGCCGACAAGCCCGCTATGCTCACGCCGCCGATGGTGTCTCAATGGTTGAACGGGGTGACGGAAAGGGCCGACCCCAAACTGGTAGCCTACGTTCTCGCGCGGTATCGCGCATGGCCGTAATCGCACGGCCAAACTGATCGTCACCATAGATCCGTTGGGCCTATGCCCCCGCACCCGATTAGCGGGAGTGCCATCGGCTCCTTTCCACAACGGGAAAGGATAGGACATGAGGATGGTGATCGACGTTACCAAGATCGGCGATCTGACATTCGAGGTGTGTTTCGATGAACGACTGCGCGACGATCTGCGCGAGGTGTCGGGCTGGGGAACGGAAGAAGATGCGGTGAGGCGCATCCTCGCGGGCGTGCTGCTCGGCGATGGACAATCCGCGCGTTTCTTCGATGATCTCGACGGCGAAGTGCCGTTCTGACCCTTAAGCCCCCGCAAGGGCTGGGCCGCTGAACCTATGGCGAGGCGCATAGGGCCGCGACAGGCGCGGCCCTGTCAGCGCGAAGGAAAGTGCCATGCCGTCCAGCCTTCCCCCCATGCCGCCGATGAAACCCATCGGCGATAGCGCCGGAGCATCCGGCCCCGCGACGATGGCGAGCGCGCCGCCGCGTTCCGGCTTTCAGGGCGCGCGCCGCCTGCGCCAGCTTGTCGGCTACGTCGCCGGCGGCGGCTTCGCACTCGTCGCGTTGATGTGCGTCGCGGAGGTGGTGGTGCGCGACGATCTCAAGCCGACAACCTTGCTCGCCACGATCGAGGCGCAAACCGAACTCGGCATCTTCAATCAGCGCATGGGTGCGGCCCCCGGCGCGAAGCCGATGACGGAAGCCGAATATCGCGAGAAGATCGCGGAAGCGGAGCGCACCGGGCAGGCGAGAGCGGAACTTGGTTTCCAACGCCAGCTTGCCGCCGTGCAGGCCGACAAGGAGCGCGTCGTCGGGGCTTATCAGGCGCTCTACCAGCGGACCAATCTCATCGCGCAAGCGGGCGTCCAGATGGAGGCGACCGCACAGCAATTCCGCCAACGCCTTGTTGAGCAGACCAACGGCGGGCGGGCCGTGGTCATCAGCGTCTATGACGGGCTATGCGCTCTCGGCGATCAGGGGTCTTGCCAGTCGGCGCGGGATGCGCGGGCGGGCATGGTCGCGGAAGCGGGCGAACTGACGGAAGGCGATCTGTCGAAGAAGGTCGCACGCCTGATGGCGGGCGTTCCCGATCCGGCCTCGTTGGTCGCGGGCCATGACATAGCCGCGAACGGGCCGCCCGATCTCGACCGCTGATTCCGCTCAATCCCCCCGATCTCTCATCCGGCGCATCGCAAGGTGCGCCGGATTTTTTATGGGAGAAGGCCCGTGTCGCTGTTCGATGATTTTCCGCGTGGGCGTCCGGGCGGCGACAATTGGGGCGCGGCGCTCGGCTCGGCGAGCTGGTCCACCTCCGCGCCGTCATGGCGACCGGGCATGATCTTCGTCGGCCTCGATGATGCGGGCAACGAGGTCGGCCATAGTGATGATCGCCATATCGTCACCGTCGCCGGATCGCGCGGCGGCAAGGGTGTCTCCGCGATCCTGCCGAACTTGCGCCGCTGGCCGGGAAGCTGCGCGGTTCTCGATCCCAAGGGCGAGAACGCGACGCGGACGGCCACGATCCGCGCCGCCATGTCGGGCCATCGCGTCGCCGTGGTCGATCCGCATGGCGTGGCGCAGGTGCCGGACGATCTCCGCGCCAGCTTCAACCCGCTCGATCTCATCGACGTAGCTGCGGACGACGCCATCGACATAGCCGCCGCCATCGGCGACGCGCTGATGATCGACAGCGGCGACGGCAAGGATGTGCATTGGACTGAGAGCGCCCGTCAGGTGATCGAAGCGTTGATCCTCTATGTCGCCGTCAACGAAGTGGAGGCGGGCCGGAGCCTCGTCCGCGTCCGCCAGCTTCTCACCAAGGGCGAGCCTGAACGCGCGGCTTTGCTCAACGAGCTGGAAGTGGAAGCGCACGGCAGCAAGGGACAAATCTTCTCGCCCTTCGATGCGCTGTGGGATTCGATGGCCCGGTTCGACTGCCCCAACGAGTCGGTGGCGGACGTGATCGTCGGCGCGGCGAACTCGGTGCGCGACATGGGCGAGAATGAGCGCGGCAGCGTGCTATCGACCGCGCGGCGCAACACGAAATTCATCGACTCGCCTTGGATGCGCCGCGCCTTGCAGGGCGGGCGCTATGCCAAGCTCGACATTGATCTGCTGAAGGCGTCGGAGCGCGGCCTGTCCATCTACCTGTGCCTGCCAGCCCGTTTCCTGCCGACCCATGCGCGGTTTCTGCGCCTCGCGCTGAACCTCATTCTCTACCGGATGGAAGCGCAAGGGCTGGACCAGCCGCGTTGCGGGAATCCGGTGTTGATGGTGCTGGACGAGATCGCCGCCATCGGTCGGCTGGACTGCATCGAGAAGGCGGCGGGGCTGATGGCCGGGTTCGGGGTCAAGCTGTGGAGCATCTGGCAGGATTTATCCCAGATACAGCGCGACTACCGCGCCTCATGGCAAACCTTCCTCGGCAATGCCGGACTGCTGCAATTCTTCGCCAACTCCGACATGACGACGCTCGAATGGTTGTCGAAACGGCTGGGCCAGGTGGAAGTGATCCGCGAGACGCAGGGGGCTTCTGACGCCACCACCGCCAGCACCTCGAAAAGCCAGAGCCGCACCGAGCAATCGGGCTGGACACGCTCCAACGGGACAACGCAGGGGCAAAGCGCGATGGCGGACTTATCGCGGATGGCGACGCAGGATGGCGGGTCAGGGCTGATCCCGTTCCTTGCCCGCGCGGGCGCGTCGGGTGTCGCGCATTCCGAAGGGCGTTCCGATCAGGAAGGCCAGTCGGGCGGGGAAAGCGCCCAACAGGGCGATAGCGTCTCGTCCGGCACCAGCCGCACCGAGACGCGCAACGAGGGGATTCACCTGACGCCACTCATGACGCCCGATGAGATTGCGCGGATTTTCGCGCGAGGGACCAAGCGGCAAATCGTCGTGACGGAGGATGGGATTGCAGCCCTGCGGCGGCATTTCCCCAAAATAATCGTCACCTAGCGGTCAAGGTTTGTTGTCAATTGCAGATGACGCTACGTTTATCGATCCCGTGAATGGCCTTCGTATTCGCCATCTATTTTGCGTTCGAATAGAACGCCGTTGTGTTTGGCCAGTGCGGCAACATGATCCGTATTCAGCGTAAGGCAGATCGTTGAAAGCTTGACGGGCTTTGTCTGCCCGACAACGTCTGCGATAACATCAATCTCGTAGTTACCGGGTTCGAACTGATAAGCGTCTTCATGGACGGACAGAACGAAGTGGTGATTGACAGCCAACCCAGTGCGGCTGACGTGCAATCCGCTGCCCGGCGAAAGCTTTTCCGTTTCGCCATACCCCCAAAAGCTGAAGACCCTTTCGGCGTTGCAATGACGGACAACCGCATACATGCCTTCGACAACCTGCCCACGTGTGGCCGTGCTGTAGAGCAATGTTCGCAGAAACACCTTGGGCGTGGGCTTCGGCACGGTGTCGTATCCGAAGAAAACTATCGTTGGCTTCGTCATCGCCAGCCGACCGCGATCAAGGAATGCAAGCCAGAACGTGCCGAGCGATATAGCCAGCGATATGATCGAAATCGGAATGCTGACGTAATCCATATCGCTTCATAGCGCGAACTGGAACGGGAATGGAACAATCCTTCATCCCACGCTACCCTGTAGGCATGACGCAATTTCTATCGCTCATTACAGCATTCGGTTTGGGGTCGATTGTGACTGCGCTTGTCCAGTCATGGCTAGCCCGCAAGTCAATGAAGGACGAACGCAGCTTTCGTGAAAAGCAGGCCGCCTACATCGGACTGCTGGAAGCGTATCATCGTGCGGCAGTTGAAGGGACGGATGAAACGTCCAAGGCATTTGCTTACTGGCAGATGCGATGTGAGTTGGTCGGGTCCGCTGATGTAAGGGACGCTATTCGCCGTATTGTCGAAACGAACGATGATCGGGCAGGACGCGCAAAAGCGGACGACGATATGAAGAAGGCAATGCGGGCAGATTTAGGCGTCACATTCTAGCGCAGAACCCCCGATGCGAACAAAGCGTATGCCGCCACGCTGGCCCGACCTTGTGCCGTAAGGCGCAATTTTCCTGTCCGTCGTCGGGCTTTCAGCGCCAGCCGACCTGACCCCGCTCATGACGCCCGATGAAATCGCGCGGCTGTTTGCGCGAGGAACGAAACGGCAAATCGTCGTGATGGAGGATGGGATTGCGGCGCTGCTTCGCTATATCCCGCCCCGGTAAGGGGGCGGCACAAGGCTCTTACGGTTGCGGCGGCTTGGAATAAGCTCGGCTCAAGGTCTTGGGAAAATCCGGCTCGTCCCAGTAGATGCCGCCACGGTCGAGTTGCTTGCGGACGATAATCGGCAGGCCCTTATATTCGTCGCGCGACAGAACATGCGGCTCGATGGCCTGTCCATCAGGGACGCGCACGGCATAGATCGGCCACGCGCTAGGATTAGGGCCTTCGCTGGCGACCATGATCCCCCGGAATCCGTCCACACGGTCGGATTTCACCGGATCGCTGAAATGCAGGGTGTATTGGCCTGCGGGTGGCTTGAAGCCGGGCAGGCCCGCGACATGCTCCAGATTCAGCGCCATCATGGCGACCGCGTGGGTATCATCGAGCGGCGTCAGCTTGCCCATGCCGACATTCTCCTGCGGCTTTCCGAACATGCCGGGAAACGATGATGTCAGGCTGCAATCAAAATCGCTGTTCTCGGAACCGATCTTGAGATGATTGACCTGAACCTGATTGCGCGGGTCAAGATGGAATGGTCTGTAAAGCGTATAATCGCCAACCCAAGGGCTGATTTTCACGGCTCTCATTTCCGTGAAATAGCCGAAAACCTTCCTTGCCGATAAAACTAAAATTTCTTTCGATAACAAATTTTCCTCATATTCTCTGGTTTTGTATTCTATATTACATAAATCTATGGACTGTATCCATAGGAATAGAATCTTCATTGCCGATGGCTCGGGAAGTATGTTCTCCGCGATGGCTCGCGCGACCGACGAGCGGGAAATGCGAAAGTTCACATCCTCGATGCTGAACGGCGCGAATTTCTCAGGCTTATCGGCATTTACAGAATGCCAAGTCGATATATCGCCGCTGATTTTTTCATAGGACATGGGAAAGCGTTCAAGGTAGCCGCGTAAGCATTCAAGCGCCCGGTGAGCGTCCCTTTCGTTCATGGGTTCGCCAGTCCGGCGTGGTCGGCCACCCTTATCTTCCTGCGCGCTCATCTCGTTCCAGCCCTTTCCCTTGTCGCGGCGATTATTTCCCACTGGCATCCCGTCCTAACCACATATCCGGTGGGACGCATCCGCCACATCATTCAGCCCGTCAGGCGACGGCCCGACCGGCGGCGGACCCGCCGAGGAATGACAGGCCTGTCGATCATTGGAGCTTCCGATGTTCGACCACACACAGAATGAAGGCGGGAAACCCGCGCTTGAATCTCCTCCGCCCACTATCCGGGTTCACCCGCGCGAGCGGCTGTTGAGCCTCGATGCCATCGACGGGCTGGCGGAGTGCCTGAACGTCCTCAACCTGCCGCGCCGCAAGGTCGTGGAGTGGCTGACCGATACGCTATACGGCTGGATCGAGCAGGGCGGCGTCGTGTTGAGCGGCGAAGGCGAGGCCATCGACATATATCCCGGCATCATTGACGACGCACACGGGGACGATGGTTCCGCCGTCTGGATTTCCGAACAGCGCCGCCGTGCGGGTCATGTGCCGCAGCGCAGGCCGCGCCAGTCGATGCTCTTGCGGCTGCAACTCTATGATGCCGCGTTTCGGATCGGCATGTGCCGCTCGATTATCGCGGAAGCCGAACCGTCAAGGGAGACTGACGCGCCGAACGCATAGCTCCGGTTCATCGCGCGGCCCGCCGGACTCGATCCGGCGGGTTTCCCGTGTGCGGTGCAACGGCGCAAAGTTGCACAACTCTCGCGCGAAATGATAATATGAGAATATAGTGTATTGTCCATATTTGAGACAAATACGCGGAACATTTGCAAGGCTCGACAGAGGGCAAGCCAAAGCCACCAGAGGCTCGAAAGATAAGGGATAGATCAATTCTCTCATTGCTCATGCGAGCGCCGCCAACGGGCGGCGGAGAGGATTGTGGATGCGGCCTTTGTCGCCAGAGGAATTTGCGGAGCTACGCCTGATATTCACGGGATCAGCCGCGCCTTGCGAAAAGACCGATGAATTGATCCGCTTCCTCGATGCGGTCGCCATATCCTTTGTCGATCAGGCATACGGATTCAGCAGCGTACAAATGTCGCTTTCGGCCCGTGCAAATTGTGCTTTTTCAGAGAAAGACTCTTGCGATCGAGTCCATCGATCCGGTAAACAAGACAAGGATAAATTGAGTAAAAATATCTCCGAGTCGCTGGATAATTCGCGCAAGGATTTCTCGCCATGACAAGAAAAACAAATCACAAGGCGGTCATTTACTGTCGCGTTTCTACGAAGCGCCAAGCCAAAGAAGGCAACGGACTTACTTCGCAGGAGACGCGGTGCCGCGAATATGCTCATGGTCGCGGCCATGAAGTCATTGAAGTGTTCAATGATGACGTGTCGGGCAAGCTCGCCAGCCGCCCCGGCTTCGACGCCATGCTCCGCTTCATCCGCAAGAACCGGAAAGCCGAAATCGTCGTCATCATCGACGATGTAAGCCGGATGGCGCGTGACGTTCGCAACCACTTCGATCTCAAGGAAATGATCTACGCGGCGGGCGCGTCGCTGGAATCTCCCTCATGGGAGTTCGGCACGGACCCCGACAGCATTTTCCATGAGAATTTGATGGCGAGCCTCGCGCAGCACCAGCGCCAGAAGAACGGCTTGCAGGCCAAGGAACGGATGCGGGCGCGAATGCTCGGGGGCTATTACGTCCACAGCGCTCCGCTGGGCTTTCGCTACGAAAAGCATCCGAACGGCGGCAGCACGCTCGTTCGCGACGAACCCGTTGCCTCGGTGATCGCCGAGGCTCTGGAATCCTATGCCTGCGGTCGCCTCGGTTCCAAGGCTGAGGTGAAGCGCTTCCTCGAAACGCACCCGCAATTCCCGCGTACCCGTCACGGCCACGTCACCAACGAACAGGCCAACCGCATCCTGACCTACTGCGTCTATGCCGGATATGTCGAAAGCGAATGCTGGGGCGTGTCGCTCCGCAAGGGCTATCACGATGGCCTGATCTCGCTTGAGACGTTCCAGCGCATTCAGGAGCGTTTGAACGGCAAGCCGTTCGCGCCCGTCCGTTCGGACATTCACGCCGACTTCCCGCTCCGGGGCGTCATCGCGTGTGGGGACTGCTCGCACCCCATGACCGCCAACTGGACCAAGGGCCGCACCGCCAGCTACCCCTATTACGTCTGCCGTCATCGCGGCTGCGAGCGGTTCGGCAAGTCCGTCAAGCGTGAGATTGTCGAAGGGGCCTATGAAGGTCTGCTGACCCAGCTTGTGCCGAGCAAGGAAATGTTCGACGCCTTCTCCACCGTGTTCCGCAAACGGTGGGACGAGGGCGGACGCAAGACCAAGGAACGCCGCGCGGCGATCAAGCTCGAAATGGCGGCGGCGGAGAAAGCCATATCGCAGCTAGTGGAGCGCGTGATGGCCTCGCAAAGCCAGACCGTCATCAGCCGCTATGAGGAGGAGATTGAAAAGCTCGAACGCAAGAAGCTGGTTCTGACGGAAAAAACCGCCAAATGCGGCACGGCGCTGCCGGGCTATGACGAGAGTTTTCGAACCGCGTTTGAATTCCTCGCAAACCCTTGTGAACTCTGGAAAAATGGAACCTATGAGGACAAGCGAATCGTCCTCAAACTGACCCTTGACGCCAATCTCGAATATGACTGGAATCAGGGTGTTCGAACCCCTGTATTGTCCTTGCCGTTCAAGGCGTTAGGGGTGTCGCGCGGCGACGAAATGGTGTTGGCGGACAGGGTGGGATTCGAACCCACGGTGAGCTTGCACCCACGCCGGTTTTCAAGACCGGTGCCTTAAACCACTCGGCCACCTGTCCGCAGACGTGCCCCCGCTAGCGAGGCTTGCAAGGTTTGTCACGTGCAGACGGAAGGGAAACTGCGTTTTGCCGCAAAGGGGATTCCATGCGGTCAGCGGCTATGCCAGTATGACGTTATGATATTTCCCAAGCGCTTCGCTGCCTTTCTGGCCGCCACTGTAATCTCCGTCCCGCTTTCCAGTGCTTCGGCGCAAACGCCCGGGGGATGAGTTTCGATGCCTATATGCGGGTTGTCGCAGCAAAGGCCCGCAACGAGGGGGTTCGCGAATCGACCATTCAGCAGATGCTGTCGGATCTCACGCCCAATTCCCGAGTGATCGAACTCGATCGCGCGCAGCCGGGTACCCCGACACGCAGCGGCTTTGCTCCGATGGCGCCCTATATCGCCACACATGTCGATACCGCACGCATTTCTGGGGCCAAGCGCACCCTGTCATCGCTTCCGGACGGTGGCCGCGCGGTTTCCCAGAAATATGGCGTGCCCATTGAAATCGTGATCGCGATCTTCGGGCACGAAACCAACTATGGCAGCTATACAGGCGATTTCGATCTGGCCCGGTCGCTCGCCACGCTGGCATGGGAAGGGCGCAGGCGCGACATGTTCGAAAGCGAGCTGATCGCCCTGCTCAAGATTGCGGACAAAGGTTATCCGCGCGCGCAGCTGAAAGGTAGCTGGGCGGGGGCCTTTGGCTATCCGCAATTCATGCCCAGCATCTATTTGCGTCTTGCCGTGGATGGTGATGGCGATGGGCGCGCGAACATCTGGTCCAACCGGGCGGATGCGCTGGCATCGATCGCCAACTACTTCCGCGATGCCGGATGGCGCACGGGGCAACCCTGGGGGGTCAGAGCGACCATTCCCGCCGGCTTCAATCGCGCATCGGTGGGCAGCACGCTTGCTTCGCCGGTATGTGGTCGGGTCCACGAACGGCATAGCCAGTGGAAAACGGTGCGCGAATGGCGGGCGCTGGGTATCCAGCCACGCGCCCCGATTGGTGACGATGTCCTCGCCGCTCTGTTTGAACCCGATGGCCCCAGCGCGCCCGGGTATCTCTTAACCGGGAATTATAGGGTTATCACCGAGTATAACTGCTCGAACTACTACGCGTTGTCCGTTGGGTTGCTGGCAGATGAAATTGCTCGATAAAAAATGTTTGGTGTTGAGTGCAACGGTTGTTCTGGCGGCCTGCAGCAGCGCAGATACGGCTGTCGGTTCCGCCCCGGTTAATCCTTATGGCCCGGCGGCGGACTATCCCATGGTGCTGGGGGCACCGTTTGCGATCGATGGGGAATTGTACACGCCCGTCGATACCCTGAATTACGATAGCGTGGGGCAGGTCGTAACCGATCAGGCTGGCGGCGCAGCCATTTCCGCAGAACATCGCACGCTGCCACTGCCGAGCTATATCGAGGTAACCTCTCTCGAAACCGGAAAAACGATCCTCGTTCGTGTTGAACGGCGTGGGCCGATGAGCGGGCGCGCGCTGATCGGCCTTTCGCCCGGTGCCATGGAACAGCTTGGAGTGCAGCCGGGGACCGCCGTCCGGGCCCGCCGTGTGAACCCCGTCGAACAGGAGCGGGCGATGCTGCGCCGTGGGGAACGCGCACCCGAACGCATGGATACGCCAAAATCACTGGTCGAGGTGTTGCGGCGCAAGCTGCCAGCGGGAACCGATATTCCGGAAAGCCATCGTGATAGGGCCGATACCATGCAGGCGCCTGCATCGGCGCAACGCGTGACGCCAGCAAACGTTGTTCCGGAGAGAAAAGCAGATATCGCATCGACGAAACCGTCCGTTTCAGCGCCGTCTGATGCCATGGTCGCACCGAAGGGTAAGGGGGGACGTTACTTTGTTCAGGCCGGTGCTTTCTCCGTGCAGGCAAATGCGCAAAATGTCGCGAACAAGATCAACGGCACGATTGTTTCCTCGGGCAAACTTCACCTCGTGCGTGTTGGCCCTTTTCCGGGCCGGAAAGAGGCGGAAGCCTCGCTCGCCAAGGTTAAGGGCGCAGGCTATACCGGTGCGCGAATCTACGACACCGACCGATAAGCGCCCGGTTCCTGCGGGCATCAGGAGCCGTTTTGAACAAGATTTCGCGATTGATGCTCACTGCCATGTTGGTTTCCGCTGCTCCGGTCACGGCGGCGGACAATGCGATTGTCCCGGCAGTCCCTTCAGCCCAGGATGTGCCGATTGCTTTTCTGGCTGATCTCGGCACCGGACAGGTTCTGCATGAACGGGAGGCCGATCGCCGCTTTGTCCCGGCATCGGTGACCAAGGTCATGACGACATTCGTTGCTTTCGAACTGCTGGATGGGAAGCAACTGCTCCCCAATCAGGTCTTCACCATGAACCATGGCACCTTCCGCGATTGGGGGCGGAAGGGTTCCTCGATGTATCTCGCGGAAAATGAGCGCGTCACCGTCGATCAGTTGCTCCATGGCATTACTACGGTATCGGCCAATGATGCTTGTGTTGTGCTGGCAGTCGGTGCAGCAGGATCTGTCGACAAATGGCTGGCGATGATGAATGGCAAGGCCCGCGAACTGGGTATGGCAAACAGTCATTTCGGCACGCCGAATGGATGGATGGATGAAGGGCGCACTTATGTCAGCGCGCGCGATCTTTTTAAGCTGAGCCGGGCGTTGATCTCCCGCCATCCCGAACTCTATCATCGCTACATCGGTAAACCCAGTTACAGCCACAATGGTATCGTGCAGAACAACCACGATCCAATGATCGGGCGCGTGGAAGGTGCTGATGGCATCAAAACCGGGTTCACCCGGCAGGCGGGGTACAATTATCTCGGATCGGCGGAGCGGGATGGGCGGCGGCTTGTGCTGGTCGTCGCGGGGTCAGATCGGCCTGCCGTGCGCGCGGATGCGGCACGGGCCTATATCGAATGGGGCTTCACGCATTTCGCCACGCGCAAGCTGTTCCCCGCAGGAACGAAAATTGCTTCGGCCAAAGTACAGAACGGTTCCGAAACCAAGGTTCCTCTGGTGGCTGCCCACCCGGTTGTTATAAGTTATGAGCGGGGAACGACACCGGACATTGCTATGAAAATCCATTATAACGGCCCCTTGCAGGCCCCGCTCAAGGCACGTGCCGCAGTGGCCGAACTGGAGATCACGATCAAGGGACAACGCCCCTTCCGAACGGAACTCGTCGCAGCGCAGGCAGTGGCGCGTGCGAACTGGTGGCAGCGTATCCGCAACGGCGTCACCGGAATATTCGCATGACAGCAGGCCGTTTCGTCACCTTCGAAGGCGGGGAAGGGGTGGGGAAATCCACGCAGGCCCGCCTGCTCGCCGCAGCGTTGGAGGCGCGGGGTGTAAACGTGGTCCTGACCCGCGAACCAGGCGGAACCCCCGGCGCGGAAACGATCCGTAACCTGTTGCTGGCGAACGAAGGAAACGGGTGGAATGCCCGGGCTGAAGCCCTGCTGTTCGCCGCGGCGCGCTCGGACCATGTCGAACGCTTGATCCGACCGGCACTGGCGCAAGGACATTGGGTCATTTGCGACCGGTTCATCGATTCCAGTCGCGCCTATCAGGGTGGTGGCAGCGGTCTTGAAGATCATGATCTGCTGAACCTGCATGCGATTGGCAGTGCCGGGTTGCTGCCCGATCGCACGATATTGATCGAAGTCCCGGCCGAGGTCACAGCAGCGCGTCTAGCCCAGCGTGATGGGGCCGCCGTAGATCGGATAGGCGGACGAAGCGCGGAGTATCACACCCGTGTGGCGCAGGCTTTCGCACAATTGGCCGATGCGGGACCGGAACGCTTCGTTCGGGTTGACGGTCTGGGCGAGCGGGATGCAATCCATGCGCGCATTCTTGAAAGCCTTGTTGCCATGCTGGGTACCACGCCATGAGTTTTCAGGGGCATGAGGAAGCCTTGCGCGAATGGCGTGATGCCCTGTCCGGGACGCGGATGCATCATGGCTGGATTCTGGCGGGCAAAAAGGGATTGGGCAAGGCCGGTTTCGCCATGGCCGCAGCGCGGGAACTGGTCGCGGAGCCGGGCATTCCACAGCCGCCCGGCACACACCCCGATATCATCCTGCTGACGAACCTGCCAGCCACGGCCGACGATGAGGCGAAGAAGGCGGAAGGCAAACCGTATCAGCTAAAGCGCAGCATCGGCATCGCGCAAATCCGTGAGATGCAGCAGAGGCTGATCACGCGTCCGACTTTGGGAAGTCGACGGGTCATCATCATCGATCCGGCAGATGATCTGGAAAAGCCTGCTGCCAATGCCCTGCTGAAAAGCCTTGAAGAACCGCCTGCCGGTTCATTCTTTCTGTTGATTTCGCACCGCCCCGGGCGGCTTCTTGCGACGATCCGCTCGCGTTGTCGCATGCTACGTTTCCCGGCATTGCCGGACGAACAGGTCGATGCCGTGCTACGCCAGCATGCCCCCGAAGCGAACGCGGCAACCCGAGCGGCGGCAATCGCGGCGGCGGCAGGATCGCCCGGTGCGGCGCTGGATTTCGTCGCGCAGGACCTTGGTCCTCTGCATGGTCTGATGCAGCGCATAGCCCAGGCCGGTGATCCTGGCTTCACCTTGCGCGGGGAATTGGCCGAAGCGATCGGACAAAGGGCGGATCGGGCCAGAGTGCTCGCCAGTCTGGAGCTTGCCCGCGCGGTTCTGGCGACAGAAATGCGTCAGGCGCCAAAGGGGCGTTTACCCCGGATCGTGGATGCCCATGGGGAAATTAACCGCCTTGCAAGCCAGGCGCCGACCTACAATTATGATGCTGCCTTGCTTGTAATGGAAATCGGCACCTTGCTCGCATCGGCTGCGGTGGATAGGGAGCCCGCCTATGGCTGAACCCTATTACATCACCACCGCAATTGCCTATCCTAACGGCAAACCCCACATCGGTCACGCGTACGAGGCGATCGCCGCTGACGTCATCGCACGATTCCAGCGCATGAACGGCCGCGATGTGCGACTTGTAACCGGCACGGACGAACATGGCCTCAAAATGGACCAGACCGCGCGTGGCCTGGGGCGTGACACGCTCGAATTTGCAACGGAAATGTCCAACTACTTCCGTGATATGTGTGCCGCACTGAATATTTCTTATGATGAATTTTGCCGCACGACGGAGCCGCGCCACAAGGAAGCCAGCACCGCTTTGTGGAAGGCGATGGAGGCCAGTGGCGACCTCTACCTTGATCGGTATGAAGGGTGGTATTCGATCCGTGACGAGGCATTCTATGCCGAAGAAGAACTGATCGAAGGGGAAGGGGGGCAGAAACTGTCGCCCCAGAACACGCCCGTTGAATGGACGGTGGAGGAAAGCTGGTTTTTCCGTCTGTCCAAATACCGTGATTTTCTGATCGCGTTGAACGAAACACCGGGCTTTCTGGAACCCGAAAGCCGCCGCAACGAAGTCCTCGGATTCCTGAAGGGGCAGGAATTGCGCGATCTATCGGTCTCGCGCACCAGCTTCAACTGGGGGGTTCCGGTGCCCGGCAGCCCCGATCATGTGATGTATGTGTGGGTCGATGCATTGACGACCTATCTTACCGGGATCGGTTATCCCGACAACGCGGAGATGTTCGACAAGTACTGGCCGGTCAATCTGCACCTTATCGGCAAGGATATTGTCCGTTTCCACGCGGTCTATTGGCCGGCATTTCTGCAGTCGGCGGGTTTGCCGGTGCCGCAGAAAGTGTTCGGCCACGGGTTCCTTCTCCATCGCGGCGAGAAGATGTCGAAATCTCTCGGCAATGTCGTCGATCCGCTCGAACTGGCAGAGCAGTTCGGCGTTGATCAACTCCGCTACTTCCTCTTGCGCGAAGTGAGCTTCGGGCAGGATGGCAGCTATTCGGCAGAAGCGATTGTCACGCGTTGCAATGCAGAATTGGCCAACAGCTTCGGCAATCTCTGCCAGCGCGTGTTGAGTTTCATCGCCAAAAATTGTGACGGCGGGTTTACTGCGGAAGCGCCGGTTGCTCCGGCCGATGTGGCGCTGCGTGAAAAAGTGCGCAAGGCATGCGTTGAGGAACTGCCACAAGCGTTTGATCGCCTTGCACTGTCCGTTGGCCTTGATGCGTGGATGCAAGCCGTTTTTGCCTGCAATGCCTATGTCGATGAACAAGCGCCCTGGGCATTGCGCAAAACCGACCCCGAACGCATGAAACGCGTGCTTGCCACCTTGTGCGGTTGCATACGCGATCTTGCCGTAGCGGTTTCGCCGGTCACGCCGATGGCATCTGCAAAGATTCTCGATGCGCTCTGCATTCCGCAAGATGCGCGGGATTTGGCTGCACTGGCGCAGGATAACGCGCTGCAGGAAATCCGGGTCGACAATCCGACGCCAGCATTCCCGAGACTGGAATTGCCCCAGAATGGCGATGGCGCCTGATGTTGATCGATTCGCACTGTCACCTCGAATATGAAGGGTTGGTTGAAGATCGCGAAGGCGTACTCGCCCGCGCGCGTCAGGCCGGGGTGGGGGGATTTCTGAATATCTCCACCCGGCAAAGTGAGTGGGGGCAGGTGATTGGTACTGCCGAACGCCACCCCGATGTCTGGGCCAGTGTCGGCATTCACCCGCATGAGGCGGATGCCCATGCCGATCTTGGCGCTGCTGCGCTGCTGGATGTGGCTGCGCATCCGAAAGTCATTGGCATTGGGGAAACCGGGCTCGACTATTACTACGACAAATCGGATCGCCAGGTGCAGCAGGCCCTGTTTCGCGTTCATATTGCCGTCGCGCGCGAAACGGGTTTGCCCTTGATCGTGCATACCCGCGATGCGGAAGCCGACACGGCGGCCATCATTGCCGACGAAATGGGCAAGGGTGCGTTCCCTGCGTTGATCCACTGTTTTACGGCTTCCGCCGCATTCGCCCGAGACATGCTCGATCTCGGTCTGACAATCTCCTTGTCAGGGATCGTAACTTTTAAAAATGCCAAAGACTTGCAGGAAGTAGCGAAACTCATTCCTGAAGATCGTCTGTTGGTCGAAACGGATTCACCGTTTCTCGCCCCGGTACCGCACAGGGGGCGCACGTGTGAGCCGGCTTTTGTGGCCGATACCGCAACATTCGTGGCGCAACTGCGCGGCGTCGATGCCGACAGACTGCGTGACGCCACCACTCGAAATTTTCATGATTTGTTCCGGAAGGCCAAGGCATGAGGCTGATCATGCTCGGTTCCGGGACTTCTGCGGGGGTCCCACGAGTCGGCAATGATTGGGGAGCCTGCGATCCGGACGATCCACGCAACAGACGGACCAGGGTTTCAATCATTGTGGAAGGCGCTGATGGCGCGCGCCTGCTTGTCGACACCTCGACAGACTTGCGCCAGCAATTGCTGGCCAACGAGATAGACCGGATCGACGCCGTTTTCTGGACGCATGATCACGCCGATCATTGCCACGGGATCGATGATCTTCGTGCTTTGCGCTATGGTCGCAGCGGGCCGTTGCCAGGCTTTGCATCGGACGAAACCGTGCGCCGTTTGCGGCAGCGGTTTGGCTATATCTTCTCGGGGCAATACGGTTACCCCACGATCGTATCCGTCGACACGCTCGATCGGTTGCGGATGTTTGCGGGTATTCGCATCGATACGTGCCAGATGCCGCATGGCCCGATAGAAAGCACAGCATACAGATTTGATCAGGATGGCAAGTCTATCGGATATGCTACTGATTTCAGTGAGATTTGCGATGGAATTGTCGATCTATTCTGGGACATCGATATTCTGGTTGTCGATTGTTTGCGGCGCGAACCGCATCCAACGCATGCCAATCTCGCGATGGCGCTCCAGCTTGGAGAGCGTTGTCGAGCCCATAAAATCGTCTTGACGCATCTCGACAAGAGCCTCGATTACAGAAGCCTGAGCGACGAGGTGCCGGATAACGTTTTGGTCGGGTATGACGGCATGGTGCTCGACGCATGAGCAACATGTGGCTCTCGCTGGTCTTTGTGGCGCTGGCTCTTATCCTGCCGATGCGATCGCTGATGGTGCGCAGGGTTCCGTTCTCGAAATGGGCTGTCATGGCGCTGATCTGGGGCGCAATCTTCATCGCCACGATTTTTCTCATCGGGCTTTTTGCCGAGTGAGCCTCTGATTATACCATGTAATATTTAACATAATATATATTATCACTCTCAACCTAGAAGGTTGAGTATATAGAGCCGTTAAAACTTTGCCTTCGCAGACTTTTTCGGTTCACCCGAAACCATCGGCCCCACCGCACGCGAAACCGCGTTGCCGGGCATCTGCTCAATCACAATACGCAGCGTATTCGCCGTCACACGACGACCAGTACTGCGCCGACCTGTCGAGCGGCGTCTTTCATAGAGTCGTCAAACGCAGCACCTTGCTGTTTCGGGGTATTTCTGTGGAAAAACCCGTAAAGGCTGTCCTCAATGTGATTTTTTATCACATTTTCGATGGCGCTTTCGAAATCGACCTTATGCCAATTGTACCAAAGCGCCGCCGCTTTGCAGTCCGCATTCTCAATGCCGTACTGGCCAGCGTTATCAATGCCGAATGACTTGCGTCCGCAGTCCCACTTCTTCTTCACTTCTTTCGGCAAGGCGTCGTAAAAACTGTCGATAACCTCGGAAAACTCCGAAACGCTATCGAGAGCGCGCCAAAACAGCACACGCAGGCGCGCTAGGCGATTGTCCATCTTGCCCTCACGCTCACGACGCTTCGGCGGCACGCGCATGCGCACGCGGATAGGACGACGACCGCGCGCCGACACCTGCATGCCGCGCGTACCGTTCGACCCCATACCGGGGTCAAGCACAGGCTCAGGCACCGCCTCCGTAGCCAGCCCGGTTTGCAGACCAAGCGCAAGCCCTACGTTAGGATCCGCGACCGGTTGCGTAGCCGTCGCACGCTGCCTGTTCGGATTAACCGGATCGCCAATGGGATTAAGCCCCGGCATCCACGTCCACGGGGGCGGCGCCCCCAACGGACCAGCCTGCACGCCGGAGCTATCAGACTGAAAGTGAATGTATTGCTGGCCACGATGACCATTCCCGACAACGTACGGGAGATAAATATATCTCGCAGCGTTGCGAATGTTAGGGAAATTCGCCTCGTGCATATTGTCGTCGGCGCTAGGCAGCGCCTGCCCCGACAAACACGGCGAAGTGCCACTACCCGCCCCGGTAAACCGATAATTCCCGTTCCACCTTACAGGGAAATACGGGCAGGTGTTGGCAATATACCACCCGACAGGCAACACGAAATCCTCCGGCTTCAACGGACGTTGAAGCGGCAAGCCCTTGTCGGGGATCAGATCAAGAAGCCCAAGCACCCCCGGTTTGGGGATGCGCAGAGGTTTAAACAACGGAGCAAAGTCCGGCACAGGGGACTTCTTGACCCCAAATCCGCGCGCAGGCAAACGCGGCGGATTAAACCGCGCAGGCAGCTTGGCCGCCTTGCGCGGATTGCGCGGCTGATAATCCGGATGTCCCGGCATCGGATTGCCGCGCCGGTCGCGCCGACTCCTGTCATGGCGCTCACCCGGCGACGGCGACCGTTCCGGCCGCGTGCGCCGACGCTCCTTACTAGGAACGCGATTGTCCAGGTGCTTCGCACCCTTGCCCGGGGCAAAATCGGAGGGCCGGAACTTTCGGGTCCGGCCCTGCTCCCTCACTATCGTATCGGTAGGCATATTCCATACTCCTATCAATAAAAGTCCAGTCGTATCTCAAAACGGAGTCGCCTCACAGAGGGACGTCCTTGCCACCCTCGCGGGTGTCTTTTGAGACGGGGGGGTTTTTCCCGCGTACCGCGGCGTCCTATTGTCCGTATTCAATCGGCGATTGTCCATAGTGTCGGGACGCCCTCACGCGCGTCTGTGCCGACTTGGCGATATACTTGCATACGTATCCGACTTGTCGAATTTCACCCGCTGGAACGAGACGCCAGTTGCTGAAACCATACAGCCACTTGGCTTCCAGCGTGCGCTTACTGACGGGCTGTCCCCGTTCATGCAGCAACAGGTGAAAGTGTGGGAAACCGTCACTGTGAGCCTCAGTGACCAGCAAGTATCGCAACTTGTCAGACCGGGCCGCTTTGCGGACCCGTTTCAGCCACCGCGTCACTTCCGGAGCCAGAACTGCCGCGAGTGCACGCGTGCGCTCTACGCTGGATAAGCTCGACAGGCTTTCGCCCCGCGCCATGACGGCCCTCTTGTCGGCGACCATCTGTGCCCAGAGACGGCGCTCAGGACCAACCGTCAGCGTACCGAACCACGTACGCATTGACTGGCGCACTTCATAGATAGCGCGCGCCGTCCAGAGGCGGCGCTTGTATCCAAGGCACGCTTCGCATTTGCGACAGCGTACCCGCACGAATACCGTGCGGGTGTTTGGCGGGGCAAACTCCCCGATGAGCCCATAGCCATCGGCATAGTCGATATCCTCATCGACTTTCCATTGTGCCAACGCCGCCAGAAGCGGCGACCCCACCCCGCGCAGGGCGCGATCAATGGGAGACGTGCAGTCCCCATGAAATTCGGCAGCATCGGTGCCGTTGACGTGGGCTTGCCACGCATACTCGCGAGACGTCGCGAGCGGTATCTGTGGGGTATGTTTGGGCACAAAGTGGTGTCACTTGTGCATCTATATCAAGTCCCCGGCTGCGCCGGATATGATGCACCCAGAATAGCCGCCGTAAGGGCTTGGCATGGGGGTTGCTTCGCACGCGCGAAAGCATCCGGTGGAGGGACCACTCCACCGAACACCCGTATTGACCAAGACCGGCTATCGAAGGGGGGCGCGGCCCCCCTTCACCCCTCGACCTAAGGGACGACTTGCAAAACGTCGTCCCTCGGGATCAGGGCTGCAATCCGTTGCCGAATTGCTGAAGGTAAGATGATACATCCTGAGGAAGCGGAGCGGTCTCCGGCGGGATTGTCCCCGTGGATATAAAACCCGCTTCTTCCATGCATTTCTGTTCCCGGTTCCGGGAAACACCGGATCGCCGGGGCTTTGAAACGCGGATGGTCAAAGACGCGGAGCCGATAGTAACCCTTAGGGATCGGTCCGCATGCCCGAACGTGATCCTTCGCAGGATCATTAAGGCAATCTTTAGCCCCAGCGTAGCCAGTGGCGATAAGGCTAGCGCCTGTGCGGCTTGCGCGCAGGAACCGTCCAGTACTTTGCTCATAGCGCCACATCCTTACTGTACCGTAATCGGACCGGGCTGGACGTTCTTCACCTTGCCCTGAATCTGCAGGGAGCAGTAACCGTCCTGTCGGATATCGACCTTGTTGACGGCATCCTTGAAGAAGCCCTTGCACATGGCCTCAGTCGGATACTTGTACTGCTCATGATTGTTGCCCGCAGGCAGTGGCAACATGTGGTGAGCGTAGTTACCGGCAGGCGTGCCGTTATCCGCGAACGGAACCATATTCTGAAACTGGTCGCCATGCAGGAACAAATCACGCATTTCGACCCAGTACGCATCCGTAGCAGTCGCACGATCGCCAAGCGGACCGGCGTCCGCCGCGAACTTCTTGAACGCCGTTTCCGGCAGCGGAATAGGACTGCTTTCGTTCAGGTAATTCGGCAACCAATCCCACGCGCGGGTAAGATGGCCGGCCAGATTGCCCGCCAGAGCGCCGAAATATACCTTAGGCCGCGTGATAGAAAGCCCGACTACGAAGCCGGGTTCCTTGAAGAATTTTGGATCACGCTTGCCATTTTTGAACACCCAACTAACCGCCGAGGACGGCGAACCGTTCGTCGGGTCAATGGCATTCGAAGGATACTGGAAGTCCGAATATCGTGCGAGCAATTCGGGCTTCTGTTCGTCCACAGTTTCGGGAACTGAAATTCCGTATCCACGAATGAAATCCTCCCAAGTCATATTTGCCATAACGCCAACTTGCCGGAGTTGGTCGTAAGCCTCATAGAGCGCCTGAAGCTCTTCAAGGTTGGTAGGACTGTCATGGGTTGCGGATGGATCAGACGTGAGCGCGGAGGTGTCCTTGTCCGTCAGACTGTCCAGCCAGAGCCGGTCCCGTATTTGGACGATGGGAACACCCGCCGCAGTCTGCGCGGTGGCCATCGTTTCCCCTTCATCGCGGAAATGCGCCTCAATAATGCATTTGACGGACCGCTTGAGGTAATCAACACCGCCCTTGGCCGTGTAATAAGCGCCATCCGTTGCCGCAAGACCAAGTGTTGCCGAAATATCGGTGTTAAGCGGGTCAATAAACATCTCCCGAATTTCATCGACAAGCAACAGGGTCACCGGGACGTAGAAAAAGTAGTACTCTTTCTTCCAACCCACAATAGGGTTGAGGATCGGGTCAGTAATAACCCGGCTTTCGAAGTACAGATTTTTCAGCGTTTCGCCCGGAAGCACTGGCGCAATCATAAATGGTTGCGCGGTAAACGGCAGCTCTTTTGTCATGAACGGGTGTTTGGGGTAGCGCCCCACCCGTTCAGTTGCTGCCAATTCTTGAATAAGACGAGCCATTACTTGTGTCTCCAAGTAATCCCGGCAATTTTACTTGCCGGGATTGCCTATTAAACACTCTATATATTATCACTTCAAGATCGAGATGACCGAACCCATTCACCGCCTTCTTCGCATAATGGACCGCCTCCGCGATCCGGAGCACGGATGCGATTGGGATCGCGCGCAGACGTTCGCCACCATTGCTCCTTATACGATCGAGGAAGCTTACGAGGTTGCGGATGCCATTGCGCGCGATGACATGGCCGAACTCAAGGAGGAGCTCGGCGACCTCCTTTTTCAGGTCGTGTTCCACGCGCGCATGGCGGAAGAACTCGGTCTGTTTGATTTTGACGCAGTTGCCGATGCGATCGCGGACAAGATGGAAGCGCGCCATCCCCATATTTTCGCCGCGTCCGATGCAGCTAATGCTGAAACGGACAGAGAAACGCGCTGGGAGAATTTGAAAGCGCAGGAGCGCGCCAAAAAAGGCGCGGAAAGCGCAATGGACGGGATCGCGCGCGCTTTACCGGCATTGCTCCGTGCGGAAAAATTGCAGAAGCGCGCAGCTCGGGAAGGTTTTGATTGGCCTGATCCGCGTGGGCCAGCGGAAAAATTGGCCGAAGAAACACAAGAACTGGACGAGGCTCTCGAAGCTGACAAGCTTGAAGAAGCGGGCGATCTGCTCTTTTCCGCAGTCAATCTGGTGCGAGCCTATGGCATCGCCGCTGAAGATGCGTTGCGCGTAGCGAATGACAAGTTTGAACGCCGCTTTCGCGGCATGGAAAGCATTCAGGGCGGTTCCCTGTCGGGGCTATCCCTCGAACAGCAGGAAGTGCTCTGGCAGGAGGTAAAGCGTTCAGAGCGCGGAAAAACGACCTAGTTCACGCTGCGTAAGCCTGACGTCAATCTGTCTCTGCGGGCCATCGGGCCCTTCCCCTGCATCCTGAACATCGATGACATCGCCGTGGGCATAGAGCCAGGCGATACGCTGCCCGTCATGCGCAGGCAGCACAAACCTATGTACAATCGCTCCGCGCGTCAGCAAGGCGTCGAGCGTTTCGAGAAGCGCGTCGACACCTTGGCCGGTAACGGCTGACAATGGAACAATCATATCGTCATCGCGGGCCAGTTCGCCGAGTTCCACCCTGTGTTCGTCGTCAAGCAGGTCCCACTTGTTCCAGGCCTCGACGATGGGGATGGAAGACAGCCCCCCTTCTCCATCAATGACGCCAAGATCCTCGAGGATTCGCAGAACCTGCTTCTTTTGCGCGCTGCTGGCCGGGTTGGCGATATCGCGTACATGCACAATGACGTCCGCACCTGTGACTTCTTCCAGCGTCGCACGAAAGGCGGCGACAAGTTGTGTGGGCAAATCCGAGATGAAGCCCACTGTGTCTGAAAGGATCGCCTTCTCCACACCCGGCAGACGGATGGCCCGCATGGTGGGATCAAGAGTGGCGAAGAGAAGATCTTCCGCCATGACGTCAGAGCCGGTTAGTCTATTGAAAAGAGTTGATTTCCCTGCGTTCGTATAACCGACGAGCGCAATGACGGGCCAGGGTGCCTTGCCCCGCCGATCGCGATGCAGGCTGCGTGTTCGCCGCACCTGATCGAGTTCTTTCCGCAAGCGCCCCATGCGCGCGCGGATCATTCGGCGGTCAGCTTCGATCTGGGTTTCGCCCGGCCCGCCAAGGAAGCCAAAGCCGCCCCGCTGCCGTTCAAGGTGGGTCCAGCTACGAACAAGCCGGCTTTGCTGATAATCCAGATGCGCAAGTTCGACCTGCAAGCGGCCTTCCGCCGTTGCCGCACGTTCGCCGAAAATTTCGAGAATCAGTCCGGTCCGGTCGATCACTTTCCGTTTCAGCCGTTGTTCCAGATTGCGCTGCTGAATCGCGGATAACGCGCCGTCGATGATGACGAGTTCTGCCTGCTCCTGTTCGCAGGCCGTTTCGATCCTTTGAATCTGACCTTCGCCGAACAGTGTTCCGGGGCGCACGTCCCGGACAGGCACGACAAAGCCTTCCGCAACGATGATGCCGATTGCGAGTGCCAGATTGCTTCCCTCTTCCAGCCGCGCCTCTGCGTCGACACTGTAAGGGCGTCCTCTGATGTCGGGGCACACGACAAGGGCACGCGCACCGCGCGTGACCTCGCCCGTCAAATCATCGGTGAAGCTCAGTCTTCTGCATCCTCATCCACGTCGCCGGTCAGATCGACCGGAGATGCGGGTTGTATGGTCGATACGGCATGCTTGTAGGCGAGTTGGACATAGCCTTCGCGTTCCAGCAACATGCAGAACAGATCGAAAGCGGCTATCCGCCCCTGAAGCATGACCCCGTTCACCAGGAACATGGTCACCTGTACATTGGCATCGCGCACGCTTGTAAGAAAGACGTCCTGCAACAGCCGCTGTTTCCGGCTGCCTTCCCCAATCGCGCCAAACTGTCCCGCGTCCAGCGGATGACTGGGCATGATGGTGGAAATGGCGTGCTTGTACACCAATTGCGACTGTCCATCGCGGCGCAGCAGAATCGAAAAGTTATCAAACCAGGTGACGATTCCCTGCAACTTCACCCCTTTGACCAGAAACATGGTCACCGGGGTCTTGTTCTTGCGCAGCAGGTTAAGGAATGCGTCCTGCAAATTTTGCCCTTTGATCACCGTCGATGCCGATGCGGGGGCTGTCTTTTCCACCGTTTCCGGTTTCGCACTTGGGCGGGCGGACAGGGTGCGGCCACTGGCCATATCTCTATCTCCTGTTGTTGGCGACCGCTGGTTTGGAGCGGTGCGCATTCTGGCTGCCTTAATTGCTCAAATATGAGCAGAAGATGACAACCGGCTTATCGAGGCTCGCTATTATGGCGTTTTGCTGCACTGCGCAAAGGCCTTTTTGGAGCCGGGTTCAAAATGGATTGTATAAGTCCCTCAATCGTCACGATGATCGGAGAGGCCAAGCAGCTTTAATTTGCGATGGAGCGCCGACCGTTCCATCCCGATAAACACGGCTGTCTTGGAGATGTTCCCCGAGAAACGCCTTATCTGCACACGCAGATACTCTCTCTCGAAACTCTCCCGCGCTTCACGAAGGGGGATGCCCATCAAGGTGCCAACCCCCGCATCACCGTCGCCGCCACGGCCCGTGATTTCGGAAGGCAGCATATCGGCGTCGATCTGTTCGAGGCGTTCGCGTGGGGCCAGAATAACCGTGCGTTCCACGACATTGCGGAGCTGGCGGACATTGCCGGGCCAATCGTAGGCCTGCAATGCCGCCATCGCCTCATCCCCGATCCGGGGCGGCGCGATGCCCTGTTCACTCGCATAACGGGCAAAGAAGTGATCTGCCAGTGCAGGAATATCCTCGCGCCGCTGGATCAATGGCGGGATTGCGACGGGGACCACATTGAGCCTGTAGAAGAGGTCTTCGCGGAAGCGCTTCTCGAGAATTTCTGTTTCTAGGTCGCCCGAGGTGGAGGACACGACGCGGACATCGACACCGATTTCGCGTGTCCCCCCTACCCGCACGAAGCTCTGATCGGTGAGAACACGCAAAATGCGCGCCTGCGTGGAAAGTGGCATGTCCGCCACTTCGTCGAGATAGAGCGTCCCTCCATCGGCAAGCTCCAACATGCCGGGACGCAGAAGTTTTCCGTCCGCCTCCTCACCAAACAGTTCCTGTTCGAAACGTTCCGGCGTTATTCGGGCGGAATTTACGGTGATGAATGCCTTGTCCGCTCTGGGGCTCCAGCTATGCAGCAGACGCGCCGCGACTTCCTTCCCGGCCCCCGCCGGGCCGCTGATCAACACGCGGCTTCCAGTGCTCGCAACCCGCTTAAGAGTGGCCCTCACTTGATTGATATGACTGCTATTTCCGGTAAATTCTTCGGCGGTCAGAAAGCCTTCGCGGAGGCGAGCATTCTCTCTGCGCAATCGTTCCGTTTCGGTTGCACGTTCCACAAGCAACAGCAGGCGTTCCGTTTCGAACGGCTTTTCAATGAAATCGACAGCCCCCCGACTGACCGCCGAGACCGCCGTATCAATATTGCCATGCCCCGAAAATATGATGACCGGCAGATCGGGCTCGCGTTGCTTGATCGCATCGAGCACTTCGAGCCCGTCCATAGGGCTCCCGTGCAACCAGACGTCGAGTAGCACCAGACTGGGGCGTCTCTCATCGATGGCGGAGAGGGCTGCCGTGCTGTCCCCAGCGGTACGGCATTCGTAGCCTTCATCGCTTAACACGCCGGCAACGAGTTCCCGAATGTCGCGTTCGTCATCAACGATCAGGATGTCGAGCGCCATGTGCAATCTCCTTTTGGGGTGTCCCGCATAGTTCTATTCGGCCGCCTGACGGTCAGCCAGGGGATCCCTTGCGAAGCGCAGGCATACACATGCGCCGCCATCGGGATTGGCGGAAAAACTCATTTCCCCACCGTGTTCTTCAACGATCTTGTTCACGATTGCCAAGCCTAGACCGGTCCCCTTCTCGCGGGTCGTCATATAGGGCTCGACGATGCGTTCGCGTTCCTTGGGAAGGCCAACGCCATTATCCAGTATGGTTACGCTGAAGCTTTCCTTATCTGCGGTCACCGAAACCGCGATCCGACCGCGATAATCCACGCCTGCCTCTTTACGGCGCGCATCCACGGCTTCCAGGGCATTCTTCAGGACGTTTGTCATGGCCTGCCCGAACTGATGCCGGTCGCAGGCGATTGTTGGCGGGAGATCACCGTCGAGCTGAAACTGGTAGTCGATTTCGGGATGGGCCACTTCCTGAAGGAATAAGGCCTGCCGCACCAGATCGACGGCGTTTTCCTGTCGGAAAACCGGCTTTGGCAGACGGGCGAACGACGAGAATTCATCGACCATCTTGCGCAAGTCCCCCACCTGGCGAATGATCGTACTCGTCAGATCGTCGAACAGTTCGCGATCTTGCGCGATCTGTCGGCCATAGCGGCGGCTCAATCGTTCGGTGGCGAGCTGGATGGGGGTTAGCGGATTCTTGATTTCGTGCGCAATACGGCGTGCGACGTCCGACCATGCAGCCTGCCGCTGGTCGACAAGTTGCCTGGTAATGTCATCGAACGTGATCACGTGGCCAGCGGGTGCCCGGGCGATTTTCACAGCCAGTGTCAAAAGTTCACTGTCCTGCCCGTACTGCACGATACCGCTTTTCAGCGAAGCGTCCAGCATTGCCGCCAGTTGTGGTGCAAAATCCGCCAATGCGAGACCCACCGGCGCAGGGCCCTGTTTGCGCAGCAGTATCATCTGTGCGGAACTGTTCATCAGCAGGATACGGCCATCGCTGTCGATGGAGATGATCCCGGCCGTTATCGATTCAAAAACGGCTTCAGTGAATGCGCGCCGTTCATCGAGTTGCCTATTGGCGGTAACAAGTGCCTGCGTTTGCTGCTCAATTTGCGCCGTCATGCGGTTGAACGCGCGATTCAGCAGGCCAATTTCATCGGCCCCGGTTCGCCCTTCCACACGCACGGTGAAATTGCCCGCACCCACACGCCGGGCCGCAGCAACGAGTTCGGTCAGGGGCTGGACCTGACGATCGGCAAAACGCAGCGCAAACCAGACCGCCAACCAGACCAGTGCCAGCGAGACAAAGAACAACGCAAGATTGAATCGCCATTGCAGGCTGCGCGCCTTGCTGGTCAGGACATCGTAGGATTGCCGCACGCTTTGCGCCCGTTCCCATTGGCTCAACGCCAATGCGTCCGAACTGCGGGCAGCGTAGAGGTAAATGCCTGCGTCCCGGTCAATCGCTGTGAATGCGGTGATCCGTTCAGCATTGGCTTCCACCACGACGGGTTCGCCCGCATCAATGCGTTTCAGCGCAACTTTGCCAATCATCTCGCTGTTGTTGTTTTCGTCAGGATCGATAATCGCAGCAATCGTTAGCTTGCCGTCCTTGTCCTTCTGCAGAATGGCGGATTCATTCAATTTGCGATTGAGTACCTGATAAGAATAAGCTTCACCAAATGCGGGGCTTAGAATGGATGTCTCATTCAAATAATAACGCAGGTCACCTGCCATCGTGACGGTTTCACTGCCCACATCGCGCAGGTTCTGTTCGTAGTAGCCGCGCGCCAGGCGGTTGGCATTTTCCAACATGCCGCGCGAATTGTCCGAGAACCAGAACTCGATCCCAGACTGAAACAGTACGGCAGCGAAAATAGCGACCAGCAGCGTAGGGATCGCGGCAATCAGCGAGAAGAAAGCAACCAGCCTGACATGTAGTCGTGCCGTGCTGCCGGCAGCCCGTTTGATCGCGCGGCGGCGTCCCATGAGGACGAGAAGTGCCATCGCCGGAATCAACGTGCCGATGAGCAGAGTCGCGACATGAGTCGAAGGGACTAGCCCCCCCTTCTCCGGCGCGGATGAAAAAGCGATCCAGCTGGTCGCAATCATCGCAATCAAGGCGACGGCGCAGGCCAGTTCCAGCACCCAGAACAGGTTTGCCCGACGCGAGGCGACAAAAGCCTTCCGCCACCAGGCAGGCCATGAATGCTTGGAAAAGATCGGCGGGGCCATCGTGACGCAATTACAACTGCACTGTTGCCAAAACGCAAGGGCTTTTGGCCAAAATTTGGTGCTTTTCAGACAGATTTAGAGGCGCGGCGCGAAAATATCGGGATCGATCGCCAGTTCCCCCAGCCTTTTGCGCAAGGTGTTGCGGTTTATACCGAGTAACTGCGCAGCTTTGAGCTGGTTTCCACCTGTTTCGAGCAGGGCATGTTCGAATAGGGGTTTTTCAAAAGCGGCCAGCGCAGTGTGGTATACCGTACCGCTGGCTGGTTCCGTTTCACGGAGCCAGAAATTAAGGGCAGTTGTGAAATCGACCGCAATTTCGGACGCCAGAGGAGCGGGCTTTTCGTCGAGAAAGCTTTCAACCACACCGGCGTCAATGGTGTCCTCGCGCGCAAGCAAGGCCATGCGATAGATGAAGTTGCGCAGTTCACGCACATTTCCGCGCCAGGACTGGCGTTCAAGCAGATCGATCGCCCCATCATCCAGGGTGTGCCGGGGCAGGCCATCCTCCATCGCCTGCGCCAGAAAATGACGTGACAGCGGGCCAATGTCGTCGGCACGATCACGCAATGGCGGCATTTGAATGGGAACGACGTTCAGGCGATAATAAAGATCTTCGCGAAAACGCCCTTCGACAATCAACGGGCGCAAGTCACGATGGGTGGCCGCGATAATGCGAACGTCAATGGCAATTTCATCCTGCCCGCCGACCCGCCTGATCCGCCCTGATTGCAGGGCGCGCAGCAACCGCGTCTGGGCCTCTAACGGCATGTCACCGATTTCATCGAGAAACAGTGTCCCGCCGTTTGCCTGTTCAAATTTCCCGATATTGCGCGCGACAGCGCCGGTGAAAGCGCCCTTCTCGTGCCCGAACAGTTCGCTCTCAATCAATTCGCCCGGGATGGCCGCGGTGTTGACTGCGACAAACGGTCCGTTGCGGCGGGCCCCGAGTTGATGAATGGCTTCCGCGACAAGTTCTTTCCCGGTGCCGGATTCCCCCAGGATCAGCACGGTCAGGTCGTTGTGCAGGACACGCGTAATCATGCGGTAAACGCCCTGCATCGCGCGACTTCTGCCTACCAGCGGCAAGCCGCCCATATTGGCATCCTGTTCCGCAGCGACAGGCGAGCGCGCCTCTGCTGCCTGGCGCACGGCCCGAACAAGTTCATCCAGATCGAAAGGTTTCGGAAAATATTCAAATGCGCCCGTATCCGTTGCGCGCACAGCGGTATCAAGTGTGTTCTGCGCAGACAGGATGATGATCGGAAGTTCCGGATAATTTTCGCGAACTTCGCCAAGGCTTTCAATCCCGTCGCCATCGTCCAGTACAACATCAGTCAGAAGGGCGGCGTAGGTATGAGTGGCAAGCAACTGATTACGGCCGGCGATGGACTCGCAGTGGTCGACCAGAAGGCCTTCTGCCTCCAGAGCGGTCTTGATGACAATCGCGATGGAAAGGTCATCTTCGACCAGAAGTATCCGTTCAGTCATGCGGCGCGTTTGCCTCCTGCGGGCTTGGCCATCGGTAAATGGATAGTGAAATGGGTCCACCCCTCTGCCTGATCACGTTCATGCGTGATCCGGCCATCCATGTCGCGTATGAGTTTTTTCACGAGCGCGAGGCCCAGTCCCTGCCCGTTCTTCTTGCTCGATACAAAGGGCTCAAAGATGTGATCCCGCAATGCTGCATCCACGCCAGGCCCATTGTCGCTGACGCGGACCTGTATCGGCAAACGTGTGGAACGTCCGAGGCGGACGGCATTCATAACAAATCCGCTTACGAATCTCGTCTTGATTATAACTTGTGGTTTTTGAGAGCTTTGGCAGGCATCTCTGGCATTCGATATCAGGTTTATCAGCACCTGAACCAGACCATCGGCATTGCCGAGCACCGCAGGAATGGAGGGGTCGAACTCTTCCACCAGTTGCACGCGATCATCAGAAGCGGCGCCCACCACTGCGCGCGCGCGCCTGATCACCTCATGCAAATTACACTCGGCCACGGGTTCAGCCTGCTCTCGCCCCAGTGATTGCATGCGATCAATCAGTTTGGCGATCCGATCGACTTCATCGACGATCAGGCCAGTAAGCGACAATTCGGAAGCGGTCAGCTTGCGTGCAAGCAATTGTGCCGCACCGCGGATTGCCGCTAGCGGGTTTTTGATCTCGTGCGCGAGAATGGCCGGGGTGCGGACCGATTGCCCGGCGTCATCGTCCAGTCCGCCAACGCTTGCGGATTCCTGAAATGTGAGCACCTGCCAGCCCGGAGAACCCGTGACGGGTGAGAGCGTGAGATCGACGCGCATGTCGGGCTGGTTGCGCATACTGATGCTCACTGCATGTGCTGAAATCGGGGTATCGCCCCGCTCTAGCCAGTCGTGCAGGCGCAGTTCGCTGAAACGGACGAGATTCTCCAGCCGCTTGCCCGCGATGCGGCTCATCCCAAGGCCGAGAAATTGCTCAGCCGCGGGATTGGCGCTGGCAATTTTCACATCCGGGTCCAGCAGAATAACCGCCAGATTAAGGCTGGCCAGTTGGCTCTCTCCGGAAGGGGCTTCTGTCACGCAGCCTTCCGCTGCAGCAAGGGATCATAGAAGCGTGCGAGTTGCTCGAGTACCGCGCGCGCATCGTCAATGAAGTTGACGTGATTGCGGAACTCGGCGGAACCATGCAGCCCCTTGGTATACCATCCCAGGTGTTTGCGCGCGATCTTCACGCCGACGTCTTCGCCGTAGAGATCAAGCATCCCCTGATAATGCTCTATGATGACACTGTATTGTTCGTCGATGTCCGGTTCGGCCAGTGCCTCTCCGGTGCGCAGCCAATGCATGACCTGACCGAGCAGCCACGGCTTGCCGTAAGCCCCCTCCCGATCATGACGCCATCGGCCCCGCTTTGCGAAAGTGCAGTTGCCACGTCGTCGATTGTGCAGATATCGCCGTTCACAATCACAGGGATGGACACGGCATCCTTGACCTCGCGGATAAAGGCCCAATCCGCGGAACCCTTGTACATCTGGTTGCGCGTGCGGCCGTGCACAGTGATCATCTTCGCGCCCAGATCTTCCGCAATGCGTGCCAGTTCCGGCGCGTTCAGCGACGTATGATCCCAACCCATGCGCATTTTCACGGTAACGGGCACCGACACGGCTTTGACCGTGGCATCGATGAGACTGGCGGCGAGCTTAAGATCGCGCATCAGCGCGCTGCCAGCATCGCCATTGACCACCTTCTTCACCGGGCAGCCCATATTAATGTCAATGATCGCGGCCCCGCGATCCTCGTTCAATTTGGCCGCTTCGCCCATTTCGTCAGGCGTGCACCCCACAAGCTGCATCGAGACTGGTTCCTCGATCGCATCCCACGCCGCCTTCTGGAGCGACTGGCGCGTTTCGCGAATGGCGGCCGGGCTGGCGATCATTTCCGTGACGTTGAGACCCGACCCGAAGCGCCGCACCAGTTTGCGAAACGGCAGATCGGTGACGCCTGTCATGGGGGCCAGAATGACCGGGCAGTCAATCGTTACCGGACCGACAGCGATCGGTTTCAATGCCGGTGGAACAGGAGGTGCGTTCATAATGGGGCTCGTGCCTAAAAAACAGGCAGGCGCATAGTGGATTGCGATGAGACCTGCAAGAAGCTACCCGCAGGCGCGATGAACGCCCTGCCGCCTGCCCCTGACCCATTTCCTGCCTTTGCAGCTATTGTCGTTGCGGCAGGCAAGGGATTGCGCGCGGGGCAGCCCCTTCCCAAACAGTTCGCCCAATGGCGCGGCAAAGCGCTGGTCAGGCATTGCGTGGAGGCGTTGGTTGCCGCTGGCGCTGCGCCTGTCGTGGTGGCCATTCCTGAAGGATCGGAATCGCTTGCTGAAGATGCTTTGTGCGGTTTCGAGCAAGTTCGTTTTGTCATCGGCGGGGCGACACGGCAGGAATCTGTTCGTGCGGCGTTGGAGAGCCTGTCCGACGAAGCGCCGGCATATGTCCTGATTCATGACGCGGCCCGTCCGGTCGTCGTGCCTTCCGTACTCGAACGCCTGTTATCCGCACTTGACCAGGCCCCGGGCGCTATTCCCGTTTTGCCGGTCGTTGACAGTCTGGCCGTGGATCGGGACGGCTTCATGGATGGCACTGCCAATCGCGAAGTGCTGCGACGGGTGCAAACACCGCAGGCCTTTGCCTATGCGGATATCCTGGCGGCACACCGGAACTGGCAGGGGGCCCCGCATGCCGGTGACGATGCCCAGGTCGCCCGGATGGCGGGCCTTCCGGTCACGCTCGTTGCGGGTGACGAAGCCATGTACAAGCTGACATTTTCGGAGGATTTCGTGGCCCCGCTCCCTGCTGTCCGGATGGGGACAGGTTATGATGTCCATCGCCTTGCGGATGGTGAGGACCTGTGGCTGTGTGGGGTAAAAATCGAACATAGCCAAGGGCTTGTTGGTCACAGTGATGCTGATGTGGCAATTCATGCCCTTGTCGATGCCATGTTGGGCGCGGTGGCCGCGGGCGATATCGGACAGCATTTTCCGCCCAGTAACCCCCAATGGCGCGGGGCGTCGTCGGGCGTGTTTTTGCAGCACGCTTGCGAGGTTGTCGCCCATGCCGGTTACGTCGTTGGAAATGTGGATGTCACAATCATCTGCGAAGCCCCGAAAATTGGTCCACACCGGGATCTTATGCGCGCTAGACTTGCGGAACTGATGGGCGTTGACATCGGTTGTGTAAGTGTCAAGGCAACGACTACTGAAGGACTGGGCTTCACCGGCCGTCGTGAAGGCATCGCCGCCCAGGCGATTGCCACGCTCGTCAAGGCCGGTTGAAACCCGCAAGAAGGATTGCGAATATCATGGCTGTAACCAGCCTTCTCCCCGAAGAAATCGATGCATTGGCGCGTCGCGTTGTCGAAGAAAATGCGAAAGCAGGCAGGAAGGTCGCACTGGCGGAAAGTTGCACCGGTGGTCTGGTCTGCAGCGCTCTGACCGAGATCGCGGGGAGTTCGGCTGTGCTTGATCGCGGATTCGTCACTTATTCGAACGAAGCCAAGATGGCGATGCTTGGCGTGCCGCAGGATATCATTGAGACGTTTGGCGCGGTCTCTGTCGCATGTGTCTGGGCCATGGCCCGCGGGGCGATCAAGTACAGCAATGCGGATGTGGCCGTGGCAATCAGCGGTGTTGCCGGCCCCGATGGTGGTTCCGACCACAAGCCGGTGGGCACTGTCGTGTTCGCCGTGGCCCGACGGGGTGACGACGACGCCGAACCAGTAGCCGAAATGCGCAAACTTGACGGTTCAAGCAGGGCTGAAGTGCGCCGTCAGGCCACCCTTGTCGCGCTGGAGTTGTTGCTGCCGTAAAGATCCTGCGCACGGGTTTCGAAGGCGGCGACCATCTTGTGAAACGCCTTCTCGAAATATTGCCCGGCCAGTTTTTCGAACATTTTGCTTTTGAATGCGAAATCCACACGGAAATCGATTTCGCATTCATTTTCGCCCAACGGCTTGAACTGCCAGCTATTGTCGAGATCCTTAAGCGGCCCGTCGACATAGTGGACCTGAATCAGGTGCGGGCGTTCCTTGTGCACGCGTGATGTGAACTTTTCCCGCAGCGCCTTGAAACCGACCAGCATGTCGGCAACCATTTCCGTTTCGTCGTCCGAACGCACACGGGTTGCAATCACCCAAGGCAAAAATTCGGCATAACGGCCCACATCGGCCACCAGATCGTACATCTGCTCCGCACTGTAGGGTAGCCTGCGGACTTCGTGCATACCGGGCATCAGCGTTGTTTTTCCAGCTGCGCTTGACGGGCTGCACGCATTTCCTCGAAATCCTTGCCTGCGTGATAGCTTGAGCGTGTCAGCGGGCTCGATGCGACCTGCAGAAATCCCTTGGCGCGGGCGATTGCCCCGTAGGCGGAAAATGCCTGTGGAGTGACGAATTCCTCAACTTTGACATGCTTCGGCGTGGGTTGGAGATATTGGCCCATAGTGATGAAATCGACACCCGCGCTGCGCATGTCATCCATCACCTGATGCACTTCGAGGCGCTGTTCGCCTAATCCCAGCATAATGCCCGACTTGGTGAAAATCAGGGGATTATGTGCCTTGGTTTCCTCCAGCAAACGCAAGGAGGCGTAGTATCGCGCACCGGGGCGGATTGTCGGATAAAGCCGGGGAACGGTTTCGAGGTTGTGATTGTAGACATCGGGTCCGGCGGCCATGATCGCTTCCACCGCAGGGCGCATCTTGCCCCGAAAATCGGGGGTAAGGATTTCGATGGTGGTGGTGGGCGTGGTCCGGCGCAATGCTTCGATCACTTTCACGAACTGCCCCGCCCCGCCATCCGGCAAATCGTCCCGATCGACCGAAGTGATGACAATATGTTCCAGCCCCATTTCGGCTGCGGCGGTGGCCACGTGTTCGGGTTCAAGCGGATCGACCTTGCGCGGCATACCGGTCTTCACGTTGCAGAACGCGCAGGCCCGCGTGCAGACGTCCCCGAGAATCATCACGGTGGCGTGCTTTTTGGTCCAGCATTCCCCAATATTGGGACAGGCGGCCTCTTCACATACTGTGTTAAGGCCAAGGTCGCGCATCAGCTTGCGCGTTTCCTGATACCCCTTGCTGACAGGCGCCTTGACGCGAATCCAGTCTGGTTTGCGGGCGCGCGCGGGCTGCTCCGGGGTCTTCGGCGCTGAAGAAAGGTCGTTCATGGCGTCCATTTAGGCCCCTCACCGCCTTATCGCAATGGTGACGGATGATAGTATCGCCGTTGTTGTCTTGCCACTGAGGCAGAGTCGGAGCATGGGGACGACATGACGATCCAACCCTCGCTCGCGCTCGCCACCTTGATCGAAGGTTACCGCCGTTTCCGCGAAAATGGCTGGACCCCCCGGCGGGAACGCTGGGCCGCACTCGGCGAAGGTCAGGCGCCCCAGATTATGATTATCGCCTGTTCCGACAGCCGCGTTGATCCGGCACAGATTTTCGACGTTGATCCCGGCGAAATCTTCGTGGTGCGCAATGTCGCGGCCATGGTTCCTCCCTTTGAAACAACGCCGGGTTTCCATGGCGTATCGGCGGCTCTGGAATTCGCCGTTCAGGTGCTCAAGGTGAAGGAAATCGTCGTGCTGGGGCATGGCATGTGCGGCGGCTGCAAGGCTGCGCTCACGCAGGAACTCTATGGGACGGAGCCGGGCGAAGGTGGGTTTATCGCCAACTGGATTTCCTTGCTCGACAAGGCGCGCGAACCGATTGCCCGGGAACTGGGCACGAAAGGGCGCGTGGCGGAACTGGCAATGGAACTGGCTGGCGTGAAAGTCAGCATCGATAACCTGCGAACATTTCCCTGTGTGCAACACAAGGAAGCATCAGGCAAACTGCGCCTGCGCGGCGCGTTCTTCGCGATTTCTGATGGAATCCTCCATCTGCTCGATGAAGAAAGCGGCGAATTTACCGCCCTGACCTGACTTGCACACGAGGCCATGCCGTTCCATGAAACGGCATGGCTGATGAACTCTCTCGCAACATCGCGCTGCTAATCGATGCAGACAACGCATCACCTGCGGGCATTGACCCGGTCCTGACTGTTCTGGCGGAACTGGGGCAGGTGAATATCAGGCGCGCCTATGCCAACTGGCGCAAGACATCGCTAAAAGGCTGGGCCGACATCGTCCATCGCTACGGTATTGAACCGCAACAACAGTTTGATCTGACCAAGGGCAAGAACGCCACCGATATGAAAATGACCATCGATGCGATGGACATGCTCTATCGCGGGCGTGTTCATGGTTTCGGGATCATGAGCTCCGACAGCGATTTCACACCCCTGGCCATGCGGATCAGACAGGAAGGGTATCCGGTTTACGGCTTCGGCAGCGGACAGACCCCGGAGGCGTTCAAACAGGCCTGTTCCCGCTTCATTGATGTCGATGCGTTGGTGAAGGCTGAACGCGCAACGAAAGATAATGGCGTGCCGCAGGTCAAGCCGCGGGTGGATGAAACCCTTCTGACCCTACTGGTGGACGCATACAACGCCAGCAAGCGTGATGAGAATGGTTTCGCCAAACTGGCCGAAGTCGGTCAGCGCGCGGGCAACCGGTCCAGTTTCGATACCCGCAGCTACGGCTTTCCGCGGTTAATCGACCTGCTTGAGGCGACTCCCAATTTTGCCATTGAACGTCGCGATGGCGGGCAAGTCTGGATCAAGCGTTTGCGCTGATCTTCGCACTTTCATGAAAAAGGGCGACAGGTTGCCCCGCCGCCCTTTCTTTTCTCATTTTCGTTCAGCCCGGGTTTCGGGGCCGAACGATGCGCATCAGGCCTTGTTGCCGATAAGCGCAAGCCAGAGGCGTGCGACCTGCTGACGCGGGCCGGTCACCTTCTCGAAGTTGGCTTTGGCTTCAGCAAATTTACCCTGATCGTACTGGGCGATACCCAGACGGGTCAGTGCAGCGTTCGCGTCCGGGCTGCCGGTCAGTGCCGCCTTGAACAGTTCTTCCGCCTGTGCGGCATTGCCGTAGCTCAGGAAAGCATCGCCGAGGGCCTGCGCGCGGTTTCCACCGGCAGCCTTGGCGCCAGCGACTTCGCCCGCGAGCGAGGCCTTGTCACTCGCGACACGACCTGCGGCGTTCTGACGGGCTTCTGCAACCCATGCATCGCTCTTGTTCAGTGCATTGGCGGCATAGCCCTTGTCGATCACGCGCACCACTTCGCCGGGAAGGCGGCGCGGATCGGCGGATTCGATGTATTCCTTATATTCGGACTGGACGAACTTGGGGTCGTTTTCCAGTGCGCCCGAACGATCCATCAAACGGAACAGATCGAGCGTTGCCGGCGTATCGAGCCCGCTGAAATTGCGCACCATCTGCGCGGCGTTCAGCCAGTTCATCTTGTTGGGGTTTTGCGCCACCCAGGCCATGGCCACATCGATGGCTTCCGGGCCGAGCTTGCCATTGTAGGCGACCATGCTGGCGCGGCTGAACCACGAATCCGGGATGGCCTGACCAGCAGCCTTGCGTGCCGCGACAAGCTGCTTGAATGCGGCGAGACCTTCACGCGCCTGCCCTGCCTGGCTGTAGGAATCCACGAGAAGCGCGCCAAGCGCATCATCCTGCACGCCGCCATCGGCAGCAGCCTTGAGCGCCTTGATCGCCGTCGGATAATCCTTCGTCGCGTAAGCGAAATTGCCGAGATAGAACTGGTAAGTGGCCAGCTTGTCAGCAGGCACTTCACCGCTGTCAATCATCATGCCGACGCCGCGCTTGCGCAGCGAGTCATCGCCATTAGCATTGCCGATACCGAACAGGAATTGCCCGGCGGCCAGTTTGTCGCCAGCCGTGGTGGCAGCAGCAACGGCGGCTTCAGCTTTGGGAAGCGCCGCATCGGCCGCTGCCTTGAGCGCACCCTGATCGGCACCGCTGGCCTTCAGCGCTTCCAGCTTCTTGACGTCTTCCTGCACGGGCTGGGCCGCAGCAACGAATTCCTTGCTGTACCCGCCGCCCTTTTTCGCCTTTTGCGCATGAGCAGGTGTGGCTGTTGCCGCATACCCGGTCAGACCGATACCCGCAGCCATAGCGATGGCCGCGACACCCATGGATTTCTTAGGGAAGCTTCCCCACATGCATCGTCTCCTTGTTAGGCCATTTATGCGGCCTGAAACCAGCTTGTGTCGGCTGATGACGACAAAAACCGGGTTTTGCAACCTCGCCTATATGGCGCTGACGGACTGAACCGCGATTGAATGAATTGCAGCTGCGACGAACCGCGCGGCAGCCGAGACGTTCGCATGTGGAAAACACCCCCCCTGCCGAGTGTGTGACTGGCCTTTCCCTGCCCATTGGCCTAGGCGGAATGGACCGTAATAATAAGCGCGAGAGACACGTTTTTCCGTGAGCGACGATATCGACACCCTTACCCCTCCCGTTCCGGCCGCTGGGCCGGATTTTGAACGGATCGACATCGTCGACGAAATGAAGACGAGCTATCTCGATTACGCGATGAGCGTGATCGTTTCTCGTGCTCTTCCCGATGTGCGTGACGGGCTGAAGCCGGTTCACCGGCGCATTCTGTTCGCCAGCCAGGAAGGCGGGATGGTCGCAGGGCGCCCCTACCGCAAGAGCGCCAAAATCGTCGGTGACGTGATGGGTAACTATCACCCGCATGGCGACTCTGCGATCTACGATGCGCTGGCGCGCATGACGCAGAACTGGTCGATGCGCGTCCCGCTGATCGATGGTCAGGGGAACTTCGGTTCGATGGACCCCGATCCGCCGGCATCGATGCGCTACACCGAAGCGCGCCTCGCCCGCGTCGCGAACAGCCTGCTGGACGATCTCGACAAGGATACCGTCGACTTCCAGGACAACTACGATGGTTCGCGCCGCGAACCGCAGGTTCTGCCTGCCCGTTTCCCCAACCTGCTGGTGAACGGTGCTGGCGGCATCGCGGTTGGCATGGCCACGAATATACCGCCGCATAACCTGGGCGAAGTGATCGATGGCTGCTTTGCCTATATCGATAATCCGGCAATCACGACCGAAGAACTGTTCGAAATCATTCCCGGGCCGGATTTCCCCACGGCTCCGCTGATTCTCGGCTCTGCCGGTGCGCGGGCAGCCTATACGACCGGTCGCGGATCGGTCATCATGCGGGCGCGCCACAAGATTGAGGAAGGCCGCGGGGATCGTCGTTCGATCATTCTGACGTCCATTCCTTATCAGGTCGGCAAATCCGGTCTCGTCGAGAAAATCGCCGAAGCCGCGAAGGACAAGCGGATCGAGGGCATTTCCGACATCCGCGACGAATCCAGTCGCGAAGGCGTGCGTGTCGTTATCGATCTGAAGCGCGATGCGACCCCCGATGTGGTGCTGAACCAGTTGTGGCGGCATACGCCCGCGCAATCCAGCTTCCCGGCCAATATGCTTGCCATCCGTGGCGGCAGGCCCGAAGTTCTGTCGTTGCGCGACATGGTGCAAAGCTTCATCGATTTTCGTGAAGAGGTCATTACCCGCCGCACGAAGTTTGAACTGAACAAGGCTCGTGACCGGGCGCATATCTTGCTTGGTCTGGTTGTCGCCGTTTCGAATCTCGATGAAGTGGTTGCGATCATCCGGGGGTCGTCCAATCCCGCACAGGCCCGCGAACGCCTACTGGCGCGCGAATGGCCCATGGGTGACATCGCGCCCTATATCCAGTTGGTCGAGGCGTTTGAGCCGGGCGCTGATGGCGGCGCGGAAAGCTACCGCTTGTCCGAAATCCAGGTAAAGGCCATTCTCGACCTGCGCCTGCACCGCCTGACGGCCCTTGGCCGCGATGAAATCGGTGACGAGCTCAAGGAACTGTCGGTTGCGATTGAAGAGTATCTTTCGATACTCGCCGATCGTGTGAAGCTTTACGGGGTCATGCGTGCGGAACTGGAAGAAGTTCGTTCGCTCTACGCCACGCCGCGCGTATCCGAGATTGCCCCCGCGTGGGATGGTCTGGAAGACGAAGACCTGATCGAACGCGATGACATGGTCGTCACGGTCACGCTGGATGGTTATATCAAGCGGACACCGCTTTCGACCTTCAGGGCGCAAAATCGCGGCGGCAAAGGCCGTGCGGGGATGGCGACCAAGGACGAGGATGTCATCAGCGAGATGTTCGTCACCAGCACGCATACACCGGTGCTGTTCTTCTCGACCGCTGGCAAGGTCTATCGCCTGAAAGTCTGGAAGCTGCCGGAAGGCGGCCCGACCACCCGTGGGCGCCCGATCATCAATTTGCTGCCTGCGTTGGATCAGGGCGAAACGATCGCCACCGTTCTGCCGCTGCCCGAGGACGAAGAAAGCTGGGGCGCACTCAGCGTTGTTTTCGCAACAGCCAAGGGCAATGTGCGCCGCAACAGTATGGATGCCTTCGCCAACATCCCGTCGAACGGCAAACTGGCTATGCGCTTCGAAGATGGCAGTGAAGACCGCCTGATCGGTGTGGCCCTGCTCGATTCCGGTGACGATGTCTTGCTGGCCAGCCGGAATGGCAAGGCAATCCGTTTTGCTGCCGATGACGTACGCGAATTTACCAGCCGCACCTCCACGGGTGTCCGCGGCATGACGTTAAAGGACGGGGATGAGGTCGTTTCGCTCTCTATCCTCCACCGTGTGGGGACGACCCCGGAAGAACGGGACGATTACCTTCGCTTTGCCCCCTGGAAATCGGAGAAGGAAGGCCAGCCTTCCATCGCGGAGGAACGGTTCAACGACCTGGTGGAACGCGAACAGTTCATTCTCACCGTTTGTGCCAACGGGTACGGCAAGCTCAGCTCCGCGTATGAATACCGGCGCACGGGCCGCGGCGGTCAGGGGATTACCAATATCGACAATATCAAGCGCAATGGCCTTGTCGTGGCCAGCTTCAGCGCCACGCAGGCGGACCAACTCATGCTGGTTACCGATCAGGCGAAGCTGATCCGCATCGGGCTCGATTCATTGCGGGTGATCGGGCGTGCCAGCGCGGGCGTGCGCCTGTTCGATGTGGCAAACAAGGAACTGGTCGTCAGTGCGGTTCGCATTGATGAACAGGAAGAGCCTGAAAATGCGGCCGAAGAAGCGATTGTCGAAGAAATGGTGCGCGGCGATTCACCGGAAACGGGAATTCCCGACACACCCGACCGCGACGATGACCTGGGTGAGGCTGAGTAACGTCACCCCCTGATCCGGCTATCTTCGGTATTGACGGACGGCCCCGGCGCTAATCCCGCCGGGGCCGTCTGCCATTGGCTTCGGTTCCATTGTCGTACTCAGGCCTGATGGTCGCGGCGTAATGTCTGTATGATACCGGTACAAATCAGAAACTGGCCGCAGTAATAGAGCGGCCAGATGAACCATCCCGCAGCGGAATCGTGCGGCAGAAAGCGCATTTGTGCGATCAGCAGGAATGCTGCCGCCACGAACAGAACTGCGCCGACACCGACATGGTACCGTGAAAAACGGCTGATCCACGCAGAACCAGCCATTGCCCCCAGCGCCAGCCCGTAGAGCGCAATCCTCGGTTCCTGCGACAGGCTCCAGCAGATTAACGGCGTCAGCAGCAGCAGAGCTGCCGCCGTGATCCCTTGTGTCGCGGTGGTGCCCGCCCTCCGATGCGTGAGAAACAATCCTGCCGCCAGCAGCAGCGTTACGAAATAGAGCACACCGCCACCTGCGGGTGCGAATTCGATGACGACATCGGCAAGGGCCGCCACACTCATCACAGCGGCAACCCACCGCCCATCGCGCCCGCGATGTCTGCTCAGGGCATAGGCTGCAAGGAAGGCGATGGCCGCCCCTTTAATCAGGGCAAGGGAGATCCCGCTGATATAGGCATCGCGTAAAACGTAATAGGAAATGGCTGCCACGATGCTGGCAACCAGATAAGGCCGTTTTTCGGCGAGCGCGCGTTGTGGCATGAACTTGTCCCTCTGCGTTATGCTTGGCCTTGAACGGAATACGGTGCAAGCTGTAGGGCGGCTCCCATGGCACATGATATTCACATTATTGGCGGCGGTCTCGCCGGAAGCGAAGCGGCATGGCAGCTGGCGCAACGGGGATTTCGCGTTCGTTTGTCGGAAATGCGCGGCGCCAGCCCCGCCAATGGCGGGGAAATGACCCCCGCACATCAGACAGACGGCCTGGCTGAACTTGTCTGTTCCAATTCCTTCCGCTCCGATGACGATGAAAAGAATGCTGTTGGGCTGCTGCATCACGAAATGCGGCGTCTGGATTCGCTGATCATGCGGGCTGGTGAAGTTGCAAGGGTACCGGCAGGCTCGGCGCTGGCGGTCGATCGCGATGTGTTCTCAGCCCATGTGGAGAACGCGCTGCGGGATCATCCGAATGTCGAAGTCGCCAGGGAACGGGTGGATGCCCTGCCCGCGTCGGGCCCGACACTGGTGGCCACAGGTCCGCTGACGAGTGCCGCACTGGCTGAAAGCATTGGCAAGGCGACTGGGGCCGACAGCCTGGCATTCTTCGATGCCATAGCACCGATCGTGCATTTCGACAGCATCGACATGTCGATTTGCTGGAAACAATCGCGCTGGGACAAGAAAAGCGGTCCGGAAAGCGACGGCAAGGATTACATCAATTGCCCCATGGATAAGGACCAGTATCTGGCCTTCCACGCTGGCCTGATGGACGGGGAGAAAACCACATTCAAACAGTGGGAGGAAAACACCCCCTATTTCGATGGCTGCATGCCTGTGGAGGTCATGGCTGAACGTGGCGTCGACACCTTGCGCTTCGGCCCGATGAAACCGGTTGGCCTCGACGATCCGCGCACGGGGCGTTGGCCCTATGCGGTCGTACAACTGCGACAGGACAACAAGCTCGGCACACTATGGAACATGGTGGGCTTCCAGACCAAACTGAAACATGCCGAGCAGGTTCGCCTGTTCCGGACCATACCGGGATTGGAAAATGCCGAATTCGCGCGCCTTGGTGGCTTGCATCGCAACACCTTCATCAATTCGCCGGTGGTTCTGGATCGGCAACTGCGGCTGAAGGGGGCGGAGCACATCAGGTTCGCCGGGCAGATAACAGGTTGCGAAGGCTACGTGGAAAGTTCCGCCGTGGGACTGTTGGCAGGACTGATGGCAGCGGCCGAACTGGCGGGCGGATCGTGGGAGGGACCGCCACGCACATCGGCCATGGGTGCCTTGCTTTCCCACATCACCGGCGATGCAGAGGCGGACACATATCAGCCGATGAACGTCAATTTCGGGCTGTTCCCGCCACTGCATGACGTAAAAAAGAAGGTCAGGAAAGAAGCCTATACCACTCGTGCGAAAAGCGATTTCGGCAACTGGCTTGATCGGGCCATTCTGCTGCCCGTCTAGCGCAAGTCAGCAGGTACAGGCGGGTTTGGCTTTGGCCTTCGGAGCCGTCGCGGCGAATTCTTCGGCGCTGAGCTCCCCATTCTGATTGGCATCCGCAGCCCGAAACCGGGTCGATGTTGCCACCGCCCATTCTTCGAATGTCAGCAGATTGTTGCCGTCGCTATCCAGTTTGCGAAACGCATCGGCGCGTGTGGACAGCATTTCATTGCGGGTGATGCGCCAGTCGCGATTGCGATCATAGCGAAAGAACCGCTGTTGCTCGCGTGTCAGCTCCGTCGCTCGCGGTGGCGCAGGCCCACGCAAACCGGCAACATCAGCTGAGGGCAAGGTCTCTGATCGGGGCGCTTCCTGGACCTTTGGCGGCGGCGGTGCCGTATTTTCGACCTCTGCCCTGCCCTGCCACCAGAACAATCCCACACCGACGCAGGCTAGCGCCAGACATGCCCCCAAAACGATCCTGTTCACCGCATTCCCCCTGTCCGGAGGAAGGCCGCCCCGCTCAGCGTCCGATCAACCCCAGCCTGATCGCCACGATCATATCGGTTGGCTTCACAAGTAACGCCCCCTCACCCTTTGCAATACTTCTGCGCGCCAGCCCTGCCAATATGGTCAATGGGCGCAGGGTGCGTGGCAATCTCTGGCGGGGCATCTGCGTTCGGTTCATGATAGCATGAACGGTTGTGCGTTCCTGCGTGTCGCTGAGACCCTGTGCGAGATCGGCGAGAGCCCAAAGCGCACCTGCGGTACGGGCGGTTTCCGCGTAAGCGCTCAGCCCGGTTAGTCGGGCAAGCGCCGCGAAGCATTCCCCCCGCGCGGCTGCGAATGCCTGAATCTCCTTTTCTTCAAGAATGGGTTCGGCCAGCAATTGCTCCCAACCCGCTGCCAGCCCGCAAAGTGCGGCCTCTTCCCCTTCCCAGGGTGCGAGTGTCGCAAGAAGCAGGTCCCCGCTTGGCTGGTTTTGCACGGGTTTTTCCAGAGTCTCGCGCCACCAGGCCAGCCTCATCTGCGCCAACATGGGCTCACGCGATTGGCGAATGATCCCGGCAAATTTCGTATCGAGGGCAAATAGCGACGCAAACAAATCCCGCGAAAGATGCGGGGCGTATGACAGCGCCAGCCGCAGCAGATGCGGCAACGGAACAGTGTTTTCTTCCTTCATTTGCCGCCTTCCTCACGCAGAATCGATTTGGCTAAGCGAGTTAGGCATCGATTAACCCATTAGTTTTAAAGAAATCATCGGGGATTAGTATCAAGGATGACCCGATGAGACACCGGGATGCATGTTGGCAAGGCCTGTTTGCAAGGCTGTTACGCGATCGCGCGGGGAACACGCTGGCTATTGTTGCCGCAGCCCTTGTGCCGATGATGGCGATTATCGGTGGCGGCGTCGACGTCAGCCGGGCCTACATGGCGAAAACAGAACTCCAGGCCGCTTGCGACGCAGGCGTTCTTGCTGGCCGTCGCGCGATGGCAAAAAGTGGCGAATACGGCACAAGCGAGCGCGCCAAGGCGGACTCGATGTTCAACTTCAACTTCAACGGTGCTTCTGTCAGCGCATCGAACATATCCTTTGAAACGGATGACAACGATGAAGGACAGGTGACGGGTGCGGCCGAGGCCGATGTCCCGACAGCCGTGATGTATGTGTTCGGCAAAGATCAGTTCGCGCTCAGTGTGAATTGCATGGCGGAACTGCAGCTTGCCAACGTCGACGTGATGTTCGTGCTGGACTCGACCGGTTCGATGAACTGCGCTCCGACCGGCAACTGCCCCAGCACCAGCGTGGAACAGCCGGGTTCGAAAATTTCCTCGCTTCGCGCCGCTGTACGTGACTTTCACAAGACGGTTGCAGAAGCCGTGCTCGAGGAAGAAACGCGCGTGCGTTATGCGTTCGTGCCGTATTCAACCACTGTGAACGCAACCGAGCTGATTACAACGGGGGCCCTGCCTACCACAGCATTCACTGAGAGCACCCGCTATCAGACACGTGTAGGCAAATTCGACAAGACCAATGAAAAGAAGGTTGAAGTAAGCCGCACAAGCACCACGACCACAAATGAAAACGTAACTTCGTCCTATAATACGAAGTCGAAATGTAACAATGCAACTGGCGGCACATCCACTGCGACCGACAACAGCAATACGGATCCATCAGGGCAGATATGGGAAGCAACAACTATAACAAAATACGCTTGGGACAGCAATGCTAGCAAATGCACAAAGACAATTGATAAATATACTATAAAATATGATCGCGTATACTATTTCCAGAAGTGGGTGTATCGGCAGGAATTGGTCAATACATCTGCTTATCGGACAAGAGCGGCCGTCAGAATCGCAACAAGCCTCTCCCCTTATAAAGTCAATAGTAACTCGACTATATCGGGATCATATATCGCCAAGAGGGATATCAACGCGAGCGGCGAGTACAATGTCGAGCAGCTTGGTAAGATGCCCATTCCAGACATGGCCACATCTGACATATCCAAGTCATCTTGGAATGGGTGTATTGAAGAACGGGATACGGTGCGGACGAATAGCTTCGACCCCGTTCCTGCGAACGCGTTCGACCTCGACATCAACGGGGACGCCGATAGCGATGCAACGCGCTGGCATCCTATCTGGCCGGGCCTGAGCTACTTTCGCAGTGCCAATGTCACATCGTCCGATAGCGGTACCGCATCCTCCAACTCCTGCCCGGCCGTGATGAAGCAGTTTCAGACCATTGATCTGAAAGTGGCGAACAAAACCGAAGTTCCCGACTGGCTGGCTGACTATCTTGACAACAAGCTGGTCGCCGTCGGCAACACCTATCACGATATTGGGATGATCTGGGGCGGCCGCCTCGGCAGCCCCAACGGCATCTTCGAAGAAAACGTCAACGCCGATGATCCACGCAACGTCAGCCGCCATCTTATCTTCCTGACTGACGGGAAGATGGAGCCAAATAGGGAACGCTATACCGCCTATGGCGTGGAGATTAGCGACAATCGCATCGGAGCAGTGAATGCCAGCAACACCACTTTGGCAGATATTCACACGAAACGCTTTCTCGCTGCATGTCGTGCAGCGGAAAATGCAGGCTATGTCGTGTATGTGGTCACATTCGCCACCGAACTGACCGATGATCTGAAGAAATGCGCCACTAGCGGGCGGCATTACGAAGCGGGTAATACAACGGAACTGCGCAATGCGTTCAAGTTTATCGCCTCGCAGGTTGCGGACTTGAGGCTCGGCGCATGAACCGGCTTCTGCGCAAGCTGCGTGCATCACAAGATGGGGCGACACTGGTCGAGTTCGGCTTTGTCGCCCCGGTATTCTTCATGATGCTGATGGGGATCTTCGACATCGCACACGGGGTCTATATCCGCTCTGTGCTCGAAGGAGCGCTCCAGGCTGCGGGCCGCAACGCCGGCCTTGAAAGCGGTCCGGACAATGTTGTCGATATCGATGCCTTTGTCGAAGAACAGGTCAAGAATGTCATTCCTTCAGGAAAACTGACATTCAAACGACTGAATTATTGGGAATTTGGTGATGTTGGCGAGGAAGAGGATTACGTCGATTCCAACAGTAATGGGGAGTACGACGAGGACGAATGCTTCTTTGACGGAAACGACAACGACAAGTGGGATGACCGAGGACAGGCCGGGATCGGCGGTGCCAAGGACATCGTGCTCTACACAGTCGAAGTGAATTACGATCACCTGTTCCCGCTCTGGAAGTTTCTTGGCCGAAGCCAGGAAGGGACGATTGCGGCTTCAACCACGTTGCGGAACCAGCCCTATGCCACGCAGGGCACGCGTACCGTCACCAAGATTTGTCCGGCAGCCACATGACCACAAAAGCCATCACCTTTCGCGATCACATGAAGCAATTGCTTCGAGACCGGTCAGGCCTTGCCCTGATCGAGTTCGCGTTCAGCCTGCCGATACTGCTTGTACTGGGATTGGGCGGTTTTGAACTGGCCAATTACACTGTCACGCATATGCGGATGAGCCAGTTGGCCATTTCGCTCGCGGACAACACCTCGCGCTTCAAGGAAGAGTTTGTCGGTGGTTCGCCGCGTATTCGCGAATACGATATCGATCAGGCATTTCAGGGTGCGGCAAGCCAGGCACGCGGGCTGGATTTCGAGAAGCACGGGCGGATGATCATTTCCAGCCTCGAAACCAACAGCGGTGGCGGACAATGGCTGCACTGGCAGCGCTGCTGGGGTGAAGCCCCCTACACGTCCAGCTATGGTGTGGAAGGTGACGGGGCGACAGGGAACGGCTTCCCCGGCATGGGCCCAAGCAGCAAGCGCGTTCGCGCCGAAGCCGGCTATGCCATCATGTTCGCCGAAGTCGTTTACGACTATCAGCCGCTTGCCTTTGGCCGACTGCTTCCCGACGTGCCGATCCGTAAGACAGCGGCCATGTATGTCCGTGACGACCGTGATCTGACGAGAATTTACACCTCGTCAGGTATCACGCCCGCCACGTGCAATTGATGCCATCGGATCAGCGATAACAGACTTTCCGCACCGCCTCCGCGATCTTGTCCGCATCGATCAGCGCCAGTTTCTCGAGATTTGCCGCATAGGGCAGCGGCACATCCTCGTTGCAGACGCGCAGAACCGGCGCATCGAGATCGTCGAAACCATCCTCCATGCAGATTGCCGCCACTTCTGACGCAATCGAACACTGCGGCCAGCCTTCTTCGGCAACAACCACGCGGTTCGTCTTGGCCAGACTGGTCAGAATCGCTTCCCGATCAAGCGGCCGCAAGGTGCGCAGATCGAGCACTTCTGCATCGACCCCTTCCTCTGCCAGCTTTTCCGCGGCTTCCAGCGCATAACCCACGCCGATTGAATAGGAGACGATTGTCACGTCGGTCCCTTCCCGCACGATCCGGGCCTTGCCGATCGGCAGGACGTGATCGTCAAGTTGTGCGAGTTCGAAGCTGCGTCCATAAACCAGTTCGTTTTCGAGGAAGACCACCGGATCGTCGCTGCGGATCGCCGCTTTCAGCAGGCCTTTCGCATCCGATGCGTCGTAGGGTGCAATCACGATCAACCCGGGAACATGTGCGTACCATGGGCCATAGTTCTGACTATGCTGCGCGCCGACGCGGCTCGCTGCGCCGTTAGGGCCACGGAACACCACCGGACAACGCATCTGACCGCCGGACATATAATTGGTCTTCGCGGCGGAATTGATGATGTGGTCAATCGCCTGCATGGCGAAATTGAATGTCATGAATTCCACGATTGGGCGCAGACCACCCATCGCCGCGCCGCTGCCGATGCCAGCAAAGCCATATTCCGTAATAGGCGTGTCGATCACCCGCTTGGGGCCAAATTCATCGAGCAGCCCCTGCGTGACCTTGTAGGCACCCTGATACTGGGCAACTTCTTCACCCATAACGAATACGCGTTCGTCGCGGCGCATTTCTTCCGCCATCGCGTCGCGCAAAGCCTCGCGCACGGTGGCAGTGACCATATTTGTGCCCGCAGGGATTGCGGGATCGCTTTCGTGGGCTTTTGTTGCCGGGCGTTCCACCTTGGCCGCAGGTGCGGCAGGCGCCTCCGCCTCTTCACCCTTCGAAGGCGCAACAGCCGGAACGGGAGCAGGCGCTTCTTCACCCTCGCCCGCCAATGTGGCGATTACCGTTCCAACCTTCACATTCTCGGAACCTTCAGGCACGAGAATCTGTCCGACAGTGCCTTCGTCAACCGCTTCGAATTCCATGGTTGCCTTGTCGGTTTCGATCTCGGCGATAATATCGCCTGAGCGAACCGCATCGCCTTCCTTGACCAGCCAGCGAGACAGGGTTCCCTCTTCCATTGTCGGCGAAAGCGCGGGCATTTTCAGTTCGATCGCCATCAGTAGCTCTCCACCACAACATCGGTGTAAAGCTCGGACGGTGCCGGTTCGGGTGAATTTTCAGCAAAATCCGCTGCATCGGTCACTTCTGCGCGGATGCGTTTGTCGATGTCCTTCAAGGTATCCTCTGAAATTCCGCGCTCGAGCAGATCCTGCTTGGCGCGTTCGATAGAGTCATTGTGCTCGCGTACGTCCTGCACTTCTTCGCGTGTGCGATACTTGGCGGGATCGGACATGGAGTGCCCGCGATAACGATAGGTGTTGAGTTCCATCAACACCGGGCCATTGCCGCCCCGCACGTGCTGGAGCGCGATTTCGGTGGCCTGGCGCACTTCCAGCACATCCATGCCATTCACATCCATGCCCGGAATGCGGAATGCCGTACCGCGACGATAGAATTCCGTTTCGGCCGAGCTGCGCTGAACCGATGTGCCCATGGCATACTGGTTGTTCTCGATCACGAAAATGATCGGGAGCTTCCACAAACTGGCCATGTTGAAGGTCTCATAAACCTGGCCCTGATTGGCGGCGCCATCGCCAAAATAGGCGATACAGACACCCCCATCCCCACGATACTGATGCGCGAATGCGAGACCAGCCCCCAGCGGAACCTGCGCGCCCACGATGCCATGCCCGCCGTAGAACGCATGTTCGGTCGAAAACATATGCATCGAGCCGCCCTTGCCCCGGCTGATGCCAGCTTCGCGCCCGGTCAGTTCTGCCATGATGATCTTCGGATCGATCCCGTAGGCCAGCATATGGCCATGATCGCGATAGCCGGTAATAACACTGTCCTTGCCTGCTTCCAGCGCGGACTGAATGCCCACCGCGACAGCTTCCTGCCCGATGTAGAGGTGACAGAACCCGCCGATCAGACCAAGGCCGTAGAGCTGGCCCGCACGTTCTTCAAACCGACGGATAAGAAGCATCTGCTCATAGAAATGGAGCAGTTCCTCATCAGTGGCGTGATACCGTTTGTCCTTCGCATGCTCTTCCTGAAGGCTGTGGAGAGCAAAATTGTCATCCGCAGGCGCAGCAGATTTCTTGCTTGCGGTTTTTCTAGTACCGTTGCCAGAACTTGCGGCAGGCTTGGCCAAAATCCCTGTCCCTTCTCAACAAACGACGGGCCGATTGCAGCCCGAACGTGAAGCTTGGGATATAGGCCGAAGCAAGGCTCAGACGCAACGGCCAGTAACCCTGCAAACCAATTAAATAACCGAAAAAACGCCAGTGGCTGCCCGCCACCAAAGCCCATCAATCGAGCTTTATGACCACTTCGTCTGGATGCGCGACATTGAGGTTGCGGCGCAGAAGTTCACCGACAAGATCGGGGTCCGCATGCTTGGGATCGAGCAGCCCAACACGATTCTTGAGCTCGTCGCGATCGGCCTTCAGATTCGCGATATGGGCATTCCGCTGTTCCAGAAGCTTCAGGTTCTCGCTCCATGCCAGGACACCGCTGGGCCCCGCAAAGGCAAGCCCGCCAAGCAAAAGGAGAACGGCCAAGGCAAGACCCTGAACGAGTTTTTCGCGTGGCGAACGGATCAAGGTTTCGGATTTGGTCACGAAGTTGAAAGAATCACAGTTAAGCTCAGGATTCAAGAGGTATTCCAGAATACGGGCCATTTTCCAACCTGTATCGTATGGGCGTGACAATTTGCCGCCCTCGTAATGCGCACGAAGACTCCCTATCTGCGGATCATGCTGGCTACGCTCAGAATGGCCGCGCGCGATCGGGCGCGTCTGGCAGAACTCGGCGCGACTCTTTCGCGCCATGGTCTTGGCTATCTGGGGGCGAGGCTCGGCCTTGGCACAAGCGGCACTGATGACGAGCTGGATTCTCCCAACGCCCCCCGTCGGCTGCGGCGCGCCCTGGAAGAACTCGGCCCCACCTACATAAAATTCGGTCAGATCCTTGCCACCCGAACCGATCTGCTTGGCCCGAAATGGATTGCCGAGCTTGAGCTATTGCAGAGCGATGCGCCAACGCTCCCTTTTGCACTGCTTAGGTCTGCCGTCGAACAGGCCCTGGGCGAACCGGTCACCTCCGCTTTCGCGCAATTTGAAGAAGAACCGCTGGCTGCCGCATCGATGGCGCAGGTCCATCGCGCGCGTCTGGCAAGCGGCGAAGACGTGGTCGTCAAGGTTCGACGCCCCGATATCCGCCCACGTATGGAGGCCGACCTCAGGATTCTGACCGAACTGGCCGCCGTTGCCGAGCGGGCCAGCGCCGATCTGCGCCATTTCCGACCGGCCGCCATGATCACGCAATTGTCGGAAGCGCTGCTGCAGGAACTCGATTTTACCGTGGAAGCGCGCAATGCAGACACACTCCGCGCCGATTTTGCACGGGATTCCCGCGTCGTGGTTCCTTGCATCCACTGGTCGCATACATCGGAAGCCCTGCTGGTCATGGACTATATCGACGGTATTGCCCCGCTGAGCGGTGATGTTTTGCGCGCTGCAGGTATCGATACAGTTGCGATCGCGTCGCTGGGGGCGGACGTTGTGCTGGACATGGTCCTGATCAACGGCCGTTTCCATGCAGACCCACACCCCGGCAATCTCCGCTGCCTCGAAGGTAATCGTCTGGCTTTGCTCGATCTTGGCCTTGTCGGCCATGTCAGCCCACGCCGACGCGAGGAATTCGTCAGTTTCACGCAAGCATTGCTGTCGAGCGACAGCGATGCCCTCGCCGATGTGCTGATGGCATGGGCCGCAGGTGGGGATGCATCGCCCGATGCCGTTCGCCTGGCTGCCGAAGGCCTGATTGCACGGCATGGTGGGCATGGGCTGATTCTCAGCGCCTTGATGGCCGATTTCATGCCGCTGCTGCGCGAACGCGGTCTGGTCATGCCGCCAGACCTTATCCTGATTTTCAAGGCACTGGTGACAATGGACGGCGTATTGATGCGGATCGAGCCGGAATTCGACCTGTCCGCCGCGATACAGCGCTCTACCATCCGCCTTGCCGCCGCAAGACTGGGGCCGGATCACTGGCAACCGATCTTGCGCGCGCTGGTTTGGGAACTCGCCAAAATCGGCGATAGCGCGCCGCAGCTGGTCAGAGCGGCGGCGAAGCGTCTGTCCGATACACCGCCTTCCGATTCCGTCGCGCTACGCGCGCAAAATCAGGCGTCGCGCGCACTTGTGCGTGCGCTATGGGGCGGCAGTTCCCTTATCGCTGCCGCGATTCTGGCTGTGCGGTTCCTCTAGCGAGGCCCTTGCGGCAATGCTGAGATGCGTTCCGACCGATTGCAATGTGTGGCGGGCGCGCAGGCCGGGCAACGCACCCGCCACGTTTAACGATGGACGGAATGTCTGGTCTTCCGCCCATCGCCCCCTCAAGCCGCTATCGGGCGATCCCCGCCCGCGACAACACGGACGAGTTCGCGTCGCGCATATCCGTAATCGGCGATCCCCTTGTGCTGAACAGCGCGATTGTCCCAGATCGCCAACGATCCGGTTTGCCATTTGAAACGCACCTGATGCTCCGGCTCGTAAAAACGCCGGACAAGGTATTCCAGCAGATCCTTGCCTTCATCCTCGGGCAGGCCCACGATCTCATGCGTGAACCCTTCGTTGACGTAGAGCACCTTCTTCCCGCTGTAGGGATGTGTCGTAACGATTGGATGCACCACGCCGCAATATTGCTTCAGGTAATCGTCGAGATCGGCCTTGTCTTCGATCAGCTTGTAAGCCTTGCCATTCGGTCGATGAATAGCCGTCAGCCCTTCGATCTGCCGCTTCACATCCTTTGGAAGCGCCTCATATGCGGAAATCCCGCTCGCATATATTGTGTCACCCCCAAGCTCTGGCGCGATCACGCTGCGTAGAACGGACGCAAGATAAGGCTTTTCGAGATAGGTCGCATCGGCATGCCAAGGCGTGCCGTAATAGGCATTTGCATAAGGCCCGCTGTGCATCGGCGTGACCTCCTCGTCCTTAACGCCACGACGCCTGGCGATGCTGTCCGCCACAGGGGGGCCAAACACCCGCGCCACTGCCGATTGCCCGGAATCATCCAGCCCCGTGTCCCGGAAAAACAGCACCTGATGCCGCCAGAGGAGATCGCGCAGCAGGGTGGCGACGACTTCTGTTGGCGGCACTCGCAAATCGAGGCCCCTGATTTCGGCACCCACATTGGCCTCCAGCCGGATGACCTCCAGCGTGTCGAACGTTGCGTGAGCGGGGATCGTGAATTTGGGCAAGGCGTTCATGATGATCTCCTCTGCATGGCGGAGCGATATCGCGAGACTGGAGACCGCACGCGGATTCAGGAGACTGCGCGCGGCCTGATGATCTGGGGTGCTGTCGCTGTCGACTGGCGGTGGCCACGGCTCTGAACGCGATAGGCCACGAGGCGATTCTGGAGCGTTCAACGCTCGCCTCAATTGCCCATCATATAAGTAGGGAATTCAATGTCAATTGCCGTTCAAGGCCTTCAGCCGATAAGCCCATTGATCATCCATGCGGCGCCGAATCCCTGACGAAATATTTATCTAGATTGATGTATAATATAGATATTATGTTGCAACCCTCGCTTCACTTGGAGACGCGACAGCCCAAACATCCACGTCAGGTGCAGCACCTGCTTTATCTTGACCAATTGAAAGAGAAACTTCACTTGACCGCCATATCCCTACTGGATAGGTTGAGTTTCGAAAGCGAGGTTTGGTTCCGGCCCGCAATCATGATCAGGGACCCGCGGCTTTTGATAGGGAAGCAGCTTGCTCCGCGTTACCAACGGCTAAAGCGCGCGATGCTGAGGCGGCCACGCCAAGCACCGTGTTCCCCTCAACACTGTATGAGGTGATACGATGCGAATGCCCAGGGTTAACTAGAACAGGGCGGTTGCCACGGATGCCCTTGCGGGCACCGGACATGGCAGATCCTCATCGCAGGACTGCGCCCGTTATTTTGAAGCACGCATTTTAGACAGAAGGCGCGAGGTCAACTGGCGCGGCATGTCCATGCTTGTCAGCGCGCATTGTTTCTGCCGGTCGCGATCCGCGCAGTCCACCTTTGCGCCTCAGGCATCGCCATGCCCATCGCACATCGCCGCCGCACAAGGTTCAGGGTTCAACGATGAAAACGAACAGAATTTCCGATTTGGCACCAATTGCCCCCGATCAGGCGAACAGTCGCGCAAGATATCGCGCAAGGCTATTGCTGGCCGGGTGCGCTACCCTTCTCGCATGGCCTGCGTCCGCGCACGCTGCCGAAGATACGGCGCAAAGCGTTGATATCGTGCAGGATGATGCTGCTTCGGCCAGCACCGTTCTCGATGCCGCCATTGTTGTGACAGCATCGCGCCGACGCGAAGAAAACATTCAGGACGTACCCATCGCAATCACCGCCCTGAGCGCGGAAGCGCTCGAACGGCGCGGCGATTACACCCTGTCGCAAATTCAGCATCAGGTTCCGACGCTGCAAGTCTTCAGCTTCAATCCGCGCAACACCAATATCAACATTCGCGGCCTCGGTTCAAACGTGGCGCTGACGAACGACGGTCTGGAAAACGGTGTCGGGATATATATCGACAACGTTTATTACGGGCGGGTCGGTCAATCGCAGTTCGATCTGGTCGATCTACAACAAATCGAGGTTCTGCGCGGTCCGCAAGGCACACTGTTCGGCAAGAACACCACGTCGGGAGCGATCAACATTACCTCTCGGGCGCCGAGCTTCGATCCGGAATTTTCCGGCGAGGCCACGATTGGGGACTATGGATACCATCAGGTTCGCGGATCGATTTCCGCACCGCTGATCGGCGATAGCGTAGCGTTCCGCCTCAGCGTTGCCGACACGCATCGTGACGGCTTTCTCTATAACCCGACAAAGAACACCCGCGCGCAGGATTACGACAACTTCAGCATCCGCGGGCAGTTGCTGGTCAAGCCGAGCGAGGATCTTTCCATCCGCCTGATTGGGGATTTTTCCCGTCAGAAACAAAATCATATCCTCAATGTCTTCGCAGGGGTTTTCGACAAGTACGACAACGGGGCGACAATCCCGGAAAACTTTACCGCCCGCACAACGCGCGCAGGCTACACGCCGGCCTCGCTCAACCCGTTTGACCGGATTGGGGATTCCGACAGTCCTTACCAGTCGAACATGGATGGCTATGGCGTGTCTGGCCAGGTTGACTGGAAGCTGGATAAAGTCGCGCTGACATCCATCACGTCCTATCGCTGGTGGGACTGGAATCCCGCGAACGACGGCGACAGCACGGCCCTGCCTATCGTCACCAAGGCGCAGCAATCCAATCGCCAGCGGCAATTTAGCCAGGAACTGCGTCTCGCTTCGACAGGAAAAAACACGGTCGACTGGGTGATTGGCGGATATTACTTCTGGCAGATCATTCGCGGTTACGGAAAGGTTGGCTACGGCTCGGCCGCGCCCAACTGGTTCCTGCCAACGGTTCCCGCAGTTGTGGCCAATGCCGCATTGAATGGATTTGAATCCAACTCGACATCCAACCCGGAAACCAAAAGCCTCGCCGTGTTCGGACAGGCGACTTGGAACATCACGCCTGAACTCAGTCTCACAGGTGGCCTGCGCTACACGCATGAGAAGAAGCAGGGTACGTTTGAGCAGTTCCATGTGAATGGCGCCAGCCTTGCCGGTCTGACGCCGATACAGGCCGCGACCGCTCTGGGCATCCGCAATCAGTATGCGCCGATCACCAGTTACACGACGGGTTTCACCGATAACAGCCTGTCGGGCCTGATCAGCCTGGGTTACAAGGTTACACCGGACGTACTTGTATACGGCAGCTATTCACGGGGTAACAAATCCGGTGGTCTCAACCTGACGCAGCTACCGGCATGGGTAAGGCCCGAAGTCGATCCCGAAACGGTCAACAACTTCGAAGTCGGGCTGAAAAGTCAGCTGTTCAACCGCAGCGTGACGTTCAATCTTGCCGGGTACTGGACCGAGATCAACGATTACCAGACCGCCATTCTGGAACTGGACAACACCAGCGGACGCTTCATCCAGTATATTGCCAACATTCCCAAAGTCAGATCGCGCGGGATCGACGCCGATCTGAGCTGGGCGCCCAGCAAATTCCTCAATTTCAGTGCTTCGGCCGCCTATACCGACGCCAAGTACGTTAAATACACGAACGCGCCACAAGCACCGGAAAATCTGAATCTGGGCGCGGTGCAGAATCTGACCGGCAAAACGCTGCCCGGCGTTCCAAAGTTCACATACACGCTGGCAGCCGACGTAGCCCAGCCCATCGGCGATTGGCAGGGCCGTTCGATCGAACTCTATGGCCATGCGGATTATTCGCACCGATCATCGTTCAACACATCGTCCAGCAACTCGCGCTATGCCGATGTTCCCGGATACGGGCTGGTCAATGCCCGTATCGGTATCCGCGATGCGGATGCCCGCTGGGATCTTTCGGTCTGGGTGAAGAACCTGACGGACAAGAACTATTTCCAGACACTCAGCCCCGCCGCGCAGGGATCGATCACCGCGCTTGTCGGCGACCCACGCACCTGGGGTGTGACCCTGCGCACCAAACTTTGACCTGATCCCAACGAAAGGAGAACTGCCATGACTGTCCTGACCCACGATTTTGTGAATGCCCGGGAAACCGATAGCCCGCTGGATATTGTGCCAGTGGCCGGACGGATCGGAGCGGAAATCCGCGGGATCGAATTATCCGGCGATCTCGATGATATCACGCTTGCCGCGATCCGCGCGGCGCTTGTCCGCCACAAGGTGATCTTCTTCCGGGATCAATCCCGCTTAGACGATGCCGGACAGGAAGCCTTCGCGGAACGCTTCGGCAAACCCGTGGCGCATCCCACAGTGCCCGTTGCCGAAGGGTCGCGTTTCCTGCTCGATCTGGATTCTCGCGAAGGCTACGCCGCATCGAGCTGGCACACCGATGTCACCTTTGTCCCGGCCTATCCCGAGGCTTCCATTCTGAGAGCCATCAACGTGCCGGAAGCCGGCGGTGACACATTGTGGGCCAATGGCGTGACAGCCTATGAGGAACTGCCCGATGGCCTGAAGCGGCTGGTGGACGATCTCTGGGCGCTGCACACGAACGATTATGACTATGCTGGGGCCTTCGCCAATGCGCCCGCAGATCGGGTCAAGCAGCATAAGGCGATTTTCGCTTCGACGGTTTACGAAACCGAACACCCGGTCGTCCGCGTGCATCCGGTATCTGGCGAACGTGCGCTGCTCGTCGGGCATTTCGTCAAGAACTTCGTCGGCCTGAATGCGGCGGATTCACAGCGCCTGTTCGGCATCCTTCAGGATCACATCACAAAGCCGGAAAATACGGTGCGCTGGCATTGGCGACCCAACGATGTTGCCATTTGGGACAATCGCGCCACCCAGCACCGGGCCATTGCCGATTTCGGTCTGCAACGCCGCACGTTGCGGCGTGCGACAATCGCTGGCGATGTTCCGATTGCCATCGATGGTCGCAGAAGTCGGGTCGTAACCCCAAAACCGCAAGCCGCATTGGAAGCCGCTGAATAAGCGCGGCTCGCCACGGATACGGCCACTGCACGCGCCACGCAGTGGTCGTATCCGCTTTCCTGCCTGGGAGACCCTCATGATACGCCGACTGTTTCTGCCCCTTATCACCACCGCTGCATTCACAGGCGTGGCCCATGCCGAAGAACCTGCGAAACCCAATTTTCTCATCATTGTGGCCGATGATCTCGGCTTTTCGGACATAGGCGCCTTTGGCGGTGAAATCGCCACACCCAACCTTGATCAGCTGGCGGCAAGCGGCACAAAGCTGACGGCATTTCACACGGCGCCAACCTGCTCGCCAACGCGTTCCATGCTCCTGTCAGGGACGGATAATCACCGTGCCGGATTAGGTACAATGGCCGAACTGATCGCCCCCAACCAGAAGGGCAAACAGGGCCATGAAGGTTATCTTCGTGCCGAAGTGGCGGCTCTGCCCGAACTCCTGCGCGCAGGAGGGTATCGCACGCTACAGTCCGGCAAATGGCATCTAGGTCTCGCACCTGAACAAGACCCCCATGCCCGAGGGTTCCAATACAGTTTCACCCTATTGCAGGGCGGCCATAACCATTTTGGCGGCAGTCTCGTTCCTGGTGCGCCGAACAGCACGACGAATACCGCCCCAACCAGTTTCAACGCGACATATCGGGAAAACGGCAAACTGGTAACGAAGCTGCCCGACAACTTCTATTCGTCGGACACATTCACCACCAAGCTGATCGAACAGCTCAAAACCAGCAAGGCCGGCAAGGATGGTTCAAAGCCGTTCTTCGCCTATCTCACCTATACGGCACCGCACTGGCCGCTTCAGGCGCCACGCGAAGAAATCGGGAAGTACCACGGCAAATACGATGCCGGTTACGATGTACTGCGGCAACAGAGGCTGCGCCGACAGATTGCACTGGGCTTGCTCGACCCCGCTGTCGCGGCGCATGAAACGGGATCTTCCCAGACGCCGTGGGACAAGCTTTCACCGGAAGAACAGCGACTGGCCGCCCGTGATATGGAAATCTACGCGGCGATGATCGACCGGCTTGACCAGAATGTCGGCCGGGTGATCCAGACGCTCAAGGAGACCGGGGAATACGACAACACGGTTATTCTGTTTCTTTCCGACAACGGTGCGGAAGGCGCAAACATCGCGCAGTCGAAACAGCTTGGCATTCTCGCAGCACATACCGACAACCGACTGGAAAATCGCGGTAACGCCAATTCCTTTGTTGCTTACGGCCCAGGTTGGGCACAGGCCGCAACGGCACCGTCCTGGCTGTACAAGGCCTATGCCTCCGAAGGCGGCACCCGTGCCGTATCCTTCATCACCGGCAAAGCCGTTGGTAGCAAGCGCCCTATCGCCAATGCCTTCCTTTCCGTGGCCGATGTGGTGCCCACCTTTCTCGATCTGGCAGGTATTCCGGCGCCCAAGGGCACGTTCGACGGCCGCAAGGTGGAACCGATCCGCGGCAAGAGCTGGGTTTCCTATCTCAAGGGCAAGGCGCGTTACGTTTACAGCCCCAGGGATGCCTATGGCGTCGAACTGTTCGGTTCGCGGGCGTTGCGCCAGGGCGACTGGAAAGTGACGGACATTGGCGATGGGCAATGGAAGCTGTTCAATATCGCCAAAGATCCCGGTGAAACGAACGATCTCAGCGCACAAGAACCAAGACGCCTCGCACAACTGAAGAATGCCTGGGAACGGTACGCACAGGATGTGGGCGTGATCCTGCCAGAGGGAGCGCTTTACCGGCCATGACCGCGCAGCAAATCCTGAATGCCGAAACCGCGACGCGGGCCCACCCGTTGAAGCCCCCCTTCCACTGGTTGCGGGCGATAGCAGCAGGCGCCCTTCTCACGCTGACCGGATGCGGCAACACCCCAGATGCTCAGGGCGGAAAACCGGTCCTCAATGTGGGCGATCAACTGGAATTCTTCCGGACAACGCTGGAAAGCGCCAACCAGGCCAAGCCCGACGATTATACCATTAAATGGGCCAATTTCGTCGGTGGGCCTGCCATTATTGCCGCACAAACCGGTGGTTCGATTGATGTGGGCTGGATGGCGGAAACGCCGCTCATTTTTGCACAAGCCGCCGGCAGTCCCGTGAAAGTGGTTGGTGTGAGCAAGGCCGCATCCAGCGATGGTTATGGCTATGCTCTCGTCGTCAAAGCGGACTCTCCGATCCGTTCTGTAAAAGACCTGAAGGGGCGATCCGTGGCCTACATGCGCGGGACGGTCCTCCACTACATGATTGCCCGCGTGCTGGAACGCGAAGGCCTGTCGCTGAAAGATATCAAATCGATACAGGCGACAAGTTTCGGCTCAGGACTGCTCGATCAGGGCGCAGCCGATGCTATTACTCTGGCGGAACCGCACCTTACACGCTTGCTGGAGGAAGGAAAGGTCCGGGTCATTGCCACCGGTGCGGCCCCGGTCACGGAAGGCCTCAATTACCTCGTCGCCTCGGACGCCGCACTTGCCGATCCGAAAAAAGCCAAGGCGATCGGTGATCTCGTCACGCGCGCCACACGATCTTACCTTTGGCAGAATGCGCACGCCGCCGAAGCGGCACCGTATCTTGCGAAAGTCTACAAGATTGATCCCAAGCTCGCGCAAACGGTCATCGAGCGTTCGCCTTCCGTTTTCGTCCCCATCGACGAAACGGTCATCGCAGCACATCAATCGGAAGCCAACCTGTTCCAGAAAATCGGTCTGGTGCGCGTGCGGCTTGATGCAGGCAAAATCTTCGACCCGCGCTTTAACGCACTGGTTGCGCAAGTGGAGCCCAACCCATGAACGCCTTTGCATCCCTGCCTCTTCCCGAGGCCCTGCCTTTGGTCGAGCCTGCGGTTCAGCAACAACGCGGATTGTCCGGGCGCCTTTCCCTTGCCCGGCGCGCGATCGGCCCTCTCAGCATTGTCGCCGCATGGGTGATCGCCACCACAGCAGGTTGGGTCGATCCCTCGATCCTGCCCTCCCCGCCAGCCCTTGCCGAGGGTTTCGGCCAGCTTTGGACGGAACAGAACCTGCCCGGGCAGATCGCGCTTTCGCTGGGACGGGCACTTGGCGGCGGTGCGATCGGTGCCGTGCTCGGGTTGAGCCTGGGGGTGGCGGCAGGGCTGTCTCGCATCGGGGAAGAACTGTTCGACGCCTCGCTGCAGATGTTGCGCACCGTTCCCTTTCTCGCCCTCGTTCCGCTGTTTATCGTCTGGTTTGGCATCGGAGAATTTCCCAAGCTGCTGCTTATCGCCTTGGCCACCATGTTTCCGATGTACCTCAACGCCTACGCCGGTGTGCGCAATGTCGATCGAAAAGTTATCGAGGCGATGCGCAGTTTCGGCCTCAACGGGTACAGGCTGGTTGGTGAAGTGGTTTTGCCTCTTGCCCTGCCGCAGATATTTACCGGCTTGCGGTTTTCGCTGGGTGTGTCCGTGCTCGTTCTGATCGCAGCCGAACAGATCAACGCTTCGGCGGGATTGGGCTATCTGCTCAACAACGCGCAGACCTATCAACAGGTCGATGTGATCCTCATCTGCATCGGGATTTATGCGCTTCTTGGCCTTGGTGCAGACCTGATTGTCCGCGCGCTCGAACGCGTCTTCATGCCCTGGCGTGCCAATATTGCAGTCCGTTAAACCTCGCTTGGAAGGAGCATCCCATGTCCAATGTCCTGTCGTACAAGCCGGTTCACCACTACAAGACCCCATTATCGGCACCTGTGGAAGTGCAGGATTTTTCCGCGCGACCCGTGGCCGTCGATATCGCCGGAGTCTCCCGGATCTTCGCGGGCAACACAGTGCTCGACAATCTCGAGCTGACCATCCGCAGCGGGGAATTTGTCGCATTGCTCGGTGCGTCGGGCAGCGGCAAAACGACCTTGCTGCGCATCCTTGCCGGACTGGACGGCCCGGACAAAGGCAGGGCGCTGGTGCCGGAAGCGCGAACGGTGGTGTTTCAGGAACCGCGACTGGTGCAGTCAAAGAAGGTCTGGAAAAACGTGGTCATCGGGTTGAATGGCACAGAGGCGACGCGTGGCCATGCGGAAGCGGCATTGAACGAGGTGGGGCTGGCGCACCGCATCGATGCCTGGCCAGCGACGCTATCAGGTGGAGAAGCCCAGCGGGCCGCACTGGCGCGTGCCCTCGTCCGCGAACCGAAATTGCTGTTGCTGGACGAACCCTTTGCCGCGCTGGACGCCCTCACCCGTCTGAAAATGCAGCGTCTGATACATGATCTGTGCGAAACCCATGGACCGGCGACCCTGCTGGTAACCCATGATGTCGAGGAAGCCATACTGTTGGCTGATCGCATTCTCGTGCTGAAGGACGGCAAGATTGCGTTCGATCGCCGGGTCGCCATTGATCATCCCCGGCGGGCTGGTGGAGATCAGTTCGACAGATTGCGCGATAGGTTGCTCGAAGAACTTGGCGTTCCGGTCGCGGCATAGAACCTGACCTGGCCGATGCACGTTATCCCGGCGCGGATTGCTCCGCATTGTCCAAACCTCTCCACCGCCCTAGCTAGGGGTCATGATTGCTCATGTTGATCCGTTTCATGCCATCGCCATCAGTCGCGTAGCGCACGATCTCGCCGCCGAAGGGCACCACATTATCCATATGGAGTTCGGCCAACCATCCACCGGGGCCCCTGCCCTCGCCATCGCCGCGGCCCATCGCGTGCTGGATACCGATCCCATGGGCTATTGGGAAAGCACCGCGTTGAAGCAGCGGATTTGCCAGCATTATGACGAAAGCTATGGGGCGACGGTCGATCCTGAACAGGTGCTGCTGACATGCGGCGCCTCACCGGCGTTCGTTCTGGCTCTGAGCAGCCTCTTCGCACCGGGGGCCCGCGTTGCCCTGGCGCGTCCGGGTTACGTGGCCTACCGCAACACGCTGAAAGCGCTCTACCTTGAACCGGTGGAGATCGGTTGTGGCCCGGCGGAGCGATACCAGATATCCGCCAGGGCAATCGCGGAACTGGATAGCCCGCCCGATGGCGTGATCGTCGCCAGCCCCGCCAATCCCACCGGCACGATTATTCCCCACGATGAAATGGCTGCGATTGCCGATATCTGCCATCAGCGGGGCATCCGCATTATATCCGACGAAATCTATCACGGGCTAAGCTTCGGCGATCCGGCGCGCAGCATGCTCGAATATGCACCCGATGCACTGATCGTAAACAGCTTCTCCAAATACTACAGCATGGCCGGGTGGCGGCTTGGCTGGTTGATCGTCCCGCCCGACTGCATCGCGCCAGCGCGGGCGCGCATGGGCAATCTCTTTCTGACGCCCCCGGCACTCGCCCAGCACGCGGCCTTAACCGCCTTTGACTGCCACGATGAACTCGACGGTCATGTCCAGACTTATGCGCGCAACCGCGATCTCCTGCTCGACGCGATGCCCCGGATGGGGTTGGAACGGATCGCCCCGCCCGATGGCGCCTTCTACATTTATGCCGATATCAGCCACCTGACGAACGACAGTCTCGCATTCTGTGCGCGCCTGCTGCGGGAAACCGGGGTCGCTACGGCCCCTGGGCTGGATTTCGACCCGGTGGACGGCAACCGTTTCATCCGTTTCAGCTTCGCCGTGTCCACGCCGTTGATCGAACAGGCGATCGAACGCATGATCCCGTGGTTCAGAGCCTGCAACGGAACCGAAGATGATGGCGCAATGGCGAACAATTGACCGTTTTTACGCGGGCTGCGCGTTTGCCGATCAAATCAGAGGGATGTAGATTCCGCGCATACGAGAGGAACGACAATGAGCTTGAAGGAACTGATATGAGCACTGCCACGCTTGAAAACGATGTGGTCCTGAACGATCCGGTCCTGAATGGAGAGGCATGGCGCAATTTCTGCGCGGAACTGGCCGATATCGGTGACATGATCCTCGATCCCGGCAATCCGGCCAACCCGATCGACCGCGCGGAAGGCTATCGCTATCTTACCCGCCTGCTCCGGCTCGGTCTGGAACAGCAGATCGAAGCGCGGGATTTCAGCTTCCCGTTCTTCTATCAGCTCAGCCACACGACGGCGAAGATCGGTGCCGACAATCCCGACAATGTCTACTGGAACGCGCGAATTAACGGCTCGTTCGATTACAAGATTACCGTCAAGCGCGGAACGATGGCGTATTTCTCGATCCTCGCCAATGCGTTCCGCTATCAGGAAGATGGGACCAATCTGGCAACCGGCAAGCTGATCGACAGCGATATCGAATGGGATGAAAACGGCGTTGCCGAACTCTTCGCATCCTGCACGCCGCAGCCGAAGAACTGGCTCCGTCTTGAACCCGATGCCAATATGCTGATCGTACGGCAGAGCTATCTGGATCGCGCCAATGAAAAGCCGGGCGAATTCCAGATTGAACGCATTGGCGGACCCGCCACACCCGAACCGCTCAATCCTGCGGCGCTTGGCGCGGGATTGAAGGAAACGCTCAGCTTCCTGCGCGGGATCGTGGGCACCTTTATCGACTGGTCCAAACTGTTCCGGGAAAAGCCCAACAGCTTCCCCGATATTGACCAGTCGATGTTCCAGAAAGGCGGCGGCGCGACGGATATCTTCTACGCCCATGCCTATTGGAACCTGGCGCCTGATGAAGCCTGGGTGATCGAGGTTACCCCGCCCGAATGTTATTACTGGAACTTCCAGGTCGATAACTGGTGGATGGAATCGCTCGATTACCGCTTTGTGAAGTGCACGGTGAACAAGACGACCGCCAAGCTCGAACCGGACGGCAAGCTGATCCTCGTGCTCTCCGCACAGGACCCGGGCTTCGGCAACTGGCTCGACACGGCCGGGCACAACGAAGGCACCGTCCTCCTCCGCTGGGCCGGCGCCACCGACAACCCCCTGCCCGAAGCGAAAGTTGTAAAGCTCGCGAATATTCGCAAGTAACGGGTATTGCGGTAGGTTTGAGAGTAATGTTGAAGGCTATCGCTCCGGCGATAGCCTTCGGTGTTTATGCGCATTTACGCGTCTGTAAACAAAGTAATTGGATGCGCTAACTTTTGAAATAAGCCTATGAAATATTGGAATTTGCAAAATTTATTTGTGGATCAATGCGACAAATCCACTGGGGTTACGGAGATTTTTCTCCCAGAGACGTTCCGCTTTCATATTACTTCTTCGCGAACCATTGAATGTTGTGGAAGTGATCATCGTCACTCATCTCGATATTAAATCTGCGGAGAAGATGGGTGAGGGAAGGCCTTTCGGGTTTTAAAAACCCGATTATTCCCGTTTTATCTTCTGAGATAAGCAACCACGGATCTGGGTATTGCAGTAAAAACCAAAACTGACTGCCATCCCATTCCCCTTTTAATTCCCACCCGTAAAATTGGTGCTGCTTTGGCTCTGAGACATCAAGACCGAGATTTTGCAAATGCCGCATAATCAAAAGGCAAACACCGCGTCCGCCGGGAATCAAAATCTCACCCGCTTCAGAAAATTCCCAATCATCAGGCACCTCGGCACTAAACGTCGCGAAACACCTCTGCCCGGTCATTTGTCACTCCCATAGTACGAATAGCCTCCTGCAACGCCGGCGACACCAACACTCCCAACGGTAACTTTGAGAGACGTTGGACTCGCGTGCCACAGGCGCTGAGCGCCACTGTATTTCGCTATACCAAGTGGGCGCCCCCTCCACGACCCTCCTACCGATTTGGGAAATGCAGCGCCGTAGAAAGACTTATCGACTTTATAGTGAAGTTCATAAAAATCTTCTCTGCTAGGGTCAGGACTCGTTAATCAGAGCCAGAAGATGACGGTGGCTGCGAGTGCGATGGCAGAGAAGAAGACCATTGGGCAGCGATCATAGCGCGTGGCGACGCGGCGCCAGTCCTTGAGGCGGCCGAATATGATCTCGATACGGTTGCGACGTCTGTACCGCCGCTGGTCGTATTTGACGGGCTGAAGCCGAGATTTTCGGCCAGGAATGCAGGGCTTGATACCTTTCGCCAGCAAAGATTCCTTGAACTAGTCAGCGTCGTAGCCGCGGTCACCCAGCAACCATTCCGCTTTGGGCAGATCGTCCAGGAGAGCCGCAGCGCCACTGTAGTCGCTGATCTGCCCGGCGGTCGTGAAGAAGTTGAGCGGGCGGCCGTTGGCGTCGGTGATGGCGTGAAGGTTGAGCTGCGCTCGCCTGCGGCCGTTGTTCATGCCGCCCTTGGTGCGGCCGATCAGCCGCCCGAGATCCCCTTTTTAACCCGCAGGCTCGAAGCCGTGAGGTGCGCCTTCAAATAGGTCGCATCAATCATGACGTCGTTGGTTCGGCACCTTCAGTAGCCAGCCCTTCCATCATGCGAAGAAACACACCCAAATCGCCCCATCGCGTCCAACGATTGTACAGCGTCTTGTAGGGGCAATACTCCTTGGGCGCATCGCACCAGCACAGCCCATTGCGGTTGACGAACACGATGCCGTTCAGAACCCGCCGATCGTCAACGCGCGGCTTGCCGTGGCTCTAGGGAAAGTAGGCTCGCAGACGATCCATCTGCTCGTCGGTCAGCCAAAACAAGTCGCTCATTCTCAGTCTCCTCACGGAGCTTGGAGCCGTCGGCGTGCAAAGCACAATCAGATCGCGCCTCTCACATCAATGGGCCCCGACCCTAGGCCTTGGCTGCAGTTTTTAAAGCTCTTTTCAGTCGTTCACGCACATCATCATCAGCCTCTATTTCAAATAGCTCCTCAATCGCGTTTTTCTCGTTTCGGGTTGCAACTTTGGTCAACGCATTGGCAAGCGCCCACCGATAAAAACGGTCGCCCTCCGCCATTCGCAACGCTTCAATAATCGCAGGGCCAGCAACCCCACGCGCTTCAACAACGGTTAAGGCGCGCGCGATGCCTTCCTTAATTCGATCACTGTAAGGAAGAGACAGATGTTTAACTAGTACAGGAATGACATCGGGATAGCTATCTGCCGTATGCACCAACTCGTAGACTGAATACTCGACAGGATATCCCGCGCGCCGAATGTCAGCTACCAACAATTCCTGTTGGGCACGTGACGCGGTTTCCAACTCCTGCCGTCTCTGTTCCTGCTCTGCCCTCATGGCAAGCCACTCTGGATCTTGATGACGCTCCTGTTCTATCTCCCACGCCGTTTTCCCAGGCGCCCACTTACCATTCGACGATCGATCATCCATCAATCAATTCCAATGTATTTGAATATGACTTTTTTGCTTTGTTCAGCAGCGGAGAGGTTCCGACTTATCGTCGTACCAACACCTGGCGGCCCGGGTCTAATCCACAACTCAAAAGGCACCTTACGCTCATACGCTAAGTCAGCATAGTCCTGCAGTTGCTTGGTCCAACCTTGATATTTGACGTTCTTCACTTCTTTCACAAGTGAATCCGTGATCTCATCGGGGAAGCGCAACCGGCCATTGATCGTCACACCGACTTTTGGGCGTATGATGCCCGCAGCCCTTTCACCTTCGCGCCCCAGACGCGCAGCGCGCGCCATTCGACTTTCCGCAGCGAAAAGCCTTTTGCCAAGTGCCCCCACCATAGGAAGGGCCTGGGCTCCAACTGCTGCGCCAATTTCAAGCTTCGATGCACGGCCCTGAATGACATCACGCGCAAAGTAGAAATCATCGATGAGCGGATTTAGGCGAACAATGTTTTCAACTTCGCTGTCTGCCGCTGCTGCTGCTTGCTGTCCACCATCAAGCCAACGTTCAACTGCAACGTCCTCCAAACCAGCCGCAACTTGACCGAGCACCGGATTGTTGGTTGCATGCAACGCGGTGATGTTCGCGGCAAGCATCAGATCGTTTTCATCTGTCTCCCTCGAAATACGTTCGATGACATCGGCGACATCCGATCCGTCAGGTGCTACGTAGTTGGCGAGCAAAAATGCGCCAAGATCGTCGAATGTGCCCTCGGAGAAGTAAGCGTAAAAGTTAATGGCCCCGGCTAATGTGCTTGCTGGATCGGACGCTCCGCCCGGGATGTTACCAACCCCCTGAACGACTGGCGCGGAGCCCGCGACGAAAGGCGTACCTTCGGTGAGGCTATTGCGAATTTTGGCTATTTGATACGATGGAAATGTTCTGAAGTGCTGCCGGAGGTCTGAAACAGATGTTTGTGCGGTTACTACAATTTCGGTGTTTGGAACGCCGGGATTAGTGACTGCCGTTGGATTGTCACTTGACCTCACAATGGCATTTTCGCGTTCTTGCAAGCCACTCTGATGTTCAGTGTGGCGAGAAACCACGGTATCAGAGATGATATCTCCAATCGTATTGGCGATAACATCAGGCATGGCCCGCATAAGGTTATCGCCGAAGTTCTCGCCGTTGACAGCGCTTCGGGTTGCGGCGTTGGCGATGGCCCCCGCAGTATTGCTCAGGAACCCGCTGCCAATGCGCCCGAGGGCTTGTGTGCGTGCACCAACAGTACTGCTCGTTGCCGCACCGATCCCGGCCGCTGCGACGCCCGCGAAGTCAAATTTGCCCTGAAGGCCGGTTGCGAGGGCGATCCCTTGCGATGCCACATTGCCGATGACACCTCTGGCAGTGGCGCTGGTTATCCCACCCCTGCTAAGGAAGCCTGCCACGCCGGTAAGTTTGGTCGCGCCTTTCACCCCGGCCGCGGCCAATCCTGCGGCATTACTCAATCCCTGAAAATAGCCGCCGATCGCGCCCGATATTCCAGCCAGTGCGACGCCTTTCCAGCTAAACTTGTCTTGCAAACCAGTGGCGACGCCGACACCTTGAGAAACCGCAGAACCAATCGCACCACCAATGGCGCCACCAGCAACCCAAGCTGCCGTAGAAACGCTGCCTATCGCGGCACCCGTTCCAGTCATCGCACCAAACACCGCACCAAAGGTATGCCCGCTAAGCGCTGCTGTTGCGCCTGCCGTGGCAACCATTGTCACCGCAATCGCCACCACGGCGATGAGGATCATCCCCAGTCCGCCGCAGCCCTTCTTCTTAGGCGGTTTAGGTGCCGTTGTCGGGGAAACGTTGCCGATAGCTTCCGCAGGATCGTAGGGGCTGACCGTCCCGGCGTTATGCGCGTTGCGGATCACGCCTGCGGGGAGTTGGAGCACCTGCCCTTCGATCAGGCCTGCCTTGCCGGTGATCCCGTTGGCCTCCGCCAGCTTGTACCAGAGGTTGGCGTCGCCCCAGACGGTCTGCGCGATGGATTGCAGATTATCGCCCGTGCGCACGGTGTAGCTGCCGCCCGATGCGCCCTGGCTGAAGGAGTTTATCGGATCGTAGCTTTGCGCAAAGTCTGCATAGGTTTGCGCGTATGTTCCCCCATCGCGGAACGTGCCGGGATTGGAAGGCGTGCCCTGTTGTCGCCGGGCGATGGAGGCCGCGTAGGCGATATTGTCCGTGCCGTTGTTGCCGGTATAGCCCATCTCGCGTCCGCCGAAGCGGTACCACACCTCATGCGGACTGCCCGTCTGCGCGGAGGGTGCACTGGAAGGCCGGGTTTCATCGCGCCGGACAATCTGCGCATTTTCGTCAAGCGTATAGGCCACCGAACGCGGCTTGCCGTCGCTGATATAGGCGCTCATCAAACGCCCGGCAGCGTTGTAGTACATGGTCGTCGTGTAGAGTGCATTGGACGTGGAGCCGGTATCGTTGTCCACCGTGATGGTGTTCTGCATCGCACCGTCACGCCAGACGTACGTGTTGACGGTGCTCGTATCCTTGGCATCCGCATCGTTGTTGTTCTTGTAATTCTTGGACGTGACGGACAAAACCGAGCCAAGCGCGGAGGTCGTTCCAGAACCGTAATCGTAAGCGCTGACTGATTTGAACGTATCCGTCCCACGCTTCGTGATTGCGGTTTCGGTCTGGATGGCATTGCTGGCGGTATAGGTAACAGCCCGATCATAGGCGACTGTGGTTCCATCCGCCTCGAAATCCTGCTGGGTCAGCACCCTGCCCATCGCGTCGTAGGTAAAGCTGGAACGCTTGGTCCCGGTTGTCGGCGCAGCTGGAATTGTCGGCGGCGTGCCGGGGGTTGCATCCACGGCGACCGCTCCCACGCCAAGATCGACCTGCGAAAGACTGCCTGCCGCGTTGTACGTGTAGATTTCACGCTCTTCATGATACATGCCGGGGATCGCGAAACCCGACCCGCTGGCCGGGGGTGAGTAGAGGGTGGTGAGCACGTTCACGCGCCGCCCCGCCTTGTCGTAGAGAATTTCCTTGCTCGTATTGTTCTGCGCGTTGCGCACGATCGTACTTCCCGACAGGATGCCGCGATCGATCACCAGCCGGTTCATAGTGTCATAGCGGAACCAGTAGTCCTGGGTGCTGGCTGTGGTGGCCGCAACGCCGGTTGCGTCAAGCGTATAGTAACTCGCCGTGGAACGCCGCACGTTGCCCGCTGCATCATACTGATAGCTGATGTTCGATGCCGGTGCTGTGGTCGTTCCCGCCTCTGCCCAGGTCTTCAGCCGACCGAGCGCATCATAGGTTGCCGTCTGGCTCTTGAAGGTGGTGGGTGTCCCGTTGAGACTGGTGGAACCCGTCTCGGTCAGGCGGTTGCCGACCTTGTTGTAGGTGTAGCTCGCATCGACCGTATTGGTCTGCGTGCCGAACACCACTGTCGTTCCAGTCCAATAGTATGTCTGTGTGGTGTAGCTGAGAGAGGACTGTTTCAACTGGCCGGTGTTGTAATAGACATAGGCCATGGTTGAGGTGTTGCCGGTCGGGCCTGTCGCCGCAGTGATCAGACGCCCGGCTGCGTCATAGGTGTTGTTGGTGACAAACCCGCCCATGTCGGTGTGCTGCACAACACGTTCGAACATGTCGGACTTGTCGATCGTCGTCTTGCCATTCGCGTAAGTGCTGGTTTCGGTCCACCCGCCGAATGTTCCCATCCCCGTCGTCGCGATGGTGCCGCTCCACACATAAGTGGTGGATATCGTGTCGCCGCCAAATGCGCGCTGCAGGGTGATGCGCCCCTGGACGTCGTAGTAGGCGAGTTCCTTGTTCCCCGAACCCAGAACACTGTTGTAATGCGACAATCTCTGACCGAGCACGTCGTAGGCATAGTAATCGACCAACCCGCCCGGGCTGTTCATCTGTATGACGCGACCGAGATTATCGTAAGTCATGGTGGTGACGAGACCGACCTCATCGGTCACCTGCACCGCATCGCCATGCGCGTTATAGGCGGTCGTAATCGTGCCGCCGTCGGCATGGATTTCCTGGCTGATAAGAGCGCTTGCCCCGCCATAGCCGGAGCCGGCAAGCAAGGTGTACCGCGTGAGATTGCCGTTGGCATCACGCTTGCCGGTCAATCTGCCCGATTTGTCGTAATAGAAGTTTTCCGTCGGTGTGGCGTTCTGCACCACCCCGGCGGCTGTTGTGATCGATACCTGCGGGCTTTGGATCGCGATCGTGCGACCCATCGTGTTGTAGGTATAGGTAACCGTGGCATTGTTGGCGTTGGTCTCGCTCACCACATCGCCAAAGGCGTTATAGGTGCGCGATGAGGTCAATTCCACCGCCGCCCCGGTGTTGATCTGGCGCCCCTCCTCTTTCGCCGAAGTTGCAAGGTTACGGGCATCGTAGAACGTTATCGTGCCGTTGACCGTTGCACCGCTCACCTGACCATATGCCGCGGTAATGGATGCTTGCCCCGCAAGGTTCGCGCCCGCCGATGTCACGGCCAGTGTCTGGTTCCCGTTCTTGTCGTAACCAAAGTATTTCCAGGCCCCGTCGCCGGTGTTGGTGGCCCAGACACGGCCTGCGGCATCATACTTGTTTTCCTGCTGCCACAGACCGTTCACGCCGATTTTGGTCACATCGCCATGCGCATTATACTGCAGCGAGGAGACATCACCGCTCGACAGGAGATTCCACGTACTGCTTGGCTTGGTGTAATAGGCTTGCCCCAGATTTCGGCCGAGCACGTCATAACGGTGGCCGATGGCTTCGGTAATGGCTGTTCCGGTTGCCTGCGCACGCACGTAGGATTCGAGCACCAGCCGGCCCGCCACATCGTAGGCATAAGTGCGGACATTGCCGCCCGCGTCGGTCATGCTGGCAAGGCGGCCACACGCCCCGTAAGTGTACGTGGTCGTCCGCGCCAGGTTTCCGTTGACCGCCGCCTGCACACTGCGGCTGAGGTTGCCGGTCCCATCGTAGAAGTAGTTGGTCGCGCCTTGCGCCTTCACCTCACGGGTCAGGCGTCCTCCGGCATCGTAGGTATAGTTCGTCTGATCGCCGGTTGCCTCTGTCCGACGGGTGACCTGCCCCAGCCCGTTGTATAGCCAGGCAATGCTCGCACTGCCCGTGGTGTGCGCCCCGCTGCCGTTGTGAAACTGGACGTTGAGCCGAGTTTCGCTCAGCCGGTTGCCATTCTTGTCATAGGTGTATTGCGTGATGCGATCGGCCGCGTTGGACGTGCCAACGGGTGGGGTTGCACCGCCATTTGGCGCTGTCACCGCAACGGCGTAGCGGCGCTCTTCAGCGACATTGCCTTCGAAATCCAAAATCCAACTGGTGAGGTAGTTGGCGCTGTCGACCTGTGCCACCTTGCGGCCAAGTTTGTTGTAGAAGCTCCATATCGCATTGCCGTTGGGGTCTGTGGCTTTCACCACGTTTCCATTCGCATCGTACTGATAGGAGGTGGTGATGGCCGCCGTACTACTCACCCAGCTTGAGCCGGAGCCTTGGCCCGTGGTCACACCCAGCACACTACTGCTCAGCATCTGACCGCGCGCATCATGGGTAAATATCGTCTCGCGGAACGTGCCTGCAGGAAGCGCGGGCGCTTGCGCCGCTGTGCCGCCAGTGGCCGGAACCGCCACGGTGGTGTCAAACACCCGGATGCGTGTGACATTGCCGTTCGCATCGTATTCGTAAGCGGTATAGGCGCCCAGCGCGTTGATTTCCGCAACCTTGCGATGCAATTGATCGTAGAAGAACACGGTCTTCGCACCAGCTTCGTCGACCGTTGCCAGCACGTTGCCGCGTGCATCGTACGTGATCGTTGCTGTCGGTTGGCCCGACACGGTGGAGACGGTGTTGTTGGCCGTGCTGATCGTCAGCCCACTGACCGTGTCACCTTTGGTTTCGATCAGACGATCGCGCTTGTCATAGGTGTAGTCCGTGCGACGCTGTTCGCTCAACCCTTCTGCTTCGATCCGGGCGATGCGATTGCCGCGCGCATCATAGATATAGCGATTGATGACGGAGCTCGCCTGCACGGTTCCGCTGCTGGTGTAGGATGCAATCGACAGTGTTTCGGTGAGCAGCAGGCCGCGCTTGTCATACGTAAAGACAGTGGTGCCCCCGGCAATCTTGTCCGCACTCGCCGATTTGTCGGTATGCGCGATACGGCGCCCGAAGGCGTCATAAACGAATGTCTCGAAATAGCCTTCCGCGTCGGTAGTGCGCGTCAGTTGGCCGCGATTATCATACGCAAAACGGGTGTAGGCTTGCGTGCCGCCCATCCCCATCGCTTGCGCTTGCAGCGTCTGCGCATCGGCCAATGTCTGATCGGCGAGTGCCTGAGCGGCCTGATACTGCGCCTGTAGTGTCGCAGGATCGAATTGGGCCTGGATGATCCCTGTGCCGAGGCTGGTCAGCCCCTGATTGTTCTGCACACGGGTGATTTCCGTCTGAAGGGCGGTTATTTCCGCCTGTTTGGCGGCAATTTCATCTTCCTTGTCGTCAATTCGCGGACCGTAAACCAGCAATTGGTCAAAGAAGTTGGCGTTGTCGTACTGCACCTGCAGCGCGGCCAAATCGCTGTTAAGCGTGGCCAGTTGGGTATTCAGTGTCGCCAGATGCGTCTGCAGATGCGGCAACGGATTGGCGAGCGCATTGGCGAGATTGGCCTGCAAATTGGCAATCTGCGTGGCGAGTACGTCCGCATCGGCCTGTTTCTGCGCGGCAAGATCGAACGCCGCGATCACGGCGGGCGGCATCGGTGCATCGGGATCGGGGCTTTGCCCACCGGTCAGAATCTGGGAATAGCGCGATATGCCGGTTTGCTGGCCAAAGGCATTGTATTCATACAGCTCTGGATAGCCTTCGGCATCGACTGTCCATTCGATACGACCGAGACGGTTATAGCCATACCGGGTTTCTGCAACCTGCCCCAACTGCGCGAGATCGAGCAGCACGTAATCGTCCCGCAGGACCACACCGGCATTGGCCTGCGCATCGGCATAGGCCGCATCGGCATCGTCCTGCGCCTGCGTCGCATCGGCGCGCAGTTGCACGGCGGAGGCAGACGCAGCGCTAGCCGCCGCTGCCGCAGCATCGGCCGCATCATGCGCGGCATCGGCATCGGCAACTGCCTGATTGTAAGCAAGTGTCAGTTGTTGCGCCTGCGTCAGGACACCGTAGCTTTGCGTTATTGCACCCTGAGCGTCATAATAGGCATTGATAATTGCCAGTGCCCGATAGTCAGCCGTCTGCGTCGCAGTGTGCGTAAGGCCGCTCGGCACGTACGCTGGGTCGCTCTGCACCGAGCTGTATAAGGACGATGCTGCAGGCCACCCCGATGAATAGGTATTGTTAGACAGGTCGTATATAGCCTGAACAACCGTCAGCCATTGATCCTTGGACTTGCTAACAAAGGATGAGGCGATGAGGAGGCCGTTATATTCTGCAACCCAATTAACCAGATCAGACTCGCGTGCCTGCAACCACGCAATAGGATCGGCCAAAGCCACACTTTTCGCCGTCGCCAATGTGCTGCGCTGAAGCGTCAAGGCATCGTAAAATGCGTTGATGTAACCGGCCGGCAAAAAGGCGAGATCAGCGGCGTTTTTTTCGCTGGTGAGCGCAGTTTTGATATTGGTCAGTTCATCCTTGTAAGCCCCTGAAGGAGCCGCCGTGATCAACGTCTGCACGGCATTGGCGGCATTGGTCAGCCACGTCTTCCGATTGCTCATCCAAGTGCTGGTGTTTGCTAGTGCCACAGCACGTTCGGCTGAGAAGTCGATCCCTTGTGGCCCGCCAACTGCTGTCAGTTGCGCCAGAAGGTCAGCGACCGTAACATCTGCCTCACTCGCAGCATTGGCTGTGCTGGTGGCATCGGCCTGTGCGAGAGGCGCATTGGCTTCGGCCTGATTGGCCTGCATATCGAGGTCGTCCGCAATCGCCTGCAGACTATCGGCATAAGCGAAAGGATCGACCGGTACCTGGAGTGGATCGAACACCGCTATGCCCGCAGCGCCGGGCGCTGTCATCGCCGTGGCATAGCGTTCGGTCTTCACCGCATCCCCGAAGCGATTGTAGATTGTGCGCGTGACATAGCCCCCCGCATCGCGTGTGGCGACGAGGCGATTGAGGCGGTCATAGTAATTGAAGCTCGCATTGCCGCGCGGATCGGTCACTTTCAGGACATTGCCAAAAGCATCGTACTGATAGGCCGTCACCCCGCCCAACGCGTTGGTGGCGCTTGTCACACGCCCCAGCGCATCATAGGCGAAAGTTGTGGTGTTGCCGTTGGCGTCAGTCGTGCTGATCCGGTTGCCGAGGCCATCATAGGCAAAGAATGAACCGGCCTGAACCGCGCTGCCATAAGCGTGATATTCGGCAATCTGTCGGCCTGTGGCATCGTACTCATAGTGCAGCCGCACCGTATCGGTGCTGACGTTGTCGGCCAGATAGGTATCCGTCCGTTGCCCCAGCGCGTTATAGACATGGCGGGTGACAATGCCTTCGCCATCGGTGCCGGTCAGCAGCCGTCCAGCGCTGTCATAGCTGTAGCTGAGCGCAATCGGGCTGCCCGCCCCCGCCGTCAGCGCCGCGACTTGCGCAGGCGTGGCATTGTCTGCGACCACGATCCCGGCGGGCCAGGCGCTTTCCCCGATGGTGCGGCCTTGCGCGTCATAGATAAACCCGCGCACGAAATTGGCGGCATCGACAGTGAACAACAGTTCGCCCCGTTCGCTGTACCAGTTCCGCGTCACGCGGTTTGCCGTGTCGCTTGCCTGCGCGGGATCGGCAGCCCAACCGGCCATCGTGGCGAGCGTGGGCAATCCCGCCGATGCGTCGTAGAGATCGGCAAAGGCAATCGCCTTCACCGCCCGGCCAGAGGTGTCATAGACGAAGGCATTGACCCCGCCTTCCGCATCGATTGTGTAGGCCGCCCGTCCGGCCGCATCATAGACGGTATAGCTGACCCGGTCGGCGCCGCTGGTGGCCACCGCCGCCTTCACCGCAGCAAATGTGAAATCGCTGAGCGTAAGCGGTGTGGCGTATTCCGTTGTCGTCGTCAGACGGCCCGCAGCATCATAGGCGAAGCCAGTAATCCCGCCGAGCGCATCAACAGTGAAGCGCAACAACCCCTGACCATCGTAAACGTAACGCGCCACGCGATCGACCGTAGAGCCCCCGCGACCTGTGTCCGAAGTGTGGCGAAAGTGCCATTGGCGCGGTCGGCACTGTAAGTGCTGACGGCATAGCCCGTTTCCGAAACCTTGTTCCCGGCCCCGTCGTAGGTAATTTCACTGAGAAAGCCGTGGCCATCGAGCACACCGACCAGTTGCCCCGCCTCATCGTAGAAATGGCGCGTGATGGCATCTTTGGCATGTGCGGCAGGCAAAACCACAGCCGCAAACGGATCGAGTTTCAGCGCATCAATCTGTCCCGCTGACAGGCGATTGTAATAGCCCGTGGTGCGGATCAGCTGGTCGGCCTGATCGTAGGCATAAGCCGCCACGCTGCCATCGCTGGCGATGGATTGCACGGCCCGCCCACCATCGTCGTAAACTGTCCAGCCCCATTGATCCGCTGCACTGGCCACAGGCAGAAATGCCGAAAGGTCCGATGTGTTGGCGGGATCTGCCAGCAGGGCAAGCTGCGCTGCCCCCACGCGTGTGGCATAGCGGACAGTCGCAGCAAGCCTGTCTGCCTGGTCATATCGGTATTCCACGATTTCGCCGAGGTGATTGACGTCCGCGACCTTGCGCCCGGCCTTGTCATACAGCGTATAGACGCTGCGCCCGGTTGCATCGGTGACCACCCGCAGGCGGCCATTGGCGTCGTAGGCATACGTCGCGGTTCCGCCGGTGGTGTGCACCCCGCTGTCGGTGCGGCTGACCAGTTCTCCGGCCTTGTTGAAGCTGGAGACACTCACATACCCCGCAGCCGTGGTGACCGTGGTGGTCAATGCCGGATCGTTGAACACGATGGTCGTGGTGCCGCCGTGCACATCGGTAGATGCCACGAGACGCCCCATGCCATCATAAACGAACGTTTCCGCTTGCTCACCCTGACGATTGCGCGCCAGCAGACGTCCTGCCTGATCGTAGGTGTAGTACGTCCGGCTATAGCCTTCAGCGGTCGAACTGCCGCCCGTTGCCGAGGCTGTGCCGTATGTGAGATTTTCCGCGAGATTGCCCCGCGCATCATAGATATAGCGGGTCAATTCGACGCTGCTGAGATCGGGCAGGCTGTTGCGCAGTGCGACGATATCGGCATAGACGATCGGGGCCGCACTGATCGGATAGATGTTCCCGGCGTATTGGCGGGTGTAGGTGAGTTGCCCATCGGCGTCGTAGAGGTACTCCGTCACCTGGCCTGCACCGTTCACCGCAAAGGCGAGATGCCCTTCACTGTCATAGGCAAACTGGCTGTAGTGCGGATTGCTGGCCCCGTTCCGGTCCGATCCATATGTTGTTTCGGTGATCAGACGGTTGGCCGCATCGTAGACCCGGTCGACGATGTTGCCGTTGGGATCGATGATCTGCGTGATGTTGCCGTTCGCGTCGTGATCATAGGTCGTGACCTTGCCCCGCCCATCCGTCACGCTGACAAGGTTGCCATCCGCGTCATAGGCAAATCGCACCGTTTGCGGTGTGGCGCCCGTGGTGGCGGCGGGCGCAGTGATGGCCGTGAGTTGCCCTGCGGCATCATAGGTGAGCCGGGTTACCTGCCCGTCCGGCCCGGTGACTTCGGTATAGCCCGTTGCGTAAGTCAGGCTTGTGACGCGCACATTGCCGCCCGCCACACTCTGCGTCAGGGTTTCGACGCGGCCCGATCCGTCATAGGTTATCGCCAATAGCGACCCGTCGGTTTGCGCGATGGAGGCAATGCGGTTGCTGGTGCCGTCATAAGTGTAGGTGACGACATAGGTCTGCCCATCGGTGACGGCATTGTCTTGCGGGGACAGATCGCTTGTCACCATGATCAGACGGTCACTCGCGTCGTAGGCATACCGTGTACGGGTCAGCGTCTGGGCCGTGGACGTGGCAAGATCGGTATAGCCGGTAACGATTTCCGTGATCTGGTCGCCCGACCAGAGATATTGCGTCCACGCACCGTCCGCCGTGGTCACCGTATCGAGCTTGTCGCCGTTATAGCTCCAGGTCAGCGTGTTGCCGTCAATGTCGCCGGCAGAGACAATCCGCCAGTTATCCACGCCATGTGCCGCATAGCTTTCGCTCGCCTGCGTATCCCCGTCCCGCCAGGTCCACACGTCATTGGAGAAAGTCAGCGTATCGTACGCGCCACTGCCCGCGCTGGTGACATAGGCATTGCGCCCCGTATCCCAGATGTACACGATCGCCGCACCGTCGCTGCCCAATCGGCTGACCGTGCTGCCCGCAGTGTTCGCACTGCCGGTCAGGCCGAAGATGCGCCGCGTTGTGCTCTGCTGCCAGTTATCCGCATTGTCGCCATCGCCCGTATCGGCGAGACTGTTGTAACTGCGGGATATGCCGATATCCGGACCGCGTCCGACGAGGAATTCATCTTCGCGGCTGACCACGAGATTGCCGGTGGCGGCGTTGACCGCGACGTTTTCCCCGGCACGGCCGAGTAACGCACTGCCCAGTTGCCCGGCGCCCCCAAGAATGTTCGCCGATCCCCGCGAGAAGCCCGCACCCAGACCCGTGAATATCGATACCATCAGTCCCTCGCCCCATCGCGGCACAAGCAAGGCAAAATCGCCTTGCACGTCTGTCCTCCGACGAAGCGCCCAAGAGTTTAGGGCTGATGGTGATTTTTCTTCGCGACACGTGGTCAGGATCGCCAACACCTTGTCGCCACTGTGGCTTCCACGCGCTCCACGCGTTACGCTCCGTCACGGAACCGCAAGACAGCGGTCCCTGGGCAGAGGATGCGATGGAACAGGACGGCGAACTGCAGCGGCACGACTATCTGTTGAACCAGATCTACGGCGCGGTAGGCTCTGAACGGGGCGAAGGCTGGCACGATGTGCTCGCGTGCCTGAGCCGCTATACGGATTCCCAGACTGCGGTGCTTGAATTTGCCGTGGCCCATCAGCCCGCGGAATCCCGCTTCATTGCGGCAGGCGCACGGTCGGATCAGGGCGCTATCCATGAATGGGAGAACCGCGATCCTGATGAAATCATGACTTACGCACTAGCCCCGGGGCAGATCATGATCCGCAACAATTACGAGACGCTGGGCCTGCCGGGGCGCTTTCAGGCCTTGCTGCAAAAGTATTCCGTCTCGCGCAGCATGACCTTCGCGCTGGACACCCGCGATAACCAGCAGTTCCTGTTTCATGCTGCCCGTTCGGGTTTGGCACCGCCTTACACCGCCGACGATGTGGAGCGTGTGCGTATCATCGCGAAACACCTGTCGCGGGCCATCCGGCTGCATGTCGACATGGTCGGGGCAACGCAGTTTTCCGATCTGGTGACCGACCTTATTACCGATCTCGGTATCGGCCTTATGCTATGCGATAGCGACGGAGGCGTGCGTCTGCTCAATCAGCACGCCGACAGGATTATCGGCTGCGATTACTTTGCGATCAGAAATGGGCTGGTGACCGCGGAAGACAGGAACGCGGCGCGAAAATTGCAGACGCTGGTCCAGCGCGCCCTGGCCAAACCACTGGACGAACCCGCCAGTCACATCGGCGCCGCGCGGTTTCCATCGGCGTGGGACGATCGGACCTGCAATGTGGGCGTAAAGTCCCTGACCGTGGAAACGGCCCCTTTTCGCCTGCGCCGCCGCTATGCAGCGCTCTATCTGGACGATGGCATGGCTGCCACCCGGAATATCCAGAACGCGCTGCAGCAACTGTTTGGGCTTACTCCTGCTGAAGCGCGCATCGCCGAACGTGTTATCCATGGTATCGAACTGTCCGCCATCCCCGCGGAACTGGGCGTGAGCCGCACCACGGTGCGTTTTCACATCGAAGCGATTTATGACAAGCTCAACGTCCGCACCAAGGGTGGGATGATCGCCACCCTGACGCGCACGCTGCCCTTCCTGTGGGATACGGCTTCAAACTGAGCGTGCGCAGTTCCGCCGACCGCCCAAGATTCCCCGCCGCCGGATCAGAGATACCATTCGTTAACATCCTGCCCGAGATGCACCGCCCCGAGACTGCGCCCGGCCAACCGATACTGCGCCGCAGCGTGCTGGCGTGCAGCGATCAGATCGTTGAGAATGCGGCCGAACGCATGTTCCTCAAACAGGCCGGTGCCGCCCGCATTCTCGAATATCCGGCGTGCCGCTACAAGGCAGCGTTCGGTTACCGCCGATGCCTGATACTTGTATAGCAGACGTTCCTCAAACGGTGGCGGCATACCCTGCCGGGCATAGACTTCCAACGCGGCAAAATTGCGCCGCATGACGCAACGCAACTCGTCCACTGTGACCATCGCTTCCCCGAGGGCCAGCAGCGCATCGGGGTCCTTGATCGTCGCGCCCGCGACCACACTCACCCGTGACCGCGCATAATCGGAGAAGGCATCGATCATCCCCTGCAGCGCACCGATTGCCGAACCGGTTATCGCGCGAATGAAAACCTGATGGAACGGCAAACGATACAGCCATCCCGTATTCACGCGATTGCCCGGGCTGTCGCAGCGGAAACCGTCGGAACTGCGATGCACACGATGTTCCGGAATAATCACGTCCCTGACGAGGATGTCCTGGCTTCCCGTTCCTTTCAGGCCCGACACCTTCCAGGTATCGATAATCTCGTACTGATCCCGTGGCAGCAGGCATGTCAGGAACTCGTCATCCAGCATTCCGCCGAGAAACACCCAGTCCGCGTGATCGCAGCCGCTGGCGAATTTCCATTGCCCGCTGAAACGATATCCGCCAGTCACCGGTGTGGCGATGCCGCCGGGCTGGAACGTGGAGGCAATCAACGCCTCGTCATTCTTCCCCCAGACATCGATCTGCGCCTGTTCGTCAAACAGGCCCATCTGAAAATTGTGGCAGCCCAGAACGCCATAGACCCACCCCGTAGACATATCCCCGCGCGCGAGTTCGAACTGGATGTCATTGAACACTTCTGGCGTCATTTCGAACCCGTTCCAGCGCCGGGGCTGAAGCACGCGAAACAGCCCCGCCTGCCGAATGAGATCGATCACGTCGGGGTTTACCTTACGCTCTGTGGCGTAACGCGGCGCCTGTTCCGTGATGGCAGCACGCAAATGCCGCGCACGCGCAATCAGGGTTTCCGCATCGGGCTGCGCGAACGTCTGCTCAAGGTGGGGACGATGGTCCATGAATTAGTCTCCGTTCGCTGTAGTAAGATTGCGTTCGTTGCGGATCATCGCCGACAGCATACGCCGCGCCTGATAGGCCCCCTTGTCCGCCAGCAGCCCGAATTCGACCCGTTCGTCGGGGTGAACGGCCTCGCGCAGGCGCTGGATTTTCTCCATCGCAACCACATCCTCCATCAGAAGATTGCGCACGTCATCGTGACGGCTCTCGTTGAAGAACGGGAACGTCTGCGCCACCGCTGTAAATTGCAGGGTATGGGTATCGTCCTGCGGCGTTATGCCGACAACAAGTTGATTGACCTGCCGTTGCACGGCGGATTGTTCGACCGGTTCCACTTCGACCCGGATGCCGCAAATGCCGGGCGGGAGCGCTTCGGCCGTAATCGTGCGATGCGCGCGATCGCCTTCGAAGCCGAAGGTTCGCATGGTCAACGGGCTTTGCAGTTCATTTTCGATCCGGCGGGCAACAACGATAAGATCGCCATCGATCTGCATCTCCAGCGGTTGCCCTGCGACATCGCCGGAATCGATCTGCCCCGTGTGGAGAAAGGTAATATGGCTGGCATCAAGAAAATTCTCGAACGACAGTAAATAGTTCGCCCCGATTTGAAGCAGCACGCTGGTTTCCGAATGCCAGTCCGGGCGCCCCAGGCCAAAGCGATCGAGATTGGGGATCAGCGCCGGATCGGCCCGGGCCGGATCGCCCATCCATATCCAGATCCATTCCCATTTTTCCCGAACCGGGTAGCTTTCCACGCCTAGCCCCGCAGGCATCGTGCCCCCTGAAGGGATCAGCGCGCACTTGCCATCTGCGCCAAAACGCAGCCCGTGATAGCCGCATTCCACCGCGCCATCGATAACCCGCCCTTCGGACAGCGGGTATCCGCGATGCGGACAACGATCGAACAACGCCGCAGGCGTGCCATCGTGCTGGCGGAAGAGAACCACGGGCTTTCCCAGAAGCCAGCGATGCAGAGGCTGCGGACCAAGTTCCGACACAGTCGCCGCGACATACCAGGCGTTACGTGGATAGGGCGCAGATCCCGGGATCATCTCTGCCATGGTCGACACTGTCATTCTCCGTCTCCCGGCCCTGCAGCCTCTGCTGTTGTTGCGGCCTGTGTTATTCCGCGCATCTTAGTGGCTCGCGAAACCACGTCCCCCTCACTTTTGAGGGGGCGCCAAATCCTGTGTGTTCTTATGAACGCGCGGTGGACAGGCAGGCGGCGAGCAAATCGCTCGCACCCGTTCCGCGTTAAAGAATTCAGGGAGAAGAACCATGTCGCAACGGGTACATCGCGCGCGCTTCAGGACGATAGCGGCCGCATTATCCATCAGTCCTTTCGTCTTTGCCTCGGCTGCCCATGCGCAGGACGCCCCCCCAACTCCCGCTGATACGCTTGCCGATATCGTGGTCACCGCAAGCCGCATGGGGGAAACCCGCTTGCAGGATACCCCGCTCGCTGTTTCGGCCATCGGTGGCGACATGCTGTCCGAACGGGGCATTACCGACGTTCAGGACCTCAAGGCCTATGTGCCCAGCCTCCAGGTTTCCGACCTGAGCGGGTTCACCCAGCTCTACATCCGCGGCGTCGGGTCCAATATCGTTTTCGTCGGCTCCGATCCCAGCACGACGATCCACGTCGATGGCGTGTATATGGCGCGTCCGCTCAGCTACTTTAACGACTTTCTCGATGTGGAACGCATAGAGGTTCTGCGCGGCCCGCAAGGAACCCTGTATGGGCGAAATTCCGTGGGCGGTACGATTAACGTCGTATCCCGCAAGCCATCGGACAAGTTCACCGGTGAAGTTCAGGCGCAGATCGGCACTTATGAAACCTATGGGCTAAAAGCGTACGTCTCCGGTCCTCTCACCCAATCGGGCATCCGGGCGAGCCTTGCGGCCGATATTTCCGGGCACGATGCCTATCGCAAGAACGTTTCTACCGGCAACGATATCGAGGACGGACGATCACGCGGCGTGCGTGGCCAATTGCTCGTTCCGGTGGGCGACGGCGAGGTGATCCTGCGGGCCGACTGGTCACGGCAAAGCGGTGCACTAGGCCAATATCCCAAGCTCCTTCGCCCCACCGGCGTGCCGCTCGACGATGGCATACTGGGCAATTACAAAAAGGTGTCCATGGATCTGGACAACCATACCGTCACCAAGAGCTATGGTGGCGCAATCGACCTGTCCTTGCCCCTTGGCGATTCCGTCACCCTGCATTCGCTGACATCCTATCGCGAGTTTCGTGGCCGGATCGTGTCCGATGCGGATTCCAGCGCGATCACCCTGTTGCGGACCACGATCGGGGACATCCGGCAACACCAGTTCAGCCAGGAACTGACTCTCGATGCGCGGCTCGGCCCGGTTCACTTTGTCGGCGGCGGGTTCTACTTCCGCGAACGCAACAACGAACCGCTGACCCTGAACATCATTCCGGCGGGGATTACGCTGATCCAGCGCCCGATTGTTACGGCGGAATCCTATGCGTTCTTCGGTCAGGCCGACATTACGCTGACGGATACGCTTTCGCTCACCGCCGGCCTGCGCTGGACCAAGGAGAGCAAGCATTTCGACCTCGATAACTACTACGTGTTCTCGTCGAACTTCGATCCGAAAATCGCGGAACAGGCCCCGCGCCTGATTGGCATCCCCGGGTTTTCCGATCCCTACTTTGTCGATGTCCGGCGCAAGGCCGATGCCCTGACCCCCAAGTTCGGCATCAATTTCCGCCCGAGGCAAGGCATGCTGATCTACGCATCCGCGACGCGCGGCTTCAAGAGCGGTGGCTATGACATCGGCACGACCAATGCCATCGATGCCGCTGCAGGCTACGGCCCCGAATATCTCTGGGCCTATGAAGTCGGGGCCAAGACCGATCTTCTGGATGGCAAACTGCGGGCCAACATCAGCGCATTCCTGTACGATTACACCGATCTCCAGGTGCAGAACTTCGTCCAGACCGGACTGACATTCGGCGCCATTACGCAGAATGCGGCCACCGCTCGGGTAAAAGGGGTGGAACTCGAATTGATGGCCAAGCCTGCCAGAGGGCTGCAATTGTTCGCCAATGTGTCCTATCTCGACGCGCACTATCGCAGCTATCCCAGTGCTTTCGTCACCCAGTTCGCCAACTTCGATGCGCGCGGCAAACGTTTGAACAATGCGCCCAAATGGTCGGCAACCTTCGGCGGTTCCTACACGCATGATCTGGGCAACAGCGGCGCGATCACAGCCGGTGTGGATGCACACGTTCAGTCGACAGTGTACTTCACAGCGGCGAATGACGGGGTGAACGGCTTTACGGGTTATCCCGAGCAGCAGGGAAGCTATGGCCTGGTCAACGCGCACCTTGCGTGGAGCAGCGCATCCGATCTCTGGAAAGTGGTGCTTTCCGGTTCGAATATCCTCGATCGCGAATATATTCTGGGAACCGCGAACTACACCGCAGCTATCGCCGGCCGCCCCGGTCGCCCTCGGCTGGTCACGCTGAGCGTGGCACGGAAATTTTAAAGTCCGTGACATCCCGGCCGGGGCAATGCTCCGGCCGGGATGCGCCTCGGTCAGAAACTCAGCTTCGCATCGACGCCGAACCGCCGGGGTTCGCCAAAGATTTTACCCCCGAAACCGAGACCGCCGAAATCGACGCCATAAAGCGCCTGATCTTCATTGAGCAGGTTTTCGCCAAACAGCGAGATTTCGCCGCGAAGTTGATTGCCCAATGGAATATCCGACAGGCTGATCCGCGCTTCCACGCTGTTGGTGGCATTCGAATCCACGACCTTGTTGAAGATGTTCACCGCGTCGTTCGGATAGAAATAGACATGGCTGCGATAGGCATAGGAACCACGGATCGACAGTTGGCCAATCGCCATCGGCTCAAACGCATATTCTGCTGACACGTAGGAATTGAACTTCGCCAGGTTGGAAAAGCGTGCCGTACCCGAAATGTCGCTGACCTCGTTGGTCATCGGATCGAGGAACAGGAACTGCTTGTACTTGGGATCGGTGTAGCCAAGCGATCCTGTCAGCGTCAGGCCCCGCACTGGCAACGCCGTGATTTCCAGTTCCACGCCCTTGAATTCCGCCTTGCCCGCGTTGACCAGCAGGGTCGAGGCACCACCACTTCCCGAAGCAAATTGGGCAACCTGCAAATCCTTGTAGTTGCTGTAGAATGCCGCAACATTGACGCGCAAACGCCGGTCAAAGAAATCGGTCTTGAGCCCCACTTCATAGGACGTGAGCTTTTCCGGCTTGAACGCGTTGAGCCCCGCGAAATTACCCGAAACATCGGTCAGGCCCGGCGCGCGCGGATTGAAACCGCCCGATTTGTACCCGGTGGAGAATTTCGCATAGCCCAGAACATCCGGGGTAAACTGATAGCTGGCCGATGCGAGGAACGAGATATTGTCAAAGCTGACGGTATCCGTCCCATTTGTGGGATCGGGTATGCCGAATGACGTGTTTTCCAGCGTCATCCGCTTCTTGTCCTTGGTATAGCGGATGCCGCCGGTCAGCTCGAATTTTTCATCCAGAGCCTGCGGCCGCCAGCTTAACTGGCCGAACACCGCATAGGATTTCGAGCGCGCGTGATACTTGGCCTCCGGCGCCAGATTGAGGCCGACATAGGGGATCGGCCCGGGCACCGGGTTGGGGAAAATGAAGGTCAGTTCCTGCTTGTTGTCTTCGGTTGCCTTCTCATCGAAAAAGTATGCGCCCAGCACATATTTGAAATCGCCCGCCGCGCCGAGAAGTTGCAATTCCTGCGAAAACTGCCGCTGGCGCATTGGCGCGTTGACGCCGTTATAGGGCACAACCGTCTGCACGCTGAGATCGGGGGCATAGCCCTTGAGCACACCATTCCCGGTCAGGCCCAGGGCATTGCCCATGTACAGTTTGCGATAGCCGGTGATCGACTTGAAGGTGATAGCGGGAGACACTTCATAGCTGATTGTCAGGTTATGCCCCTGCCCCACGGTTTTTCCCATGAAACTGCCATTGGCAGACGGCGCCTGCAGCCCCGATCGCGCACGCTTGTCCGGATCGAACAGTTGCAAGGGGGCACCGCCCAGTGCCTGCGATCCACTGTAATAGGCAAGCGCCGCGTCGGTCATCCCAACAATCTGGAAGAAGGCGGGTGCGCCCGTGCGTTTATCGTAATCATAGCTGTAATCGATCTGCAGCGGCCCGAAATCGCCACGCAGCGCACCCATGAAGGCATAGACATTCAGCGATCCCGGATCTTTTCTGTCCGATGTCAGGTGATTATCGAAATAGCCATCGCGCGCACGATGGAAGAGTACGAGCGATGCGGAAATGGGCGATCCTCCGATCTTGCCCGTATCGATCCGCGCCCGGATATGCCGGCTGTCGCGCGAGCCATACCCGCCTTTCAGCGTGACACCGAATTCATCGGTGGGCTTCTTCGTGATCAACTGGATCGCACCGCCCGTGGTGTTGCGCCCGAACAAGGTGCCCTGCGGTCCGCGCAAAACTTCGATGCGTTCCAGATCCACCAGATCGAAAATCGACCCGGCGGTGCGCGCCACATAGACGCCGTCCATGTAGATGCCGACTGCCGTATCCAGTGCAAAGGATGGATCGGTCTGACCGATACCGCGAATATTGATAGACGCAGCCGACAGCGCGCCGGATTGCTGGCTGATCACCACGTTGGGTGCAACCTGCGCCACCTTGTCCACTTGCGTGACATTGATCTTTTCCAGCGCTTCGGCATTGAGCGCCGTGATCGAAATCGGGGTTTTCTGAAGGGATTCAGAGGTTCTGCGCGCGGTTACGACGATATCCGCCAGCCCTCCGCTATTCGCGGTCTCACGCTCCTGCGCATAGGCCGACGGCGCCAGACACAAGCCCGACGTTCCCAAGCAAAGGCCGAAACCCGCCGTTATAACAGACCCATGCAATCTCGAACGATAGTGCCGAATTCCCTTCATGGCGTGCTCTCCCCACCTTGTTACAGGGTTGATCCTCAATAATCCCGTTGAACGCCCCCGATCCGTTCGAGAAACCGATCGAATGTTTTTGGATCACGAGCGTAGAACATCATCGGAATGTCGAATTCCGTGACACCGGCAGCGACAGAGGCATGGATATTCTCCATAGTTCGATCGATGCAGGGGGTGCCCGCTGCGTCGCAATGCATGGCCGGTGCCGCGCGGACTTTCAGCCGCTTTTCTATACCGAACCCGGTGAAAAGGGCCTCTTCCAAACGTGCCCGTCCCTCCGCCACAAAATCCGGATCAGGCTTGATGCACGACCAATGGCCATCGAACGTCGCGAAATAGCGGGCATTGGTGCGGGTTGGCGCCAGCCCGAACCACAGAGGCATTGGTGAAGCATCAGTCACTGTGGGCGAACACCAGATACCATCGAGATTCACGTGGTCCGATTGCAGATAAGTCGGGCGTTCGCGCCACAAGGCCTGGCATGCCCGCATCTGATCGAACAGAACATCGCCGCGATTGGCGAAGGGAAGACCGCTAGCGTCGTATTCTTCCTTTTGCCAGCCCGTGCCTACCCCCAGTTCGAAACGCCCGCCTGAAAGGGCGTGGAGCGTCGCGACCTGTTTCGCCAGCAGGACCGCCGAACGGAGCGGCGCGATCAGGACATTGGTAATCAGTTTGACCCTGTGCGTCGCCGCCGCCACCGCCGACAGGACAGTCATGGGTTCGGGCCAACTGTCCGCTGGCGCCACGGTCCAGTTGCCATAGGGATAGACCGCATCGTTTCCGAATACGACGTGATCGGGCATCACCACCCCGTCGATGCCCGCTTCCTCGATAGCGCGGGCTTTCTCGACATAGGCACCCAGATCGCCACCGAACAGGCGGTCCAGCGTCAGAACATTCAGGTTTATGGTAATCCTCGTCATCCCGCGACCGCGTTCCTCCATGGACAGTCATGGGGCCGGCCCGGACATGCGCCTGGCGGGATCAGCCTCTCTTGCAGAACAGGGGAAACCCCGTGGTGCTGATTGGCTGAAGCCTTTTTGCCTCCCCTTCGTTTACCCCGTGAAGGGCTCGATGGAAGGGAACCTAAGTCACTGCGGAAAAAATTACAACAGCGTTATGGTTTCGCAATCACGATCTGATATTTACTCCGGCGCAGTCTGCTGCAACAGGCTGGCCGCATCCATGGCCTTGGCCAGAAAAGCGTCCCGCTGCGTTTCCACAGCAAGACCGGACAGGCAGAACCAGAATTCGAAATGAGTGGCGTTGCGGAAGTTCGCCAGCGTCGTCTGATCGAACAGATAGTCCCGCAAGTTCGATAGATAGATCTTCATCAGCATGTCCGCGATCTGCGCCGGCGGAAACATCCCGCGCAACTGTCCCTGCACCGTCGCTTCGGCAATCGCGCTTTCGATCCACCCCTTCTCCTGCGCCATTTGCCACCAGGGTATCGGGTTGAGATTGCCCTCGTAATACCGGGTCATCAGCATGCGCATGATCGGTTTTTGCGCGGCGCTGTCTTCGGCGATGATCGCGTAAGTGGATTCCACGATGGCGAAGAGTTTCTCGATGGCATGATGTTCATCGATTTTGAGCAGGTCTTCCAAAACCCGTTCGTGATTGTCGGCCATCACGGCTTCGAGTATCTGTTCCTTGCTGCCGACCAACGCATAGAGCGTGTGCACGCTGAGTTCGGCTTCTTCCGCGAGACGGCGGGTGGAAAGGGCATCGATCCCACCTGTTGCCAGAAGATGCTTCGCCGCCTGGATGATCTGGCGCTTGCGGCGTGCCTTGCCCTTTTCCCTGACCCCGACCACTGCCTTGCCCTTCTTCCCATTTGTCCCGATCGCTTGCTTAACCCGCGTCCGGGGGCACAATGCAACCCCTCACCCAATCTCTTACCCCATCCGCTTTCCCATCAGTTGAACGATCTCGGTCCACGGCATCATGGCCCCGTCTGCAAATGCGAGATCGAGATAGACCGGAATGCTGCAGGATTGCGGCAGGGCGACGGACCGGAAGAACGCTTGATCCCCGGGTTTATAGCCACCGGTTGGCGCGGGGAAAGCGGTTTCCAGCGTGGCGCGATCGGCATCGACGGCAGCGCAGATATGCAGGCTGGTGCATGGTGCGACGCGATCATAGACAAGTTCCACGACCGCGGGCCGATCAGGCTGCCTATCATCGACCAGCATGACAATGTCGTTGGGTGATCCGACATCCAATCTGTACGCTGGAACCACGCAGGCGATATCGTGGATCAAGTCCTGCCAAGCGGTAGCGCGAAGATCGCGCTGCGCAATGTTGAGCCCGATATGGTTCAGCGATAGCCAGTGCGATGCGAGAAAGCGGTGGAGCATGGCGCTATCTGGCGGGAGGAGGGAAACGCCGGGCGCAATTGTCACGCTGCGCTCCTTGCCCTCCTCCTGATCGGCCATTGCGATATATTCGGACCTGTCGCCCGTCGCGATCTCCAGTAGCCGCTTGTCGGATAGTTCAATCTGGACAAGGCGATTGGCAAAGGCGCCATCAGGCTCTGCCATATTTGACAGCAACCATTCGAGCACGTCCCGCTGGCCATCCCACGATCGCGCAGGCAAGCCAAGCCGCAAGGGTTTCACGCGCCCAGCGCCACCTTCACGCCCAGTTCGGCCAGATCCTCGTCATCCTGCTGGCTGGCCCCGGATACGCCAATACCGCCGACAACCATGCCGTCCACGACAATCGGTGAACCACCCCCTGCAGCGATATAGCGTGGCTGCGACAGCATCAGATGTCGTTCTTCCTCAGGGCAGGACAGCACATAATCCCGCCAGAGCGCGGTCCGCCGCCCCGTCACGCATGCGGTATAGGCCTTATCCTGGCTGATCTGCCGGCAAATGGGCGCTGCATTCTCGTGCGAGAGCATGCCCATCAACTGACCGCTGCCATCGACCACAGAGACGAAAACCGCTTTGCCATCGGCTTCCGCCTGTTCGTAAACCCGCGCGAGCATGCGCGCCGCCACCGCGCCCGTTATCGTTGCCCTCGGCTTGATCACCTCCATCGCATCAATCTCCCATCCCTTGTCACAGGGTCACGATCACGTTTGACCATCCCTTGACGTATTCTGTCTTGTGCTTGCGCGAGGCGTCCAGATCAATTGCGTACGACGGGATTGTGGCCATGACTTCCTCGATCGCGATCCGCCCTTCCATTTCTGCGATATGCGCCCCCAGGCAGCGATGGATGCCATTACCGAAACCCAATGTCCGGCGGTTATGCCGATCAATGATGTACCGGCCCGGTTCGACAAATTCCGCCGGATCACGATTGGCCGCCGCGAACAGGAACATGGTCTTCTGGCCCGGTTGAATCTCGATGCCATCGTAGGAAATGGTTTCCATTGCGGTGCGCCCCTGCATCTGTGTGGGCATGTCGATGCGGATCGCCTCGGCAAAGGCCGGCAAGGCGAGCGTAGGATCGGCCTGCAACTTTACCCGTTCCACCGGGTTTTCCCAAAGACGATGGAAGGCGGCAGAGATGCTTTTGGGCACCGTATCGCCCGCACCGATCTGGAGATTGAGCACGATGAAGCGGATATGATCGTCCGTGATCGCCGGATCATCCCGCTGCATGTCCAGCAAGACGCCCATCGCCCCATGCGGTGCTCTCCGCCCGGCGCGCACTTGCCCCATGATGTCGGTGATATAGGCGATCATCTCGCCACCTGCCTGCGCGCCAACATGCGTATCGCCGGGCTTGTCCATGATCCGGTGAAAGAAATGGTTCGTCCACTGCATGAGCATCGGCATATCCTCACGCGGGAGACCGCTGAGCCAGCAGCCCACGGCAACAGCCAGCGGCCCGGCATAGCCCAGCAGGATATCCCCCCCGCCCTCACGCTGGATCGTGTCTAGAAATCCCCGCGCTTCCGCACGCGCCGCGGCTTCCATTGCCCTGGCCGCATTGGCGGTAAACAACGAATTGAGCGCGCTACGGAACAGTTTGTGATCCGGCGGGTCCATCTGGCTTACCATGAAACGGTTGGCATCCGCTCCAAGCAGCAACTGGGATGGGGTAATCCCCCCGGCCACCGACAGGCCGGACTGTTTGGACAAGGACCAGACGTCTTCGAAAGTGGTAAAAAACCAGGCGCCATACGGTTCGAGAAACAGGCGTGGGGCCTTTTGCCGTAAGGTGTCGTAAAGTGGATAGGGATCGCCTTCGACTACCAGCGGCATGAACGGATCATAGTCGCTCACACCATAGCTGGTCGGCGGCACAATCTCCGCCATCAGGTTGTCACATCTTCGGGGCCGAACCTGTGGCCAAAGGTTGCAAACCGCTCCTCCCGCCGATCAACAATGCGCCAGCCATCCGGGGTGCGACGGAATTGGTCGATATATTGTGCACCCACAATCATGTGCTTCACCTCGCCCGAAGCTACTTTCAGCCCGTTGATATTTAAGGTGTAGCTCGTGCCCCGAGCCTCATTTCCATCCACCGTGATTTCCACATTGGTGGTAAAATGCTGCATTTCGGCAATCGGCGGTAGCACAGCCTCCAGCCATCGCTTGACGTCCGGATAAGGTCCTGCCGGCCCACCTGCGCACGTGTAGTCGAGATGAGCGTCCGCAGTGAAACATAAGTCGAGCGCGTCGAAGGCGCGTTCATCCAGCGCCCGTGCATAGCGTTTGAGCACGGCTTCAATTGCCCACTGATCGAGAATGTCACGGACACCTTCTTCCACCTGCGCCCCCATCTTGCCACATCATTGCAATGTTATTGCATCACTGTTCTGCTTTTGCAATGTGCTGCCAATCTCGGAACGACAGATGCGAATGTCGCAATCGCGGTTGACGAATCTGTCGAAATGGTGGCAAGCGGCCCGTGCCTGAGCGGGTATAGCTTAGTGGTAAAGCTCCAGCCTTCCAAGCTGGCTATGCGGGTTCGATTCCCGCTACCCGCTCCATCCCCCTGACCGACGCCATTTGTATTCGTACAGATACGCGAAAAACCACAGTATGGCGTGGAATTGGACGGCAAGCTTTAAGCCGTGCCCTCAGGCAGTCAGCAACGAGCGTATATGACTGGGGAGGCTGGAAAACAGCGCTGTAATCTGTGTTCCTGAGGGCAAGCGAAGGCGCACCCATGGCGTTGACATATCCAGCAGTTCGACACGTCACGCCGGAAGTGTTCACACTTTTCGGTCGAAAAGTTCGCCCCATCTGCAATCCCGCAAGGAAGGCCCTATCAATCGCGCCGAATTGGCGACGGCTAAACGGAAATAAAGAAGGCGATGCGGGCTGCGCCAAGGATGGATCGCACCCGCCCCTACCGTTCAATTCACCGTGCACTCGAAAGTCAGCGTGGCGCTCTGTCCAGAGTCCAGAGCGGAGAGCGCAATACCTCCGGCGCCGGTAAGATCGGCTACCGTATAGCTGCCTGCAGGAACGCCATTGCCGGTAATCGAGACCGGATTAGCCGGCGGGCATGTCAAGCCAGTGCCGGGGGTGTCTTTCACAACCGCGCCAGCGATATTTACCGGGCCGTTGTTGGTTGCGACGATAGTGTAAGTCGTCACACCTTTTGCGACCCAATCGTTGGCCTGATCGACATTGTTGTTCACCCCGGGTGTATTCGTCTTGGTGATACCAAGGTCGACATCGGGGATATCGGTGAAATCGCATTGAATTTGCGAGGTTGGGGTCACGTCAGCAGCCGCAAGCGTGAGAGAAGCTGTCGCTGGCCCTTCGATCGGGGTCGAAAGCGTTGCAAGGACGGCATTTCCATTGGCCACGTCGTAGCATTGCGCCGCCGTGAGCGTCCAATTGGCCGGCACATTCTCGGATACCACAGTATCGAGGCCGGAGTTGGAAATGTAGCGTTGAAGGCCATTGGTATACGCACCGCTTGCACTGACGGCGATGGTTTCCCCCGTTGCCGCAACGTCGCCGGTGGCAGCAGCGGTCACGACATTGGCGGGGTATGCAAAGGGGAAGTTGTTGGTCCCACCAGCACCGACGGTTTGTTTGCGCAGCAGGAGTGAAGGCTGATTGATCGACAGGGCCAGATAATGCCCATCACCTTCTGAGCTATCCTCCCCGTCGAAGTAGGTAAAATTGAACGTGCTCACCGTTGGCGACGGACTTATGAAATTGACTGTGCCACAGGATCCATGGGAAAGGTTCGCACCAGTGTAGCAGCCAATGTTTTGGGCAACCATCCACGCGCTATTCACATAGGAATCGCTGTTATCAAACGGCGCATGCAATTCGCCTACGTCGAAAAGGCTGTTACCGGCGAGTTTGTTAGGTTTCACGCCCGAAAAAAGCACAACACCGGCATCCAGGTTGTTCCAGTGAAAACGCAATGCTTGTGGGTCAACGGCTAACGGCACGTTGCCGGGCGTCGAAAATGTGATCACCCCGTTAAACGTGGGGCTAAGCTTGCTTGCACAACCTGCATCAGTGGCGTCCCGCCCTGTGTTAACGGCCACTGCCTTGACCCCCGAAGGAACCGGATCGAAATACGATAGCCCGCTCGGGAAATTCTGTTCTGTAAGATTGAACGGAGCTCCGGGTTGGCAGGTCGCGGCCGTGGTCGTTATCGTCGCTTTGGTGTCACCCAGAGCGACAGTGAATACCCGGCCGCCGAACACGGTGTAATTAGCCCCCCAAACCGTTCGCGATTGCGCCTGCGCCTGAGATACCGGCAATGCAATGAACAGAAGCACAAGTGAAAGAGCCAGTTTCCCCAACGCCTTCCAGCTCAGGCCAGCAGTTCCCGTCATATCGTTGAATTCCCCATCTGTGCGATCACTGTCAATCGTGCACCAAGCCATCACAACCGGCCAACCACGTTCAGGAACAAGCCCTTGTGATTATAGTCGAAGTTCGTCAGATCATCGCTGAAGTCCGTGAAGTTGAAGCCGACTCCCACGCGCATATTATCGGTCAGATCGTAGTCGATCCCGACCAACGCGCCCTGACGGACGCCGCCCTTGTCGATGGCGAGGAGCCGGTATTCGGCCAGGCCATGCCATTTCCCCAGCAGCCCATACCGAAGCTGCGCGGCGCCAAAGGTCGCGCCGGAATCCGCCCATTGCCCTTCGCGACGACCAAACCGGACCTCGCCTTCACGGCGCATCAGCTTTCCGGCAAATTCCCAGCGCCGATCGGCATGATAGATCCCCTCCATGGAGAATATCTTTGAACGCTGATCGTAATAGGCGACATTGTCACCAACCTGGGCCAGCGACGACACGTCGTAGAAATAGCTCGCTTTGCCCAGCAGCGCCCAGCGGGTCGAATTCCATGGCCGCCACGCAAAACCCACGTTCGCTTCGATGAAGCGTGCGTCGGCCAGCGGATTGATCTTGTCTTCGGTTTCGGAGAAGTTGAAACGGCCCAATACGCGAAAGCTCTCGTTGAACTTGTGCGCGAAGCGGTTGGTCGTAACCCATTGGGTGCGGTGTTCCGCACCTGTATCATGGCGCCATTCCAGTTTTGTCTGCCACTGGGTCCGGTTGCTGGTGTATCCGCCGTTGATGCTGATCGCGCGGCGATCCACTGTTTCGATACCGCCGCTGGTCGTATCCCGGCGAAGCTCGGCGCTTTGCACCGTGAATCCCATGTTCCAGCCAACTTTGGGATAGAAATCCATGCCAAATGTGTGGGCCAATCCATTTTCGTTTCCGGTCCCGCGCAGATACTGGCTCTCGTTGAACATCGACACCTGGTTAGACAACCGCCAACGCTGTCCCAGAGTGGCCCCGGTGGCCCCCCGGTTATTGAACAGCGGGTCGTAATCCGTACGGTCTGTCGAATAGGTGTAGCTACCATAAATCGAATGATCTGGCGCGAGCTTGTATTCGGCATTCACCCGCGCCGCATCGCCTCGGTCGCCCGTAAGAACCTCCGCGCCGATAGTGGATTTTTTGCCGAACAGATATTTGCCGCCAACGGTCAGGGCATCGTTATCTGCATAAGCGCCCTGATCGTCATCCAACGTCAGCTGGCCAATGGCGTAGAGATCCAGCGATGAACCGATGCGATGCGTATACTGCACCGCACCAAGCGTTCCATGGGCCGATCCGCCCAGCCTGTCTTCCTGCACATGCCGCACTTCACCCGTCAGCACATTGTTCGGCGTCAACGACCATTCCGCGGTGAACTGTCCCTGTGTCAGAGACTGAGCCCCCTGCTCCGCCTTGCTCGCGCGGGCATAGAATTTGACGTCGGCTGCCGGTTCGCCTTGCAGCTCGCCGCCATATTCCGTGATGGCCCGGCCGAGATCGGCTCTCGCGACCGAGTATCCCGCGTCGACATCGCGCCACCATGCAGACGCGCTCCAATCGCGCGTGGTCAGGCCCAGCTCCTTCAGATTGACGCGTGCCTCGATTGCAGTGGCGTCGCCCTTGCGGCGGCCGGTGACAGCGTTCATCTCGCGGAAATCAAGACCGCCGTTATCCGAGTAAAACACGGGGGCGCTCGTGGCTTTCGTCCACGACCGCTCGACCTTGAGATAGGTGCCGCGGCCAGCTTGCAGGGTCAGATCGACACCTTTCAGAGAATAATCGTCACCCGCCCGGTTTTCCTCGACCCAGGTACCGCCGATTCCGATGTGGTCCCCGAACCAGTGCTTGCCCCGGGCGCCGAAACTGGCGTTATCCATATCCAGACCGCTCGGTACATATTCATAATCGACGAGCAGATATTGCGCGAAACCGTCCAGCGGAGCCAGACTGGTGATCGACGTGGTGTTGTCACGAACCAGCTGGGCCAGAGGCTTCGTCAGGATCATGCGCCCCTGCAGTTCGTCCATCTCGTAATCTGCGCCGCGCAACAGATCGATGCGGTTCTCCACCCGTCCAGTTGAAGGATCGCGCACTTCAATCACCACGCGGTCGGAACCTGGCAGAAGGTCGGTATGTTTCAGATAATAAAGGCTGCCACCGGTGCCGAGAAATTCGCTATGCCCGGGCGAAGTCTGCGATTCCGATGCAAATCCGCGCAATTCCGTACCCGGATCGCCATATTCTGTCGTGCGGCGGCTCCGCAGTTTTAGGGCGCCACCATAAAGGGCGCGGGAATATTGCGCATATTCAGTGCCGGTGATCCCCGTTTCGAAATTGCCGAACAGTGCGGTGTTCTTGTCCCAATCGACCCTGACATACAGCCGCCCCATGGTGTCGATATCACGATAGCTGGTCGAATCATCGCCATAGACTGGATAATAGGCGTCCGGATCAAGCCGCCGGAACACGTCCGTGGGATCCGCCTTCCAGAACCCGTCGAAGACATCGCTCAATTGGCGTTCCGTGGTATCCATCTGGGCGGTGATGAGATACTTCCCCTTGACCTTCCCCTTCAGATAAAAAGCTAGCCGTCCATCGACGAGGAAATCCTTGCGAAAGCTGTCATCGGGAGCGAGCGGCTCGACCGACCCCGAAACATCCCCGGCCGAAGCCGTGATGTCGGCAATGCCAACCAGAAACATGTAGCGGCCGGTGACATCGACATCCAGCACACGGTTCATGCGTTCCTTGTCCCCGAAAACCGAAACGTCGAACTTGTGGTTCCCGATCGGCACGAGATACTCGGCAACCATCTTCCCTTCCTGATCCACGGGATGGTTCTGGCCGTTGATCTCGATCGAATGGCGCTCCGGGATGTTGCGTCCCTGAATCCTGATACGCGAACCATAGATGGCGATGTTCTGCTGACGCAAACCGTCCGCCCCGAACACGCCCTGAGTCAGGCTCCGGCGTTCCGCCTCGTCCGCCGACAGGGAAAGACCCTGCTGTTTCTCCGTCGCTTGTCTGGAGAGCTGCGCGCCGCGGTCCGCCTCTTCCGGTGACACCAGTTGTATCCGGCGCGGAAACGTCTCGTCGAAGACATTCTTCTCGTCCCATACGCGCATGATGTAGATCAGCTCGTCCCCCGGCTTCAGTTTGAGGCCTGTCGGAAGGGCCCCATCCCACGACACCTCGTCCATTGCGGCGAGATTGGCGTCGAGCTTCGCGATCGGGCTGACGAGATCGACGTCGGTGGACCGGAATATCTGAATCTCGGCCTTCTTGATGAAGTCGGGATAGTTCGAATAGGTGACGAAACGGACAGGCTTGACGATCTTGCCATGGTCAAACCCGGCCAAGGTTGGCGCATTCACGTTGAGGATCGGTTGTCCCAGGCTCGGATCCTCGGTGGCCCAGATGACCCCGCCGTTCGCAAGCTGAACCGCCCATTTTCCGGAGAGATTAGCGCGGCCGGGCTGTTCCGGCCGGGCCGGCTGTTCCAGCGATACCGAGACGCGCCGATCCGGCTGGAGACCGGACGATGTTCGGTCGCTGCCGTCGGTGAGCGGCTGCTGTTCACCCCGTGTGCGAATCTGCACCAGTGTGCCTTCGTCGCTGACGCAGCCATCTTCGCCGCACTGCACACCACTGATCGGGGTCGTTCCGGTTGCAGTCGTCGTGACCTCCTGCGCCGAGGCCGAGGACATGGCCATGGAAACCGGAACACTGAAGATGACGCAAGTGAATTTGTTCATGATACGCATGGCCTTATCGTCCCCCATTTGTGAGGGGCGCACTGGGATCCTGGCTGACCTCTACGCGGAGCTTCGCGCGAGCCTCGGGACTGAGCAGACGCGCGATGGCGTCGAACACGGCCTTCGATCTCCGCATGGCAAGATCGGTATTATGGACGTCGGAGGCGCGACGGTCGGCGTATCCAACGATGCCCACCACGCCGCCTTTCATCTTTTCGATGTCGGTCGCTATCGCCGCGATCACCGGCACATACTTTGCCTTGATCGCCGTCTCGTCCGTATCGAAGAACACGTCCCGCAGTACCGGATTAGCAGCCAGCGAAAGCAGCCCGGTCCTGTTGTCAGACGGTACTGTCCGCAGTGTGACCACGGTTCCCTTGATGGCCACGTCCCCGACCCGATCGCGAAGCGCCGCCTGGACCGATTGTGCCCGGGCATAGGCCAGTTCAGGCGTCTCGCCAGTGGCGGAGATAACGATCTCTCCACCCTCGTGACCGCGGATCTGCTCGGCGACGCTGTCCAGCGCCCCTTCCGTACCCGGACGTATCAGCGCGCTTCCCGGATTGAACAGGACGCTGCCCAGTTCAATCTCAATCGTTTTCTTCGCGCCCTCGATCAGACCATCCGGCAGCTTGACCCCCCAGTCGAACCGGACGGGAATACCCGGCGTGATACGCCGCAACAGCGGATTGGCGGTGGTCAGCGCTGCACCCTCTGGCAGTGTTGCCGTATCCAGTTTGAGGATGAAATTGCGGCCACGCTCCCATGCGCCGCCAGAGATGCCGACGATGTGATAACGCCCAAACTGATCGGTTTCGGAGATCAACCCTTCAACCGAAGCGATCCGGACACCGGGAATGCCGCGCTCATCGACCCCGTGATTGGTAATCACGTAGTCCACGGCGAGCCCGTCTCCTACCTGAGTCACCTGACGCTCGATCACCAGATCGGCCCCGGTCAGTCCGGCCTTGGCATCGCCTGAACGCTCGACACTGGTCTGGCCGTCTGCCGTCATACGATAGGTCAGGCCCTGCCGGGTTGTCAGAACGAAGTCATCGGTGAATGCTGGCGACGACAGCTTCTGGCGGATAACAATGCGATGGGTCTCGATCGGGTCTGCATCCGATTGCCGTGCCGACAATTGGCCAAATTCAAGCCCATGGAGGAGCGGCGCGCTGGCATCGACCTCCGGCTGCATTCCTTTGCCGCGGTCTATCGTGGTCGAATTGGGAATATAGGCCCCGGGCGCAAACCCGCCGCTGACCTTGATGTCGCTAAGAGCGGCAGTATCCTGCCAGCCATCATGGTCACGATCATCGAACACCGTGCCGAGGATCAGAGTTTCGTCGATGAGCGGATCACCGACCAGTTGCACTTCAGCCGTCGCCACGTTGGAGGTTACACTCCCGCGCCGGGCGTGGGCGTGATTGATATGGATGCCACTGCGGACACCTGCACCAACCCGCAGCAGATAGGTGAGGATCGCCTTGCCATCGGCTTCGATATCAAGCTGATCGACGCGGATAGGATAGGTGCCCGCCAGACGTCCGAGATCATCCTGATCGGCGACGGTCAGCGACTTGTCGACATAGGTGAAACCGGCTGGCGGGGTGTCGATCAGCGTTACATCGCTTACACCCCAGGGGCTGAGGTTCTCGACGGTCACCGTATACCGGACAAGATCACCGACCCGCACATCGCGCGGAGCCGCGCTCTTCGTCACTCTCAGAACCACCGGGGTCGCCTCGACCTCGACAGCTGCCTCGCTACCGGCGGTAACTTTGCCGCGAGCCGGGAACCCGGTCACCACGACCTTGTTCTCAAGATCGACGCCCGCATCTACGTCAGCTTCGGTGATAGTGTGCGTATAGGTCCGGCAGGTAGCCGTCTGCCCAGGCAGCAGACGCGTCGGGGTGCAGTCAAGCGCGGTCGGTGCCTGATTCTGGAGCGTATCGATCGTTTCGAAGCGTTCGATGGTTACGTTGCCGATGTTGTGAACCATCACCGTGTAGGTGATGACATCACCAATATTACCTTTGCCCGGCGTCAGGCCATCCGTGGTCAGTGCTGCGACCTTGGTCACCTGAATCGCGGGATTCTGCGCAAGCAGGGTAACCGTCGGATTGTCGAGCGTCGGGCTCCCGCTGTCTGAAATATCGGTGACCTCTTCACCGCCCTCGACCGTGCCGAAAGCGGTCGCGGTATTAACGACCTGCCCGTCATCGACGTCGGCCTGTGTCAGCACATAATGCGCGGTGAAAGTAGACGAATCCGACTGCCCGACTGCAAGGCTCGCCAAAGGCCCACCGGACACAGCCACCAGCGTATCGGTGACCCTGACATCCGTAAGGGGCATATTCCCTACGTTCATCACGGTGAATTCATAGTCGATCGCGTCACCCGCACCGCCGATAAGTCCATCGCCATTGGTGTCGACCGGTTCAGAAGCATGCTTGATCAGGGCGATCTTCGGCTGCGGAACCACTGCTACCGTCGTCGTGGTCGTGGTCGAAGGCGGCGAGCCGATTGTCCCGTCGTCTGGATCGCTACCGCTGGCCGTGGCGCTGTTGACCACGCTGCCGGGCACATCGCTGACCTTGATCGTGTAGCTGGCCGTGAAGGTTGTGGTGTCATGCGCACCGCTCGCCAGCGTCGCGATCGGGCCACCACTCAGCACCACATCAGCCAGCGTGTCCGCGACCGTCACATTGGTCAGCGGCACATTGCCGGTGTTGTGGACGTCAAAGCTCCAGTGGATCACGTCGCCTGCATCGGTGATGCTGTTGCCGTTGGTGTCCGTGACCGAGGCTACCGTCTTGGTCAGCGCCAGCGAGGGCTGCGACACTGTCGTCGTGGTCGTGGTCGAAGGCGGCGAGCCGATTGTCCCGTCGTCTGGATCGCTGCCGCTGGCCGTGGCGCTGTTGACCACGCTGCCGGGCACGTCGCTGACCTTGATCGTGTAGCTGGCCGTGAAGGTTGTGGTGTCATGCGCACCGCTCGCCAGCGTCGCGATCGGGCCGCCGCTCAGCACCACATCAGCCAGCGTGTCCGCGACCGTCACATTGGTCAGCGGCACATTGCCGGTGTTGTGGACGTCAAAGCTCCAGTGGATCACGTCGCCTGCATCGGTGATGCTGTTGCCGTTGGTGTCCGTGACCGAGGCTACCGTCTTGGTCAGCGCCAGCGAGGGCTGCGACACTGTCGTCGTGGTCGTGGTCGAAGGCGGCGAGCCGATTGTCCCGTCGTCTGGATCGCTACCGCTGGCCGTGGCGCTGTTGACCACGCTGCCGGGCACGTCGCTGACCTTGATCGTGTAGCTGGCCGTGAAGGTTGTGGTGTCATGCGCACCGCTCGCCAGCGTCGCGATCGGGCCGCCGCTCAGCACCACATCAGCCAGCGTGTCCGCGACCGTCACATTGGTCAGCGGCACATTGCCGGTGTTGTGGACGTCAAAGCTCCAGTGGATCACGTCGCCCGCATCGGTGATGCTGTTGCCGTTGGTGTCCGTGACCGAGGCTACCGTCTTGGTCAGCGCCAGCGAGGGATATCCCACAAAAACGTTGGTTAGCGTGCAACTGACGGAGGCACCAAGCACCACATTGACAGCAGTCAGGCCACTACCGGCGGGTCCGCAATCCCAGCCAGCATTCGTATAGTCCGGATCAACATTGCCAGAATCTGCCGGCCCGCCACTCTCGGCGAGCGAATAGGAACCCGGCAGCACCGCTACATTTGTAACGGATGCATTACCCGTGACGCCACTCAGCGTCTGAGGACCTATAGCAGTAAGGGTCCACTGGTCTGCAGTCGCCGTACCACCACCACTGTTATCTACGTTCTTTATCAGAGTGAGCGTTGCACCCTGGTCATCATTCGTGATTTCACACGTGACTTGGGCACTTTCCGCCAATGTCACAGAGCCAGCACCAAACGCGCCTGAAACGGCACTGAAACCCGTCCCGCTGCAAGTCCAGGTACCCTCCGTGTATCCCGCTGTATCAAGTTCCGATAAGGAATACGTTCCTGGCTCTACGTTGAGAATGGTTGACGTATAGACAGCGTTCGTTGCCGTTCCCGTGTTCGCACCAAAGGACAATGTCCCGGCACTCGTTGTGATCCCAAAACTCGTGGCGGTTGCATCGCCGCCGTTATCATTTGTGACACGCTTGATAATCGTCAGTTGAACGAGAACATTATCACTGTCTGCCGCACTATTGTCAGTGGTGTTGTCTTCCGTGAGCCCCGTTGGCGCAATGATCGTGGCGGTATTCGTAACCGTTTGCGCCAATGCCGGCCGCCCCCCAAGGGGGCCAGCAGGACCATAAGTCCAAACATCGTTCTCCGGAAGAATGCCGGAATGCGCGATGGAAGAAGGTATCCACTCACTTTGGTTCACCGCCAATTAAAATGAGACGCACGATCAATGATCAACACGCACATTGAGGTTTGTTTTTATTGAGAAATAATCTCAATTGAATTTTTCGGGAAATACGCCAGTGACTTCTTTTATTATTGATTATTGAATCGCAATAATAGCGAATCATATATTGTGATATTGCGATTCGCATTTAAATATGTGTTAATATTGATACTAATTCTTGAAATATTCATATTATTCAATGCTGCACCCGAAGTATCCATTGCCTGCGCGCTTCGTGCACCAGGTGAGGTCAGGTCGTGAGCGCGCCATGAACGCAAGCCAATCGCCGCGTAGCTGGCTGCGCAATTCCGGGAGCAGCGCCGAGCCGAAGTATGGCAGCGGCCAATTTGCGCCAAAATCCCTTCTTTTACGCGAGAATGATTGGCGCAACACGGCGATACTGAGCGCGTGCATCTTGCGTTCGGATGCGCAAGCCGCACCACCGGTCTCACCGACCTGCTGCACCGCACACCATAACGGGTACCCAGGCGCCGCTCCGTCCATAGTGGCACGCACTGGTTGCACAGCCCCATCGAGAGCCCCAGCACCGCGCCTGATTGCGTCGCCTGCTGATACCTGCCCCCAATATTCGCATTCGCGCCTGTGAATGGCATACCTCGAATACATTCCCCACGACGATGAGCCTTGTCTTTACGCCCCACCCCGAACGCACAATCGAGCCTTAGGCATGCAAACAGACCAATCGATCAAAAGACCGGAAATATTGCCAAGACAACTATCCAATGCACGAGGAGTCACCAAAACAAATCCACACAAAATACCCAAAATTGCATAATTCATCCTCAATGTATGACGAAAATGTATTCTAATTTATTGATATCGAATCGACACCATTTTTTACTACCATGTATTGATGTAATTTCATTATTGTTAATTTTGAAAATTAACACCCCAAATCACTATCGCACAAGACAGTGAAATAATGATATTTTATGCAATTCCTGCATGTTATGGGGGATTGTCTGCCGGGATTCATCGCACCCAACGGCAGGCGCGTAGCTTCGACGCGCCCTGCCCAACGTCTGACACAAGCAACGGTCTGTAGCATCCGGTACTGTCAAGTTCGTCGGTATAGCGCGATCCGGCTATGGCGGTGCGATTAACAGAGGGAAGCCCGGCCCGTGAAAAAGTGCCCGCCGGATGAAATGCGATCCCCTATCGGCGCGGCAGGTGCCATGGTTTAGCCGGACCCGGATATAGCTATGTTACACGCGCATGCCTGCAATCTGAGTGCGTCATCATCCTAACCGTGACATGCGCGGCAACATCGGCAACCGCCAGATCGACAACCCTGCGCCAGGAAAAGTAAATTCCGCGTCGATCCATCATGGCCTGGCAAATCGCCACGTTATGGCGTGGGCCGCTCCGCTTGACCTTCTCGATCCACAGGGGGTGGTCATCATCGTCAGGGTAGAATCTATCGGTATTTGTTGCTTAACGCTTATCGTCCTGATGAACTGCTGCAGCCACCGCATCTAGCACAGCTTGCCAGGTCTCGCGGGATTATGTGGGCACACTGTTCGCGCCCACTCCTGCACCGCCCACACAGAGGCTGATCAGCTAGTCGTCCGAATCTTCGCGTATTTTGCCTTCCCGGAACTTATCCCAGAGTGCACCGGGAATATCGGCCGGGCTGATATCCTGCGCGGGATCGATATCACATGCGCCAACCCAATATAAGACCTTCGAATTCTTCGAGGAACTGGTACGACGGTGCACGCGCCTTCGATGCAACCTGGACGAATCAAAATTCGGCATTGCACATGTCCCCCAAGACAAAACTGCAGCAACTTATTCGGTCTATTAGCTAACTCAACTAATATGACGTTGCTATCAACAACGAATTTACCGCGTGCATGAAAGTCATGTTTGATGGCTGCTTCAGGAGAGGCAGTATTACCATTTTTCTCATTATATTAGAATATTAACATCGATCCCGAGATGTCTTCTTATGGCAGAATGCTATCCGGGCACTCTTCCGCTCATGCTTGCATGTAGCAAACTTGCCGGACGCCACGATCAGAGATTCCACACCCATATCAGCGCCGCAAACCATGCGATTTCGCGCATCCCGCGTCGCAACGCGCGTTATGCTCCTCTACCGCTTTGACGACTTCCATTGGCCGTGAGCAGGTATATGCGATCCTCCTGGCGAACCCAAAAGGCTTTAGTGACGCCTCGGCCTGCGCCGAATTGTTCGAAATCGACTGGCACACTCTTACTGAGGATATCTTCAATTAGATCGCGTCAGGGCCGACCAACAGGTCAGCCCTGACCTTGAGATCAGCCAGGCGCCTTGTCCATCTTGTCGGCCTGATCTTCCATTGCGTCAGCTTTCTTTTCGCCAGCGTCACGAATGGCGTCGGCCTTCGCCTCTTGTGCATTCTCCGCTTTTGAATCGACGCCGTCTACGACAGGATCTTTCGCGTCAGCCGTCGCTTCCAGCGCGTCAGCTTTCGCATCAGCCGCATCGCGAACTGCATCTGCTTGATCTTCCGCAGCGTTTTCCTTTGCGCTGTCACAGGCTGACAACGAAAGGCTAAGTGCGGCGACAGACACAATTGCAACCAAAGGCTTCGAATATTTGCGCATAAAACTCTCCCAATGATCGCCGCCTGATGCCCCTGACATGCGCATCAAGAGCACCGGACGACGACGACCTGCGCGTCACAGGCGAGTATAAGAACCGGAAACAGCCAACAAGGTTCCGGAACGACAGCTATCATCTGTTGCGCGCTCGCTCGCTACGTACTTGAATCCTCTGACCTTCTCCCCAAGAAGTAGTCCATTCTGAGAGTTAGGATTTCAGCAATTTTAAGCTTGGAAGGAGCTTTGAATGGCACGGAAGAGATACACGCCGGAACAGATCATCGCGATGCTGCGAGAGGCGGAGGTTCGGCTTTCACAAGGAGAGAAGATCGGCGCGATCTCCCGATCACTGGGGATATCGGAGCAGAGCTGTTACCGTTGGCGCATGCCCACCCGATCATATCAGTTGCTACTAGCCGCCTGCCCCATAAACGTTCTTGCATGGTCTTGGTGGCCGAACCCACGCTGCGCTTCGGTCAGTCCATCAGGACGATCACGTTCGCCGGAACTCTAACTTATCCGGTGGACCCCACCCTGATGGGGCAGGTTAGCGGTTAAGACTCCCTCAAAATCTTGCTTTTATTAAAAAATTTGGTGCGCCCGACAGGATTCGAACCTGTGGCCCCCAGATTAGGAATCTGGTGCTCTATCCTGCTGAGCTACGGGCGCATCGTTGCATGTCTTACCTGGATTGGCCAAGTTTCCTCTCGGTTCAATTCCTGAAGGACAGCAAATCACCGACTCATCTCACAGCGGCTCGCATGCCCGAGCATGACGGGAACTGCAACCGGGTTTCGCAACCGTCGGCACCAGCGCATTTGCGAATTCCGATGCCCGATTCAGTTCAGGTCTTCTGGCGGCGCTACGGGGAACAGCAAGGGCGCAACGGGTATGCCTTCCTCGTGCAATTCCTTCGCTTGTTCAGGCGTCGTCTTGCCATGGATCACTTTGGCATCGCGTTCGCCGTAATGCATCGCCCGCGATTCCTCGGCAAACTTATCCCCGACCCATTCCGAATTTTTGAGCGCTTCTGCCTGAATTTCCGCCATTTTTGTAAGGGCCCGGACCATTTCGGGCGGCACGCCGCCGCCTACGACGTCGTTCGCCATGTCAGACGGTCGATCCTCCTGACGGATATCCGCGCGCTGGTTCCCCTTGGTCGGAACAGCGGGCGCCATCGGTGCCTTGGCAATGACTGCATCACCGCATTGCGGGCACGACAGCAGCCCCCGCTCCGTCTGGGATGCGTAATCATCGGAAGATGCGAACCAGCCTTCAAAACGATGGCCGTGTGTACATTGCAGGTCGAAAACGATCATGCCGTCAATCTAGCAGAAAAAAGAGACAGGTTCAGTTGGCCATTTTTCGCCGGTTGGCAAGTGCTGGAAGTTGCGCCCGAACTTCGGCGGTGCGCGTGGCGGAGATATCGGCAAAGCCCACACCCGGCCCGGCCCCGCCCATGTCGAGCACAACGTCCCCCCACGGGTCCACCACCAGGCTATGCCCATAAGTCTTGCGACCATCGGCGTGTTCGCCCACCTGTGCTGCCGCGATGATCCACGCGCTTTCTTCCACGGCGCGGGCGCGCAGCAGCAGGTGCCAATGCGCCACCCCGGTGGGAACAGTGAAGGCCGCAGGGACCGCAATGGCATCGCAACGGCGGTCGCCCAGCGCCCCGAACAACGCGGGAAACCGCAAATCATAACAGATCGACAGCCCTAAGCTGCCCAACGGCGTTTCTGCTGTCACCACATATTCACCCGGCGCATAGGCAGCGGATTCCCGCCAGGTTTCCCCCGTCGCCAATTCGACATCGAACATGTGGATTTTATCATACCGGGCCGCGACGGCGCCATCCGGGCCCAGCAGAAATGAACGGTTGGCCCAACGTCCGTCATCACGCAGGATCGCGAGTGACCCCAATGCGATCCACAGTTCTTGGGCGGCGGCGGCTTCGCGTGCCGCTTTCAAAACCGGATTTTCCTCTTCCGCCACGATGTGCGGCGTTGCCCGGCGGCGATCGCGGTCCAGCAAGCCGCTCATTTCGGGGGTGAACAGCATGGCAGCCCCACCCACCTTCGCCGTGCGCACGGCGTCGGCAATCGCCGCTGCATTTGCCGCCGGATCGATCCCGGCGGTCATCTGGAACAGGGCAACCCGCGTGGTGTTCATCACCGTTGGATCAACGGCCAAGCAGCATGTCGAGCTTGCCCGCCCGATCCAGCGCCATCAGATCGTCACAACCCCCGACATGCATGCCGTCGATGAAAATCTGGGGCACAGTGCGGGCATCGGGAACGCGCGCCAGCATTTCGGCCTTGCGCGGGCCGCCCATGGTCACATCGTATTCCTCAAACGCCACACCCTTGGTGTTAAAGAGGTTCTTTGCCCGGGTGCAGTAACCGCAGCCGAACTTCGTATAGATTTCGATCGGGGGGGGGCTCATCACATGTCCTTGTCATCGGGAAACGCGCCGTTTCCCGGGCTCTTGAAATCGTGCGCGGCTACCATATCTAGGGCCATGTGTCATGCGCCTGATGGGCATGACCCACCGAATGGGGAGCCGGGTTTCCGGGCCCCGCCCTACAAATTGCTCAATAGAGGATTTGCGCAATGAACCGTTTTGATTTTGCCCCCTATCGCCGCAGCACCGTTGGTTTCGATCGCCTGTTCGATCTTCTCGAAAATCAGGCGCGTCAGAACAGCGGCGACAACTATCCCCCCTTCAATATCGAACGCCGTGGCGAAGATGCCTATCGCATCACCCTGGCCGTTGCCGGGTTCAAACCCGATGAGCTCGATATCACCGCGCAACAGAACCTTATGGTTGTAAAAGGCCAGAAGCTCGAAGATGCAAACCGGGGTGATTTCCTCCACGTCGGCATCGCCAACCGCGGGTTTGAGCGTCGTTTCGAACTGGCCGATTTCGTCCGCGTGGAAAACGCCGATCTGGCCGATGGGCTGCTGGTGATTGATCTCGTGCGGGAAATTCCCGAAGCGATGAAGCCAAAGAAAATTCTTGTCGGTGGGCAGAAGGCCCTCGAAGTGGTCAAGAGCGACGACGCCAACGCCGCCTGATCTCGAGTACCCTTATACAACGAAGGGCGGCTCCTCGCGGGGCCGCCCTTTTCTGTTCATGCAATATCGGAGGCCATGCCCGCAGGCATCAAAACCTGCGGATCAGACGAGGCGTGACTGCTCCACCGCAGCCGCCACAAATCCGGCGAACAACGGATGGGGATCGAACGGCTTGCTCTTCAGTTCGGGGTGGAACTGCACACCCACGAACCACGGATGATCGGGGCGTTCGACAATCTCGGGCAGAAGGCCATCGGGCGACATCCCTGAAAATACCAGACCGCCCCCTTCCAGCCTTTCGCGATAGGCGCCATTCACCTCGTAACGGTGGCGATGCCGTTCGGAAATCTCGGTGGTGCCATAAATCGTCGCAACGTGGCTGTTACCGGCCAGTTTTGCATCATAGGCTCCCAAACGCATGGTTCCGCCAAGATCGCTTTCGGCGCCGCGTTGCTGCAAGCCTTCCGCGCTCATCCATTCGGTGATGATGCCGACCACCGGCTCTGTCGTCGGGCCGAACTCGGTGGAGGAAGCAGCAGCGATGCCCGCCGTGTTCCGGGCACCTTCAATACAGGCCATCTGCATGCCGAGGCAGATGCCGAAGAACGGCACCTTGCGTTCGCGGGCGAACCGCACAGCGGCGATCTTGCCTTCGGAACCGCGTTCGCCAAACCCACCAGGCACGAGAATGCCGTGCATCGGTTCGAGTTGCGATGCGATACCGGCATCGTCCTGTTCGAATATCTCCGCGTCGATCCAGCGGATATTGACCTTCACACGGTTGGCCATGCCGCCGTGGACCAGCGCTTCGTTCAGCGACTTGTAGGCATCCTGCAGGCCGACATATTTGCCAACCACACCGATCGTCACTTCGCCTTCGGGGTTCTGATAACGATCGACGATATCATCCCACCGCGCCAGATCGGGCGATGGCGCGGTCAGGCCGAAATGGCGCAACACTTCGCTATCCAGCCCTTCGGCGTGATACTGCAACGGCACGGAATAGATGCTGGACGCATCCAGTGCGGGAATAACCGCTTCTTTCCGGACATTACAGAACTGCGCGATCTTGGCGCGTTCGCTTTCAGGCAGTGGTTTTTCGCAGCGGCACAGCAGGATATCCGGCTGAATGCCGAGGCCGGTCAGCTCCCGGACGGAGTGCTGGGTGGGCTTGGTTTTCAATTCGCCCGCAGCCGCAATGTACGGAACCAGCGTGACATGGACGAAGCAGCTTTGATCGCGGTCCAGTTCGTTATGCAGCTGGCGCAGGGCTTCGATGAACGGCAACCCTTCGATATCGCCGACCGTTCCGCCAATTTCGCACAGGACAAAATCGAGATCTTCGGTTTCCGCCTGGGCGAAATCCTTGATCGCATCGGTCACGTGCGGAATGACCTGCACTGTGGCGCCGAGATAATCACCACGGCGTTCCTTGGCGATGATATCGCGATAGATGCGGCCAGAGGTGATATTGTCAGCCTGACGCGCGGAAACGCCTGTGAAGCGTTCGTAGTGGCCAAGATCGAGGTCGGTTTCCGCCCCGTCATCGGTCACATAGACCTCACCATGCTGGTAAGGGCTCATCGTGCCCGGATCGACATTGAGGTAGGGGTCGAATTTCCTGATCCGGACGCGATATCCGCGAGCCTGAAGCAGCGCCGCGAGGCTAGCTGCCATGAGACCTTTTCCGAGCGAGGAAACCACGCCGCCGGTGATAAATATGTACCGCGCCATGGGAGTTGAGCCTTAGTCGCAAGCCATGATTCGTGGCAAGCACGAAAACAGCAAATTCCCACAGGCCAGAAACAATTCCTGGCCTGCATCGTCAAAAATGTTCGAAAGCGCCGCTCCGCAGCGGCGCATAACGCATCTTACTGCGCAGCGCCCGACAGCGGATCGCCCGAAGATGCAGGTGCGGCCCCCTTACTGGCCGGAGCCGCCGGAGCCGCCGTGCCCGCTGCGCCAGTGCCCAACGGATCGTTGGACGTCACCGGTGCCGGCGTGGAACGATCAAGCGTAGTGTCGATCTCACGCTCCGAGCTGGCGCCAACCGCCAGAGTCGCCAGAAGAATGCTGAGTCCGACAAACAGCGTTGCCAGAATCGCCGTGGCGCGGGTCAGAAAGTCTGCCGCCCCACGCGCCGACATCAGCCCCGACGGACTGCCCCCCACACCGAGGCCACCGCCTTCGGAGCGCTGCATCAGGATAACCGCAACCAGAGCGGCTGCGACAATCGCCTGAACGACTGTTAGGAACAGAAAAAGGGACATCGGCAAAACCTTGGCAGTAAGCGTGCGTGGAAGCGTGCGCGCCTGCGCATCTAGGCGCGGGCGGCTCGTGTTGCAAGGGGGCGTGGCGGATCGCCTCCCCCTAGCCCAATCAGTCGACGTTCTCGCCTGAAGCCGCGCGAATAATTCCGTAGAAGCTTTCCGCTGTCAGGCTGGCCCCGCCAACGAGCGCCCCGCCAACATCGGGAACGCCCAGAATCTCCACGGCATTATCGGGTTTCACCGAACCGCCATAGAGAATGCGCACCTCTGCGCCATCTTCCCCGTAAATCGCCAGCAACCGTTCGCGAATGGCGCGGTGCATCGCTTCGATATCGGCCAGCGACGGGACACGCCCCGTGCCAATGGCCCATACGGGTTCGTAGGCGACTGACAGGCGCTCCACCGCACCGGCGGATGTCGGAACGGACGCATCGACCTGCCCGCGCACCACGTCTTCCGCACGACCTGCGTCACGTTCTGCTTCGCTTTCGCCAACACAGACGATGACGCCCAGGCCAGCCTTGCGCGCGGCCTCCGCCTTGGCGCGGACGAGTTCATCGGTTTCGGCGTGATCGGTGCGCCGTTCGCTGTGGCCCACGATAACAAACCCCGCCCCGGCATCAGCCAGCATCGCGGGGGAAATATCGCCCGTGTGCGCGCCGCCATCGACAGGATGACAATCCTGCGCACCAACGCCGATCTGCTCGGCCTCCTTGCGGGCGGCATGAATGAGAGTGAACGGTGGCGCGAGAGCCACCTCAACCTTGGGATGACGTTGCCCGGCACGGTCAATCGCGCGGACTTCACCAAGCATCGCTCGGGTTCCATGCATCTTCCAGTTGCCAACAATATAGGGGCGCTGCTGCGACATTCTATCACCAGATATTACGGACGTACGGACAGCTGTGGTAGCGGCATGTCCGTGACCGCGCCGCTAGCCTCATGACCGGCGGTTGTCAAAATGGTTGTCCACACATTGGCCGTTTTCCGCAAGCGATATGTTGGCCGGATTTGTCCCAACGGTTGCGACTGTCGGTTACCGGGGATAAAGCGCTGTCAAACTTATCCGGCGCTCATGGCAAACACCGTGACAACAAGCCCTTAAACAGCGAAACGGTCAGCAACGAATGATCCAGTTCATCCGCAAGTTCCTCGATTCGAAGATCGGCGTTATTGTCGCATTTGTCTTCCTCGGACTGATTGCCGTGGCATTTGCCGGGCTGGATGTTTCCAACAGCGGCCTGTTCGGCGGCAGTTCGGGCGGCGATCGCGCCGCAACTGTGGGCAAGGAAAAAGTCACCACCGCCGACCTCACCCGCTCTGCAAACCGCGCGGTCGATCAGATGCGCCAGCAACAGCCCACGATCACCATGCAGGCATTTCTTGCCGAAAACGGTCTGGAACAGGTGCTCGACGATCTCATCGATCGCTATGCCATCTCCGGATTTGGCGAAACACTGGGGTTGCGCGCGGGCAGCCGCCTGGTCGACAGCGAAATCGCCAATGCCCCGATGTTCCGTGGGCCGGACGGCAAGTTCGATCGCCAGCTCTATCTTCAGGTCATTCGCCAGCAGGGGCTGAGCGATCAACTGGTGCGCGATGATCTGGCGCAAGGGCTTCTGGCGCAACAGGTGATGGCGCCGGTCGCATTTGGCGCCGCCATGCCGAACGATCTGGTGCTGCGTTACGCCGCGCTTCTGAAAGAAACGCGCAAGGCTACGATCGCCGTTCTTCCCAGCGAGGCTTATGCCCCCGCAGGCAATCCCAACGATGCGCAGCTCAAGGCCTATTACGACAAGCACAAGAACGAATATGTCCGGCCGGAACGCCGCGTCATTCGTTACGCCGTGTTTGGCGCAGAAGCGCTTGGCAATCCGCGCGCACCGACCGAAGCCGAGATCGCAGCCCGCTTCAAACGCGATGCAGCGCGCTATGCCGCATCCGAGAAACGCCGCCTGACACAGGTCATCCTGCCGACCGAAGCCGCCGCGAAGGCCATTGCCGCAGAAACGGCCAAAGGCACATCGCTGGCAGCGGCTGCCGGCAGCAAGGGTCTGGCCGCAACGACTTTGGGCCCGATCGACAAGGCCGCCCTCACCACCCAATCCTCCAAAGATGTGGCCGAAGCCGCATTTGGCGCGGCCAAGGGCGCGACGACCGCCCCCGTACGCAGTGGTCTGGGCTGGCACATTGTTCGCGTCGATTCGATTGAAGGCACCCCCGCGCGCACGCTGGATCAGGCGCGCGGCGAGATCACTGCGGCGCTTACCGCCGAACAGCATCGCACGGCCGTGATGGACCTTGCCTCGCGGTTGCAGGATGAATTCGACAACGGCAGCAGCCTTGCCGATGCGGCCAAAACGGTGAACGCAACAGTGCTGGAGACCCCGGCCCTCACCGCCGATGGCCGTGTGTACGGCAGCGCCAACGAAACCGCGCCTGCGGTGCTGGCCAAAGCCGTGCCCACAGCCTTTTCTATGGAGGAAGGGGAACCGCAGCTTACCGAAGTGGACCCGGGCAAGACCTTCCTGATCTTCGATGTGAAGGCAACGACCCCGTCCGCTGCTGCCCCAATGAATGAAATCAAGCCCGCACTGGTCGCTGGCTGGAAGCGGGAACAGGGTCTGGCGCTGGCCAAGGCCGCTGCCGATCGCGTGCTTGCCGCAATCCGCAAGGGTACGCCGGTTGCCACGGCACTGGCTGCCGAGAAGAAATCGTTCCCCGCCCCGGACAACGTCACCATGAACCGCGAACAGCTTGCGCAGATGGGCGGGCGCGTACCCGGCGCACTGGCGCTGATGTTCAGCATGGCCGAAGGCACTTCGAAGCGCCTCGAAGCGCCGCAGAAGATGGGTTGGTTCATTGTCCAGTTGCACGATATCGAACCGGGCAAGGTCGCCAAGGGTGATCCGCTGCTGGCCGGCGCAAGCCGCGAACTGGGCAATCTCAACGGGCGTGAATACGAAGCGCAATTCCGTCGTGCGGTTCGCGCCGAAGTGGGCGTGAAACGCAACGATGCGGCTATCAAGGCCGTTCGCGCCCAGTTGAATGGCGATAACGCCGATAACCGCGACTGACCCCATGCATATCCCCCCGGGGTCTTCCCCAATCAAGAGTACGACATTGCCTGAGAACGCCGAATCCGCCCGTATCGCCCTCGCATCCGGCAGGCCTGCACTGGTCTGGCGGCGGCTTGTGGCAGACACGGAAACGCCGGTGGGGGCCGCGCTCAAGCTGATGGAGGAAGGCCGCGGCGATTTCCTGCTGGAATCGGTGGAAGGCGGGGAAACGCGCGGGCGCTACAGCCTGCTGGGGCTTGCCCCCGATCTCGTGTTCCGCGCGACGGGGCCAACGTGCCAGGTCAATCGCAACTGGAACGCCAATCGCGAGGATTTCACCACGCTGGCGGACGACAGTCTGGCCGAATTGCGCAAACTGGCCGCCTCGTGCCGGATTGACGATATACCGGCTGCACTGCCGCCTGCGCTGTCCTGTCTGGTCGGCTATTTCGGCTACGAAACCATCGGGCTGGTCGAAAAACTGCCCCGCGCCCCGCAAAGCAGGCTGGAACTGCCCGACATGCTGTTCGTGCGGCCAACCCTGATTCTGGTGTTCGACGGGCTGAGCAGCGAACTGTTCTGCATTGCCCCGCTCTGGGCGGAAGATGGCATAGTCGAGAATCCCGACCGGGCAATTGCCGATGCCGGGGAACGAATCGATGCGGCGCTTAGCCAGCTTACCAACAATGTGCCTGCCCGCACGCGGGCAAGCGGCCTTCCCGAAATGGCGCTCACCCCCGTGCTCGCACCCGGCGATTACGGGGCCATGGTGGCGCGGGCGAAAGGCTATATCGAGGCTGGCGACATTTTTCAGGTGGTGCTGGCGCAGCGCTTCACCTGCCCCTTCCCGCTGCCGCCAAGCGAACTTTACCGCGCCCTGCGCCGGGTGAACCCTTCGCCATTTCTCTATTTCCTCGACCTGCCGGGTTTCGCCCTGATCGGCTCCAGCCCGGAAATCCTCGTGCGGGTGCGCGATGGCGAGGTCACGATTCGCCCGATCGCCGGCACCCGCCCGCGTGGGCATACCGCAGAAGAAGACCGCGCGAACGAAGCCAGCCTGTTGGCGGACCCCAAGGAACGGGCAGAACATCTCATGCTGCTCGATCTCGGGCGCAACGATGTGGGCCGCGTGGCCGGGCGGGACAGCGTGCGGGTAACCGACAGCTTCACGATCGAACGCTACAGTCACGTGATGCACATCGTGAGCAATGTCGTCGGGCAACTCGATCCCCGGCACGATGCGCTCGACGCGCTGTTCGCCGGATTCCCGGCCGGGACGGTTTCGGGCGCGCCTAAAATCCGCGCTTGTGAAATCATTGCAGAGCTGGAACCCGAAACGCGAGGGGCTTACGCCGGTGGCGTGGGCTACTTCGCACCGGATGGCTCCGTGGACAGTTGTATCGTGCTGCGCACCGCCGTGCTGAAGGACGGGGTGATGCACGTGCAGGCCGGTGCCGGTATCGTTGCCGACAGCGATCCGATCTATGAACAGCGGGAATGCGAACACAAGGCTGGCGCGCTGTTCGCGGCAGCGAGGGAAGCGGCGCGGATTGCGGAAGAGCCGGGCTTCGGCCAGTGAAACGTGCCTCCGCGCTGGCAGCGCTGATCGCGCTTTCGGCCTGTGGACAGCAATCTGGCGCGCCCACGCCTGACACAAAACCGAAGGCGGAAACCAAAGACGAGAGCAAGACCATACGCCAGTCGGCCTGCCGTGCCGACCGGTTTGAGGATATCCCTCTCACCGTCTGCGAAGCGGACCCCGCCCGCCACCGGATACGCATGGATCTGGGCCCCGGCGATAGCGATGGCGATGACAATGACGATGGCAAACCGTACCGTAGTCTGGCCACTTTCGCCGCGAACCACGCGCTGATCGCATCGCGTATGGCTTTCGTCGTCAATGGCGGCATGTTCGACGAACAGGGGCAACCGGTTGGCTATTACGTTGAGGGTGGAAAAGAACGCAAAGCGCTGAACCGCAACGAAGGGCCCGGCAATTTCCACCTTCTCCCTAACGGGATATTCTACGGCACCGGCGGAAAATGGGCGGTCCAGGCGACAGAAGACTTCGCCGCGCTGGAAGGCCCCGCCCCAGATTTCGCCACGCAATCCGGTCCGATGCTGGTGATCGATGGCAAATTGCACCCGGACATCACAACCGACGGCATGTCCACCAACATTCGCAACGGCGTGGGCGTCGACAAACAGGGGCACGCGTTCTTCGTCATGTCGGATGGCCCGCTGTCGTTCGGCAAGCTTGCCCGTTATTTTCGGGATAAACTGAAAACACCCAACGCGCTCTATCTGGATGGCAAAGTCTCCGCACTTTGGGATCCCGCGACAGGGCGGCTCGACAGCACGGCGCCACTCGGCCCCTTGATCGTTGTCGAACAATCGGGGAAAGGCACACCATGATCCTCGTCATCGACAACTACGACAGCTTCACCTGGAATCTGGTCCACTACCTTATGGAACTGGGGGCCGAGGTCGAAGTCGTCCGCAACGACGCGCTCAGCGCAGCACAGGCCGTCGCAACCGGCGCCAGCGGCTTTCTCATCTCGCCCGGGCCCTGCACCCCCAACGAGGCGGGAATCAGCCTCGATCTGGTGGGGGCCTGCGCCGATGCGGGCAAGCCACTGCTGGGCGTATGTCTGGGGCACCAGTCGATCGGGCAGTATTTTGGCGGCACGGTGCAACGCGGCGGGCTGATGCATGGGAAGACCAGCCCGGTCACCCATGACGGCACGGGCGTGTTTGCCAACGTGCCTTCGCCATTTATCGCAACACGCTATCATTCACTGATTGTCACCGACATTCCGGATGTTCTGGCGGTCAACGCCACGGCGGACGATACCCATGTGATGGGCTTCCGCCACCGCGAACTGCCGATCCACGGCGTGCAGTTCCACCCCGAAAGCATTGCCACCGAACACGGGCATGACCTGCTGGCCAACTTCATGGCGATCTGCGGACTCAAGGCAGTGGCGCGGGCATGACACGTCTTCCCGATCCCCAACACCCCCTCGAAGAACTGGAAGCCGAAGCGGCATTCAGCGCGATTCTCGAAGCGCAGGTTCCGGACGACGATGTGATCGCATTTCTCGTCGCCCTGTCCGACCGGGGTGAAACCGCCAATGAAATCGCCGGGGCGGCTCGCGCCATGCGCACCCGCATGATTCCGGTCCATGCCCCCGCCAACGCGATCGACGTCTGCGGCACGGGTGGCGACGGGCATCATACGCTGAACGTTTCGACGGCCGTGTCCATCATTGTGGCGGCCTGCGGCGTACCGGTGGCCAAGCACGGCAACCGCGCGGCTTCGTCAAAGGCCGGGGCGGCCGATACGCTCGAGGCACTCGGCCTCAATCTCGACCGTGCGGCCGAAACGGCCGAAGCGACCCTGAACGATATCGGCATATGCTTTCTCTTCGCGGCGAAGCATCATCCGGCGATGGGGCGAATCATGCCGATCCGCAAGGCTATCGGCCGACGCACGATCTTCAACCTGATGGGGCCGCTGGCTAATCCCGCGGGTGTACGGCGCCAACTGGTGGGTATTGCCCGCCCCGCCTATGTGCCCATCTATGCGGAAGCCCTGCTCAAACTGGGGACGGATCATTCGCTGGTCGTTTCGGGCGATGAGGGGCTGGACGAACTGAGCCTTGCAGGGGGTAGCGAACTGGCAGAAATCCGCGATGGCGAAATCGCCATGCGCCGGATTGCGCCGCAGGACGCCGGTCTTCCCGTCGCGCCGATCGATGCCATTCGCGGGGGTGATCCGGCACACAATGCCGCTGCACTGCGCCGCCTGCTACAGGGTGAACAAGGGCCCTATCGCGATGCGGTTCTGTTCAATGCCGCTGGCGCTCTGGTCATTGCCGGCGAGGCCGAGAACTGGCGCGAAGGCGTTGAAGAGGCAGCAGAAGCGATCGACAAGGGGCTGGCTAAGGCCCTGCTGGATTGCTGGATCGCGGCCTGCCACTAGCAGCCCGCCCCATTACGAAATTCTAGAGATCAGGCTCTGACGATGACCGACAAACTGACTGAAATCTGCGACACCAAACGCGACGAAGTGGCTGTCCGTAAGACGTTCAACACGATTGCGGATCTCGATGCACAGGCAAGCAGGCAAACCGCGCCGCGCGGCTTCCGCAAGGCGCTGGAAGCAAAAGCCAATGGCGGGTTCGGCCTGATTGCGGAAATCAAGAAGGCCAGCCCGTCAAAAGGGCTGATCCGCCCCGATTTCCGGCCTGCCGAACACGCGCTGGCCTATGAACACGGCGGCGCGGCCTGCCTGTCAGTGCTGACCGATGCCCCCTATTTTCAGGGGCACGAGGATTTCCTGATGGATGCCCGTGCCGCCTGCACCCTGCCTGTCCTGCGCAAGGATTTCATGGTTGATCCGTGGCAGGTGGCCGAAGCCCGGGCGATCGGGGCCGACGCCATCCTGATCATCGTCGCTGCGCTGGATGACGGCGTGATGGCCGAGATCGAAGCGGCAGCGCTCGAACGCGGGATGGATGTGCTGGTCGAAGTGCATAACGAGGAAGAGATGGCGCGCGCCGCCCGGCTCCGATCGCGCCTGATCGGCGTCAACAACCGCGATCTGAAACGGTTTGTGACCGATCTCGGCACGACCGAACGGCTCGCCCCCCTCGCCCCCGAAGGCACGCTTCTGGTCAGCGAAAGCGGGATCAACAGCCATGACGACATCCTGCGCATGGAACGCTCGGGCATCCGGTGTTTCCTTGTCGGTGAAAGCCTGATGCGGCAGGCGGACGTGACCGCCGCCACCCGAGCCCTGCTGGGTCTTTAAACGTCACGTGCCGCGCGCAACCTTCGCGTGCACCATCTACAAAAATACCATAAAATACCGGGAGATATCGGATGAGGGCCTATCAATTCAGCAGTTCTGCGCCGCTCGAAGGCGTCTATGGTGCCGCGATCGGGATCGAACAGGTTGAACGCGATGCGGGGCAGCCCGGCCCAGGCGCGGTGCAGGTAGCGGTAAAGGCCAATGCGCTCAACTTCGTCGATCTTATCACCTTGCAGGGCGCTTTCCCGGTCGATGGCCGCATTCCCCTGCTCGACGGCGCGGGCGAAGTGATCGCTGTCGGCGACGGCGTAACCCGCTTTGCCGTAGGTGACCGCGTTGTCGCCAATCCGCATGCCAACTGGCTTGCCGGGCCGCCAACACCGGACACCACCGGGCTGGTTCTGGGCATCATGGCGGACGGCATGCTGGCCGAAACCGTAACACTTGCGGAAAGCATGCTGGTACACCTGCCCGATGCCATCAGCTTCACGCAGGGGGCCAGTCTGCCCTGTGCCGGACTCAGCGCGTGGAGTAGTCTGGTCGGTGGGCCAAGCCGCTACAGTGTCGCCCCGGGCAGCACGGTACTCACACAGGGAACCGGCGGCGTCTCACTGTTCGCTGTGCAGTTTGCCAAAGCTATGGGCTGCCGTGTGATTGCCACCACATCCACTGCGGCCAAGGCCGAACGCCTGAAAGCGCTGGGTGCCGATCACGTGATCAATTACAACGAACGGCCGGATTGGGGCGTTGCCGTACTCGAACTGACCGGGGGGATCGGCGCAGATCTGGTCGTCGAAGTGGGCGGCCCGAACACCCTGCCGCAATCGATCATCGCGGCCAAGGTCGGCGGGCGGATCGCCATGGTTGGTATTGTCGGCGGCATGGGATCGATCGATTTCATGCAAATGCTGCCGATCAACCACAAGGTTTTGACGCTCTATGCCAATGGTATGGGCAATCGGCAGGATCTGGTCGACATGCTGCGTTTCGTGGAAGCCAACGCGATCGAACCCGTCATCGATTCCACCTTCACCTTCGATCAGGCTGCGGATGCCTATCGCCATTTCGCCAGTCGTGGCCACATCGGCAAAGTGTTGATCACGCACCCGGCCTGAGCGCTGTCCTACTCGGCAAAGCTCTGGCATGAAGGGGGCATGAAGCCACAGCGCCCCCTTCCTCCCGGCCCTTTGTCCAAAACGCGTCAGCAGGAGCACGCTTTCACTGCTCAGGACAGTGTCACCTGTGTCAACTTCGTTCATGAAAACGAGGGCTCAGCATGAATGGATTGACCCACCTCGACGATCAGGGGCAAGCGCGCATGGTCGATATCGGCGGCAAGCAAGCGACCAAGCGACAGGCCGTCGCCAGCGGGCGTATCCGTATGAACCCGCAAGCGCTGGCGGCGATCCGTGACGGCGATGCCCCAAAGGGTGATGTGCTCGCCGCGGCACGCATCGCGGGGATCATGGCCGCCAAGAAGACGGGCGACCTTATCCCGCTGTGCCATCCGCTCGCGCTTGATGCCGTTACGCTCGATTTCGCATTCGAGGACGGCGCGCTCAGAGTGACAGCCACAGCGTCTCTGACCGGTAAGACGGGTGTGGAAATGGAAGCCATGACAGCAACTTCCATTGCACTCCTGACAATTTACGACATGACCAAGGCGCTCGACAAGGGCATGATCGTCGACGAAATCCGCCTGCTCTCCAAAAGCGGGGGGAAATCGGGCGACTGGACCGCCGCGACCGCATGAGTTCGGCTCTGTCCTTGCCCGATGCGCAGGCACAGCTTCTGGCGCTGGCCCAGCCATTGGCCGTGGAAACAGTCGCCGCCGACGAAGCATTGGGCCGTTATCTCGCCGCGCCCTTGCACGCCCGCCGAACACAGCCGCCCGCCGATCTGTCTGCGATGGACGGCTATGCTTTGGGCGATACCGACAGCCATGGTCCATGGCGGATCATCGGGGAAAGTGCGGCGGGCCACCCATTTGATGGGCCCGTTGCAGCGGGAGAAGCCGTGCGGATTTCCACCGGTGCCATCCTCCCCGAAGGTGCGCAGACCGTTCTCTTGCAAGAAGACGCCACGCGCGAAGGCACAACGCTTACGCTTTCCGGCGATGCCCCGGTCCAGGGGCGCCATATCCGCCGGGCTGGATTCGATTTCTCTGAAGGGCAGGCACTGCGCGATGCCGGGATAAAAGTGACTCCGGCTGTTCTGGCACTGACCCTCGCCGCGGGCCACGCCACGCTCCCGGTCCGCCAAAAGCCGCGTATCGTGCTGATCGACAGCGGCGATGAACTCGCGGCTGATCCCACGCAATGCGCCCGCCACCAGATTCCCGCCAGCAACGGCCCGATGCTGCAAGCGATGCTGGCAAGCCTGCCTTGCACCGTTACACGGATCGGCCCGGTGGCCGACACGCTTGATGCGCTCGCAGCCGCCTTGGATGCGGCGCGGGAGGCCGATCTGATTGTCACCAGCGGCGGCGCATCGGTAGGCGATCACGATCTTATCAGGCCAGCGCTGGAAGCCTGGGGCGCGAAAATCGCCTTTTGGCGGGTCGCGATGAAGCCCGGCAAACCGCTGATGGTGGCCCGGCGGAACACGGGCGATAGCGAACAACTCGTATTGGGCCTGCCCGGTAATCCGGTGTCGAGCTATGTCACCGCATTCCTGTTTCTTCTTCCGCTCGTACGTGCCTTGCTCGGGTCCGGGCAACCTTTGCCGACGCAGGCACAAACGGTTGTGACAGCCGATCTCGGCGCTGGTGGGAAACGCCTAGAATTCCTGCGCGGCATCTGGGATGGAAACACGGTCATCCCTCTCTCGGAACAGGACAGCAGCGGCCTGCACGCCCTGTCCGTCGCTAACGCGCTGATCGAACGCCCCGCGATGGGGGCCGCACAGGCCGCCGGATCGCCTGTCAGAATATATCGCCTCGAGAATGGCTGAATCGCTTGACGCTGCCGCAAATGTTGCTTAATTGTTCCGCATTCGTTCACCCGGTGGAACATTCAGGATTGCCGGAATAAGGAGCAGTGGCACATGCTTACGGCCAAGCAGCATGAGTTGATCCGTTTCATTCAGGTCCGACTGGAAGAAACGGGCATATCCCCTTCTTTCGAAGAAATGAAAGAAGCGCTCGATCTCAAGTCGAAATCGGGTGTGCACAGGCTGATTTCCGCTCTGGAAGAACGGGGCTTCATTCGTCGCCTGCCCAATCGGGCCCGTGCGCTGGAAGTGCTCAAGCAGCCGGACGATGTGACCACCGCAGTGCGCACGCCCGCCGCCAGCGTGCCTGCCGCCAACGATATCGTGGCGCGTACGGCCCAACCTCCGGCAACCCCGCCTTTCGCCGCCAACGATGTAATCGAACTGCCCCTGCATGGCCGCATTGCCGCGGGTATCCCGATCGAGGCGTTGGAAACCCATGCCACCCTTCCCGTCCCTGCCGCCCTGCTTGGCAGCGGCGAACACTACGCTCTCGAAGTCTCGGGCGATTCGATGATCGAAGCGGGCATTTTCGATGGCGATTTCGCACTGGTGAAACGCACCGATACGGCGCGTGACGGGGAAATCGTGGTCGCGCTTGTCCGCAACGAAGAAGCCACCCTGAAGTATCTGCGTCGCGAAGGCGGCAAGATCCGGCTCGATCCCGCCAACGCATCCTACGAACCGCAAATCTATGAACCGCATGAAGTGATCGTCCAGGGCAAACTCGCCGGGCTTTTGCGCCGTTATCACTGACGCTATGGGGGTGTGGTCCGGGCCGGTTCCTCCGATGATCTGGCCGATCCCCCCCGCCACCATCCATGCTGTCCTTGCGTTTGCGCCACGGTCTCGACCCGGTGCCGGTCGAGATAGATCGCCATACCGCCGCTCTCGGCCAGCATGCCTTTGTCAGCCTTGATCCAGCGGGGCTGGCAATTGCGGGGCAGGTAACGATCCGCAACCACAATATCCGCCTGCGCGCAGGCTCGGGCCAGCATGCGTACGTCCACCCGTGTGCGATTGCGGGCGGCCAGCAGCACATACGCCTGATGGCCACGCGTCACGATCGCGGTACAGAACTCCGGACTGCACCGCGCCCCGGGCCATTGCGACAGGATCAGCGGATCGCCTTGCATGCCTGACAATTCGAGCAGGTTGTCCTTCGCATAGCTGCTACGGCTGTCGCGCAACACAATCAGACGCTCCCGCTCCCCGACAATGCCGAGATGTCGGCCATCGCCGGAAATCAGGATATCGGGGGCGGAGGCGGTCAAAACCAGAACGCTTGCTACCGCCATAGGAAACAGACCGAGCAACCGCACACGGCCACGCCACAACGCCAGCCATAGCCCACCTGCCACGAACAGGGCAAAAGTTCCGACGGCCATGGCAGGCATGGCCGCCACCGCCCCCGGCTGGCTTGCCGTAAAATGAGCGATAAACAGCAAGAGTTCGAGTGATTTTCCTGCCAGCCACCAGACTGGCCCTCCCATACCCACAAGGTCGAGCACCAGCGCCAGAGCAATCAATGGCATGGTCGCAAATGTGGTAAGTGGAATGCCGATAACGTTGGCAAACGCGCCATAAAGCCCTGCCCGGTGAAAGTGGAACAGCACGATAGGGGCAAGAGCCAGTTCGATTGCCAACCCCGTTAACAGGAGCATGACGAAGCGTCGTCCGACCCAGACCACTCCATGCTCTTCCCGGGGGGCGAGAAACGCCTTGACCGGCTTGGCCATATGCAGCGCGACAATGGTGATAACAGCGGCAAAGCTCATCTGGAAACTGGGACCAATCAAGGCTTCGGGCCATAACAGCAGGACGCAGAACATGGCGACAGCCACCATCCGCAACGATAACGGTTCCCTGCCTAGCGCCAGAGCCATAAGAACGAGGATCGCACCGATGCAACTGCGCACCGTGGGCACGTCAGACCCGGTCAGCAACGTATAACCGATGCCAGCGATCGCGCCGAACCCGGCCGCCACCAGAGGTAGCCGTACCCGGAGGGCAAACCACGGCCACAAGGCCAGGATTTTCAGGGTAAGGACGTATACCGCCCCGATCACCGCACTGACATGCAGGCCGCTGATTGACAAAAGATGCGTCAGACCGGAATCGCGCATCGCCTGCTCATCCGCTTTGGCAATCGCGCCCCGATCACCGCTGGCCAATGCTGCGGCGATTGCCCCTGGCGAACCCTGTAACTGCTCGCGAATATGGGCAGCAAGCTGGCGTTGCACCCCGGGGAGCCCCAGATTCCCCTCGCCGGCTTCCACCACGGTAACCGGCCCCACCACGCTACCCGTCGCAGCCAGTCCCTTGAACCAGGCTGCGCGCGCAAAATCGTAGGCGCCCGGTAACATCGGCGGCGAAGGCGGCATCAGCCGCGCTTTCACATGGATGAGCGCCCCTTCGACAATGCTGGGATCATCGTGTTCCTGCGGCAGGTTAAGCCGGACTTTAACCGCCCTGTCGGTGCCAGGCTCTCTGGCCGCCAGCACAAGTCGAATCCGCCCTTCTCCCGGCTGCTCGTGCCGTTCGAGAACCCGGGCGTGCACGACAGCGGTGTCGGGGGCCGCCACCGCGTCTGTTCCCACTATGACCGAGCGCACCCAAACGGTCGTCAGGCCACCCGCAATCATGACGGGGACTGCCGCCATGGCGAGGAACACGTGCGGCCAACGCTCATTTTTGTGCCCAATTTGCCACGCACACATGCTGAAAAGTACGCACATCGTCAGCGCAGAAATCCAATATTCCGGTGCCGGAAGGAGGAACCACAGCGCGATTCCCACCGCAAAGGCGACGACCAGCCATGGACCACGATCCAATCCCGCATGAACGAGAAATGACTCTGCAGCGTCGGCAATACTGGACAACGGAAAGGTTTTTCGCCAAGGGCGCTGCACCGCAGCATTGTCCCCGGATTCATCGCCGGAAATCGGCACCAAAGGGACATGACCGGCCATCGAACACGATAGGAAAGGAAACCCGGGAATATGGCAAGCGCTAGCGACAAACCCGTCGTCACCCGCTTTGCCCCATCGCCAACGGGGTTCCTGCACATCGGCGGTGCCCGCACCGCTCTTTTCAATTGGTTATTTGCGCGCCATCACGGTGGCAAGGCTCTGCTGCGGATTGAAGATACCGATCGCGCCCGATCGACCCAACCCGCGATCGACGCGATTATCGCCGGTCTCGACTGGATGGGACTCGACTGGGACGGAGAGACTGTCTTCCAGTCCGAACGCGAGGCCCGCCATGCCGAAGTGGCCAACCAGTTGCTGGCGGCTGGCCATGCTTATCGTTGCTACGCCACGCCGGAAGAACTCGAAGAGATGCGCGCAGCCCAGCGTGCTGCCAAGCAGCCCTTGCGTTATGACGGGCGCTGGCGTGACCGTGCCCCTTCGGAAGCGCCGGCCGACGCCCCCTACGTCGTTCGCCTGAAAACGCCGCAAGACGGCGAAACCGTGATTCACGATGCGGTACAGGGCACGGTAACGGTCAAGAATTCCGAGATCGACGATTACATCCTGCTGCGTTCTGATGGCACGCCCACTTATATGTTGGCAGTTGTCGTCGACGACCACGACATGGGTGTCACGCATATCATTCGCGGTGACGACCATCTGAACAATGCCTTCCGCCAGTTGCCCATTATCCGGGCGATGCAGGCCATCGAAGGCGGTTGGGACGATCCGGTTTACGCCCATATTCCGCTGATCCACGGTTCGGAAGGCGCGAAACTTTCCAAGCGTCACGGCGCATTGGGGGTCGAAGCCTATCGTGATGAGATGGGCATCCTGCCAGAAGCGCTGTTCAACTACCTGCTGCGGCTTGGCTGGGGTTATGGTGACAAGGAAGTGGTCGCCCGCGACGAAGCGATTGCCCTGTTCGATCTGGGCGGCGTCGGCAAAAGCCCTGCCCGGTTCGACATCAAGAAGCTACAGAACCTCAACGGGCTCTATATCCGTGAAGCGGACGATGCCCGTCTTGCCGCGCTTGCGGCGGAACGTATCGGTCCGCAGGCTGATGTCGCCCTGCTGCAACAGGCCATGCCTGCGCTAAAAATGCGGGCCAAGGATATCAACGAACTGGCCGATGGCGCCGCATTCCTGTTCAAGAGCCGCCCGCTCGAGATGACGGAAAAAGCGGCGGCTTTGCTGGATGCCGATGCACGCGCGCTACTGTCGCAGGTTTCCGCGCGGTTCGGCAACGAAATTGACTGGACAAGCGAAGCCCTCGAAGCCAATCTGAAAACGATGGCGGAAGAACTTGGGCTTGGCCTGGGCAAACTTGCGCAACCGCTTCGGGCGGCGCTTACAGGGCAAACAACCTCACCAGGCATATTCGATGTACTGGTGCTGCTTGGGAAAGAGGAAAGCCTGGCGCGGATTGACGCGCAGGCCCTTCCGGGCGGCGCGGGTTGAGATATTGAATTGGAGGAAGTGAATTGGCTGACAAGCAAGCAACCCTGACGGTCGACGGCAAGAGCTATGATTTTCCGGTGCTGGAAGGCAGCGTCGGGCCGGATGTTATCGACATTCGCAAGCTCTATGGCCAGTCTCACATGTTCACTTACGATCCGGGCTTCACATCGACCGGTTCGTGCGAAAGCTCGCTGACCTATATCGACGGTGAAGAAGGCGTTCTGCTCCACCGCGGTTATCCGATCGGGCAACTCGCCGAACATTCCAGCTTCATGGAAACGGCCTATTTGCTGCTGAACGGTGAACTGCCGAACCAGGGCGAACTGGACACGTTCACCCGCACCATTTCGCGCCACACCATGCTGCACGAACAGCTGGCCACGTTCTATCGTGGTTTCCGCCGCGATGCGCACCCGATGGCCATCATGTGCGGCGTGGTCGGCGCCCTTTCGGCGTTCTATCATGACAGCACGGATATTGCTGATCCGGAACACCGCAAGATCAGCTCGCACCGCCTGATCGCCAAGATGCCGACGATTGCGGCAATGGCATACAAGTATTCGGTCGGTCAGCCGTTCGTCTATCCGGACAACACGCTCAGCTACACCGGCAACTTCCTGCGTATGACCTTCGGCGTACCCGCTGAAGAATACGAGGTGATCCCGGCGGTCGAAAAGGCGATGGACCGTATTTTCATCCTCCATGCCGACCACGAGCAGAACGCCTCGACATCGACGGTTCGCCTGGCGGGCTCGTCGGGCGCGAATCCCTTCGCCTGTATCGCAGCCGGCATTGCCTGCCTCTGGGGCCCTGCCCACGGTGGTGCGAACGAAGCCGCGCTCAACATGTTGCAGGAAATCGGCACACCGGATCGCATTCCGCACTTCATCGAACGTGCAAAGGACAAGAACGACCCATTCCGTCTGATGGGCTTCGGTCACCGCGTCTACAAGAACTACGATCCGCGTGCGACAGTGATGCAGAAAACCGTGCGCGAAGTGTTCGATGCCCTGAAGGTTACCGACCCGATCTTCGAAACCGCGCTGCGCCTCGAGGAACTGGCCCTTCACGACGATTACTTCGTCGAAAAGAAGCTGTTCCCGAACGTCGACTTCTACTCGGGCATCATTCTTTCCGCGATCGGTTTCCCGACCACGATGTTCACGGCGCTGTTCGCGCTGGCACGCACTGTGGGCTGGGTTGCCCAGTGGAACGAAATGATTTCCGATCCCGGCCAGAAGATCGGTCGCCCGCGTCAGCTCTACACCGGCCCGACGCAGCGCGATTACGTGCCAGTCGCCAAGCGCTGATCGCGCATTCCGGCGGGCCTCGGTTCGCCAGTGAAAAGGATAAGCCCCTGCGTTGCGCGGGGGCTTTTTCTTTATCAGGACAGGGTGTGGGGTCGCATTCAGACGACGACCGAACCACACGCTCGCTTTGTCCTATTGGGGGAACAAACGCAGATGGTGATCGGCCGCACACGCGGCACCGGTCAAAATCGGAAAACGTTGTCGTTTATGCGCGTGAGTCAGCCGTCAATATCGACGGGAAGTTCCAGAATAAAGCGAGCCCCTTGGCCCGGCTCGCTTTCCACTAACAATTCACCGTCCATCGCACGGGCCAGTCGACGCGATATATACAAACCGAGGCCCGATCCGCCATCACCTGTTCGGCCAAGGCGTTCAAACTTTTCGAACACCTTGCTACGATGTTCTTTGGTCAACCCTGGCCCCTGATCAATCACGGATACCCGCGCGATTGCCCCCTCGCGCTCCACCCGCAACCAGATGACCGATCCATCAGGGCTATAGCGGATAGCATTTCCGATGAGATTCAACAGCACCTGCAAAACCCGACGAAATTCGCCCACAGCGGGCAGGACTTCAATTTCCTGCGGCGCCTGCACAGTGATCGCCTTTTCCTGGGCACGAACACTCAGTATCCCCGCCGCACGGCGAGCGACATCCGCCAAATCAATCCGATCGGGCGCAGTGCTGAAATCATCGGCTTCGACCACTTCCAGATCGGCGAGATCATCGACGAGTCCGAGGAGGTGTTTGCCAGCAGTAGCGATATCGGCAGCATAGCGACCATATTCCTCAGCCAATGGCCCGGCGAGCCGGGTGCGAATGGTTTCGGCATTGGCCACGATGCGGGATATGGGCTGCCGCAAAACAGGCGCGATGTCACGACCGACAACCGCATAGGGTGCGTGTGGCCGTCTGTCGGGGCTCGGGAGCATCGGGAAAAACAACGGTTCTCCGGCGACGAAATAAAGCTCGAAACCCTGACTGCCCGGTTCAGGTTCCCCAGAGGCAGTAAAGTCGCCCGCCATTGACGCGTAGACCCGTCAATCGACAACAAGGCGCCGTCGAGCAGACGCCAATGCAACGGCTGATGATGACCGTTGCCAGCGATCGTCACGAAATCGGTCCAGGGCCGCCCCTTCCCGCATTCGATCCGTTCGGTCAGGCTTTCCAAATCGGGCGCCGTACAATGCCATACGAGCACACGTTGCAGTGGATCGAGCCGCGCGCTGAATTCCGCAATCTGGCGATCGATGACAGCCCGGCGCCCGGCCATATCAGCCAGGTTATCGCCTTTCACGGCATGCGATTTCCAGTTGGAAACCAGAATGTCGCAGCCATCGGCCGTGTCGCGGTACGGCGTCACTTCCACCCACGCAGAAACATGCTCTTCGCCGTCCTGCACATGTATTGTTTGCGACAGTTTCCTGCCATCCCTGCGGCTCTTGCGGACCAGTTCAAGCAAAGGTGCGATGGCGATGGTTCCGGGCATGTCGCCGCCACACCGCAACTGCAATCGCGCAATCGGCTCACTAGCATCGATCAGGCAATCCTCCCTATCGCTGCGGGCGTGCGCGACAAAGGTGCTGGCGTCGGCCATGGCCTCACCCACCTTCCATCACATCGGCAAAGGTCTCCTCCAGAACACCCCATGCATCATCTACGCCGAGGCTTTGAAAACAGTCTGGCAGGGCGACGTCCGGAGACAACCAGGCCAGCACGTCTGCGATGGCGCCGGGTTCCAGACCGGCTGCCCGCAGCGACAGGATAAAGCGCACTGCGTGCCTTTCGTTGGCGGCCAAAACCAACGCGGAACGATCTTGCCGGGTTACGCCGGCAAGCGCAGTGAAAAACAGCGAGACACCAGCCATAGGCAAAACGAGCGCCACGGATGCATTATCCAACTGTGCCAATTGCCGCACCAGCAAGGCCAGACGCGAGCGCCCGGAATCACGGTTAGAGCGCAAATGTTCCGCAATTTCATGGAAACTATCCGGATCGTCTTCCGAATGCGCCCGAAGGATCTGCAATGCACGGTCGAACAGGCCCGGAGGAAGTTCATCGAGCGGCAATTCCATCCGCCGCGTCTGCTGGTGGAATTGCGTCTGGGCAGCGACAAGTTGCATGACATTGCCAGCGGCGTCGTGATCGCCGGAGCCAGCCTGCGCCTGAAGCAACGGAGACAATGCAGGGTCTACCGCGTGACATTCCTGCAATTCCATTGAAAGGTGAAATTCCAGTGCCATTGCATGGACATGATCCAGCAACACATTGTCTGCAATAAGATTTTTAATCAGCTTTTGGGTTTGTTCGCTGCCCCACGCGAATGGTTTGCGCGCGTGTCCGAATCTTGTCGAGGCCTGCAACAATTGGCGTGCGAGATCGTTGATCATACCCCGCGTGCGCGCGACGATTTCATCCGTGAAAAGCACACGATTTTCATTATCGAGCAAAAGCCGCAGCACGGTGCTGGCAGACGAAATCGCTGCATCGCCGCGCATCAAAGCGTCGTGCAGAGCGTCTTCTATCGTCTTGTCATCCCGCAGGGGCACGCCGGCTTCCATCATCCTTCCGCCATTACCGTGCCTTTGGTTAAATCTGCGTTATCCTAAGCCCAAGTCTCATGAACAGGATACCACAGCCGATCAGTATCAAAATGAGACATTGAACGGTCGATTCCAGCACACCTGCCTGCATTGCAAGTGCCAGAAGCCCGGCAACAACGACACGATCGCCCAAAATGGCGCCCCAGCGCCGTGTGGCCACGCCGGGGATTAGCCAAACAAGCCCCAACAGCGCGAGCGGCTCGAAGAATTGCACTGGCATCCTGCTGAAGCTTTCATCGATACCCATGGCCACCAGCATAACCAGCGCCAGATCGGCAATGGCAGCCCATGCCCGTGCCGATCCAGTGAAAAGCCTGTCAGAAGCGTTGCCCGCCCTTTCCCCATGTTCGAGTGAGCGCGCGGCATCATAAGCCAGCCATGCCCCCCCTAAAAGCGCGAAACCTGCCCCTACCATGCCATTCCAGCCAAGCGCGACAGCACCGATCAGGAGCAGGGCTGCAGCCAGAAGCAGATAACCCGGACGCACCCCGCGATTAAGCCAGGCAACGCCGAAACGTGCGGTAAGCCCACAAGCCATCCAGCGTCCAGGCGAGAAGATATCCGCCCCGCTGGCATGGCGGCGAAACCAGCCTGGTTCCAGAGCATGGGCATCGTCCAAACCGCCGAGCATGGCCCAGCGTCCTTCGTTAAGGACGGCATCGGGGAGCGGTAGTTCAGGCACCTTGCTCTGCAAGGCAATACGCAGCAATGCCGCGATGCCATCGCAGTCGCGGGGTAATTCATTCAACCGGTCAACCAGTTTGCCCGGCATGGCCAGCGCGCCCGCCCAGGCATAGTTCAGATCGATCCGTTCAAATCCCGCAGGAATCCCCGTTTCCGCAGGGAGAACCAGAACGCCGTTGCCCTTGGCCAGAATCTCCCGCGCTTCATCCGCCAACGGCAGGACGCCATCACCGAGGATAATCAGTTCATCGGATGCATGCACCAGTCCACACAGCGCACGCGGCACGGAAATCACATGAAACTTTGCACCGGCCCCTTCCACCTGATGCTGGAGCGCAATCAGGCCCGGCCCGAGATTGTCCGCAAGGCAGATCACGCGCTCGCACCCCAGGGCCAACACGACGTCAATCTGGCGTCGTGCCACCGTCTTCCCCGCGAAAGGAATGAAGGCCCTGTAACCCTGCCCGGGTTCCCCGGCGCTATCGAGCATGGAAAGAAGGGCGACGCGCACCCGGCAAGCTCCCTGAATTCGGCTGAAACCGGGCCCTCTCTAGGCTGCGCTTCGCCTTGTGCCAAGCGGGGAGACGGCCTTCACGCCAATCCGGCGGAGAATTCTTCCAACGCCGCCCGGAACTTGCGAATAATCGCCGGATCGCCGGGCACAGTCACCAACGCATCTTCAGCCAGAGAGATCAGGGACTGCACCTGAAAGCTGGCGGCAAGCCCCTTGATCCGCATCGCCGCAACTTCCCAGTTCCCGTCACAGCGCGCGCGGCTCAACAAATCGACATGATGCGCCAGACTGCTACCGAAGGCTTCACGCAGTTCGCGCAGCAAGCATGCATCATCACCCGCGGCAGCGGCGAGCGTGGCGTCAAGGGCGCTATTTTCGAAGGCCATGACGCATCTTGTCGCAATATAATTAAGACGGGGTTTATCAAGTGCCCAAGCATGATATGTTGCGAAAATGAATGGCGGGACACGGATAGTATCGATCGGCGCCGGCGAGGAAACCGCCGAAGAGCCGTTGACGACAGCGACGAGCGATGAGATTTCGCCGGTCGAAGAGCAATGGGAAGACCTTGACGAGCCCGCTCCGACGCGAACGGGCGTAGCGCCCCTCCTCCCCTGGGTGGCGGTGGTTGTAGTGGGCTTGTGGTCGGCCTTTTTCATCTGGGCCAATGGCAATGCCATGATGACTGGCGCCACACCGATGCAATGGGCGGAATGGATTGCCCGTTGGGCAACGCCGGTATTGCTGGTGGTGGCAATCTGGCTTCTGGTCATGCGGACAAGTTCACGAGAAGCCAATCGTTTCAATGACGTGGCACGCGCACTATCGATTGAATCGACCAAGCTTGAAGATAGGCTCAGCACGGTCAATCGCGAACTCAGCCTTGCGCGGGAATTCATCGCCTCGCAATCACGCGATCTCGAATCGCTGGGCCGCGTGTCTGTGGAACGGCTTTCCAAGAATGCTGATCGCCTCGCAGGATTGATTCAGGATAACGGTGCGCAGATCGAAACTATTTCCAATGTAAGCTCCAATGCGTTGGAAAACATGGGTAAGCTGCGTAACGAATTGCCGGTAATTGCCAATTCGGCGCGCGATGTGACGAACCAGATCGGCAATGCCGGGCGCGTCGCCCAGAATCAGTTGCAGGAACTGGTCAGCGGCTTTCATCGCCTCAACGAATTCGGCGATGCCAGCGAACGGCAGGTTCAGGGCTTGCGTGCGCAGGTCGATGCCGCGCTTGCCGCCTTTCAGGCCCAGGCCAGCAAACTGGACGAGATCGCCACTGCGCGCTTTGCCGCACTGGACGAGCGGAGCCTCGCCTTCCGTTCGGAACTGGACAACCACGAAATCGCAACGCTGGTAGCCATTCGCAGCCGGGCGCAGACCTTGTCGACCGAACTGACCGCTGCCCGAACGCAACTGGCCGACGAGGAAACCCAGTCGCTGGCGGCATTGCGCCATCACATCGAAACCCTCAGCGATCATAGCGCTTCGCTGGCCGAACAGATTCGTCAGAGCGAGAACCGGGCGCTCGACACCTGGAAAGCCGCTGTGGGCGAACTCGAGACACGGCTGCAGGAAGCGTCTGCAGAACTGGCGGTTATCGATGCCGAAGCGCAGGAAGGGGTCATGGCCAGTCAGGCGCTGTGGAACGAGGAATTTGCCCGTCGCCGCAACCAGTCTGCAGATTGGCATGCCGAACATATCGCCACCACAAACGATCACCTCGCCAAACTCGACGCTGCGATTGCCGAGAGACAGAACGCCCACACCGCGCGAAGCCGCGAAATTGCAAGCCATGCCGAAGCGATCGCCGCGCAGCTTGCAATCGTCGGGTCGCAGATTCAGGAAGTCGGCGTACAAGGGGGGGCTGTTCAGAACGATTTGAATGCCGCTCTCGATGCTCTCACCGCAAAGCTGACATCCAGCAGGGAAACGATTGCCGATACGGATCAGGCCGTTGCCTCGCTGACAGATTCGAGCGTGCGCCTGCTCGAACTCATTCGCGCCGGGGCCAAGCATAGTCGTGAAGATTTGCCAGCAGCCATCAATATCGCCATCGATCATCTGAACAATCTGGCTGGAAACGCGCAAGCCGTGCACCAGCTGATGCATGACGCGAACGATAAAGGCAGCGCACTGTCGCAACACGTTGCGGACGCCCAACGCGATGGTCGCGAAGCCATGGCCGATGTCGAACGCTTCCACGCCAGCTTTGCCGCGATGAATGCCGATCAGACCACGCAATTGGCGCAGTTCCGGACCGAACTGGCGGCATTGTTGCAGCAGAGCGAAGCGCAGGCCGCCGCACGCGAGCAGAACCTGCGCGATGTCATCGCCCAACTTCGCGATGCCACGCAGACGGTCATAACCGAGATGGAACACGGCGGGACAGAAGCGGCATCGCGCCTTGCCGCCAAAATCGGCAATGACAGTGCAGAAGCGATCAACCGGGCGGTCAAACTGCGGGCGGCGGAAGCCGTTGGCCAGCTGGAACAGGCCGCAGCCCATGCCTCAGGCGTCAGCCGGGAAGCGGCGGTGCAGTTGCGCGATCAACTTGCCAAAGTTGCGGAACTGACCAGCAATCTCGAAAACCGTGTCACTTATGCGCGCCAGCGGGCTGAGGAACAGGTCGATAACGATTTTGCACGCCGCGTCGCGCTGATCACAGAAGCCTTGAATTCGAACGCGATCGACATCGCCAAGGCCTTGTCCAACGATGTTACGGATACGGCGTGGGCATCCTATCTGCGGGGTGATCGCGGGATCTTTACGCGCCGGGCCGTCCGTTTGCTCGATACCGCCGAAAGCCGCATTCTGGTCGATATCTATGAAAACGACCATGATTTCCGTGAACACGTCAATCGCTACGTCCACGATTTCGAGGCGATGCTGCGCCAGTTGCTGTCGACGCGCGATGGCCACGCCCTCAGCGTGACCTTGCTGTCATCAGATATGGGCAAGCTCTATGTCGCTCTCGCGCAGGCTATCGAACGCCTGCGCGAGTGACCGGCACGCTAGCGGTAGATTTCGGGCTCGTTTGCTTCGCCGGGTGGGCGGCCAAACACATTGAGATCTTTCATCTCGACCCAGCCATTCACGTAGTTGGTATAGTACAGGGCGCACAGCCCCACCGCCACGATCGCCGAAAGGAACAGGTGGCGCACCGGGCGGAAGTTCGCCGGCGCGCTATCGGCCTGCCCCGGGGTTTTTTCCAGCCCCGCTTCTTCGTGCGTGCGCATGCCGAACGGCAGCATCACGAATGCGCTCATCACCCAGATCAAACCATAAATGGCGATGATGGAGGTCCATTTCATGGAAGCAGCCCTTCCGTCAGCACGACTTTGACCTGAGGCTTCTTGCCCGACCAGCGCTGGGCCGCCCGACGGGCGGCCAGACGCGCAGCTTCAATCACGGCTTCGCGATCCTTGCGCTGCCCACCTTTGAGGCGGGCCAGCGCGGCTTCGACGTCGGCTTCTGCCTCGGTCACGAATTCCGCATAGTCTTCATCAAGCGGCAGGCCGATACCCGTCACTTGCGCCTTTGCCTTGTGATCGAGCACAACGATGGCAATCCCATCCCGGGCCAGACGACGGCGCATGGTGATCGCCTCGCCATCCGCCGGGATGATGATATCGCCATCGAGAATGAGCCGCCCTGTCCGCACTTCGGCGAGTTTTCCGGGTTTGCCTGGTGCAAGCCGGACAATATCGCCGTTTTTCTGGAACACCGCTTTCGCAATGCCACTGGAAAGGCCAAGCCGGGCCTGTTCCTGCATATGACGGATCTCGCCATGCACTGGAATGAGGATTTCCGGCCGCAACCAACTGTACAGCGCTTGCAATTCCGGTCGCCCCGGATGTCCCGAGACATGGATTTCACTCTGCCGGTCGGTCACCATCACCACGCCGCGTTCCGCCAAGCGGTTCTGGACACGCCCGATGGCCAGTTCGTTCCCGGGGATCTGGCGGCTAGAAAACAGGACCACATCGCCTGATTCCAGACTGATCTGGTGGGTATCCTCCGCGATCCGGGCCAACGCAGCGCGTGCTTCCCCCTGCCCGCCCGTCGCGATAATCAGGACATTCCCACGTGGCAAATCCATCGCTTTGGCGAAGTCGATCGTATCAGGAAAGTTCTGCAGATAGCCATTGGCCTGACCGACTTCGATGATCCGGTCGAGCGAACGCCCGGCCACACACAGTTGGCGCCCCGTGGCCCGGGCAACATCGCCCAGCGTCTGCAGTCGCGCCACATTGGAGGCAAATGTCGTGACGAGCACGCGGCGCCCCGTATGCCGCCGCACCTCCTCGAGCAAGCCCTTGTACACCGCACCTTCCGAACCGGATGGCTGTGGATTGAACACATTGGTGGAATCGCAGACGAGCGCAAGGATGCCGCTATCGCCCAGTTCGGTCAGTTCATCCTCGCTGGCGGGTTCCCCGATGATCGGTTCCTCATCCAGCTTCCAGTCACCCGTGTGGAACACCCGCCCGTACGGCGTATCGATCACAAGGGCATTCCCTTCCGCGATCGAGTGGGCCAGCGGCACATAAGTGATGTCGAACGGACCAAGCGCGAAACTGTCCTGCGTGTCGATAACATTCAGTTCGACTTCGCCTGCATTGCCCGTTTCCGCCAGTTTGTGGCGGATCAGATCGGCAGTGAACGGCGTTGCATAGAGAGGAACGCCCAGTTCTGCCGCGAAATAAGGCACTGCGCCGATATGATCTTCGTGCCCATGCGTCAGCACGATGCCGACGAGATCGGCCCGTCGTTCCTCGATAAATTCGAGGTCAGCAAAAACCAGTTCGGTTCCGGGATATTCGTTGCTGCCGAAACTCATGCCCAGATCGACCATGAGCCACTTGCCATCGCAACCGTAAAGGTTGACGTTCATACCGATCTCGCCCGAACCACCGAGAGCGAGGAAAAGCAGTTCGTTTTCTGGTGTGAAGTCCTTCTTCACCGGGCACGTGCCCTTTCAGCCATGATTGCAAGACCTTCCAATGTGAGTTCTGCATCGACCGCATCGAAGATGTCCGTATGCTGGTCGAACAGGATCGCCAGACCGCCGGTCGCAATGACCTTGGCCGGTCGGCCAATTTCCGCACGCAAACGCGCTATCAAACCTTCCATCATCGCCACATAACCCCAGAACACGCCGATCAGCATCTGATCTTCGGTGTTCCGGCCAATGACACTGGTGGAACGTGGAGATTCAATCGCAATGCGCGGCAATTTTGCAGTGTTACCCACCAACGCATCGAGCGAAAGATTGATCCCCGGTGCGATAATTCCGCCCTTGTACGCCCCATTGAAGTCGACGACATCGAACGTGGTTGCCGTGCCGAAATCAACAACGATTAGATCACCGGGATACTTCGCATGGCCCGCAATCGCGTTCACAGCGCGATCCGCCCCCAGCGAACGCGGCTGATCGACATCGATATCGATGCCCCAGTCCGCGTTCCCTTCCCCGGCGACGAGCGGGACAATCCCGAAATAGTTCTGCGACAGAACATCGAGGTTATGCAACGCGCGCGGAACGACTGTGGAGATGATGATCTCCTCTACTGCCGACCGTTCAATGCCCTGGATTGCCATGAGCTGCACCAGCCACACGGCATATTCATCTGCGGTCCGACGTGGATCGGTCGCGATCCGCCAGCGCGTCCTGAGTTCTTGCCCTTCGAACAGGGCGAAGACCACGTTCGTATTGCCGGCATCTATAACGAGAAGCATGCTGGGCTCTCCCTCAGGTGAAAACGTCACCGGCGTGAACAGTCCGGATCGAACCGTCTTCGAGGCGCAGGCGTAAAGCGCCCACAGCGTCAAGACCAGCAAAAGCACCCGACACCGGCTGTGCCCCCGGTTCGTGTACCGTCAGCGCCGTGCCGACAGGATGTGCAACGGATTGCCAACGTGCGAGCATGGGTTCAAGCCCATAAAGGCGCCATCGCTCGCATTCTGCGGCAAAACCTGTTGCCAAATTCCCCGCGAAGGCATCCCTGTCAGGCGGCGGCCCAAGATCGGACAAGGCCACGGTGCGCCGATCAGGCAATTGCGGTGCGGCGGCAAGATTGACACCGATACCGACAATCACGCTATCGCTGGCCCCTTCGAGCAAAATCCCGGCCAGTTTGGCCCCATCCCACATCAAATCGTTTGGCCATTTCAGCTGCAAACGGGACGGATCGATCACGTAATGGGATACTGCTTCCCACACTGCCAAACCTGCAACCAAGGCAAGGCTGGGTGCCAAAGGATCACCCGGCCCGGGCCGGACGAGGGTAGAGCCCATAAAGTTGCCGTGGCCATCGAACCATTCCCGGCCTTGCCGGCCACGGCCCGCCAATTGGCGATCCGCAACCAGCCAGTACCCTTCTGCAATCCGTTCTCCGGAACCCAGACGCGCTACGAGATCGGCATTGGTCGAACCGGTTTCGACCTGAAACTCGATTTGCGCGCCCAAGTCAGGCTGCGAAGAACAGAGCGGCGGCTGCCTTATCGGCCAGCGAGCCAAGACATTTGGTCAGGAGATAACCCAGCGGCGAAACAAACAGGGCAGCGACGATCAGCAGAGCCCAATGCGCCCAATCGCTGGTGCCCTTCACCGTATCCGCAGGCTCGTCAAAATACATGATCTTGACGATCTTGAGATAATAAAACGCGCCGATCACCGATGCTGCGATACCGATCGCGGCAAGCGCCACCATGCCCGCATCAACCGCTGCCTGGAACACGACAAACTTGCCCCAGAACCCAAACAGCGGCGGAATGCCAGCGAGACTGAACATCACGGCAGCCAGACACAATGCGATCACCGGACGTGTCCGCGACAAGCCGGACAGATCGGAAATCGCCTCCAGCGGATTACCATCAGCGTCCTTCATCATCAGGACCGCGACAAACCCGCCCACGGTCATCGCAACATAGATCACGAGGTAGACCAGCATGGCCGACGCCCCCTGCTGCGTACCCGCGGCGAGGCCAATCAGCAGGAAGCCGACGTTGTTGATCGACGAATAGGCGAGCAGCCGCTTGATATTGGACTGTCCGATCGCGCCAAAGGCACCGAACACGATCGATGCCAGCGCGGCAAAGATCACGATCTGCTGCCATGCGACCGCTTGCGTGCCAAACGCATCCAGAGCGACCCGCATGGTCAGCGCCAGAGCAGCGACCTTGGGGGCGCTGGCAAAGAAGGCCGTGACCGGCGTGGGAGCGCCTTCATAGACGTCCGGCGTCCACATATGGAACGGCACAGCCGAGATCTTGAACGCCAGGCCCGCCAGCACGAAGATCAGACCAAACAGCGCACCCATCGAAAGCCCACCGGAAACGGCGGTACGGATACCTTCAAAACCGGTGGTACCGGTGAAGCCGTAGGTCAGGCTCATCCCGAACAACAGGATACCCGAAGCGAGTGCGCCAAGAACGAAATACTTGAGGCCCGCTTCTGCAGAACGGCCATCGGTCCGCAGGAATGCAGCCAGCACGTAGGCCGCGAGACTGTTCAGTTCGAGCCCAACATAAAGCGCCAGCAGATCGCTCGCCGACACCATGATGCTCATACCGACGACAGCCAGCACGATCAGCACAGGGTATTCCGCCCGCATGGCGCCGAGCCGTTCGAAATAGGCGGGTGATACGATCAGCACCGCACCGGCAGCTGCGTAGATCAGCAGTTTCGAGAAGGCTGCAAAGGCATCGACCTTCAATTGGCCGCCAAATGCAATCGCGTCAGGCCCGGTGAAGCCACCACAAACGGCCGGAGCCACGAGGACGGCACAGACAGCCAGCGCGGCAATCGCGAGATAGGACAACACCCGGCTCGACCTGTCGCCCAGCCAGGCCGCAGCCAGCAGAAGAACAAGCGCGGTTACGCTGAGAATAATCTCAGGTGCGACCAGATTAAGGGAAGCTGCAAAATCCATCAGTGCGCTCCCCCCTCAGGCGCGGCAGTTTCGGTGGTAGCATGATCGCCATGAGCGGCCGCTGCGGGCTTGACCGCCCCCATCTTCAATTGGGAATCGCTTTCCGGTGCGGCGCGCGCGAGGCGTGCGTCCAGCGTGGCGATATCCGCCCGCATCGGGGCAATGAAGCTTTCCGGATAAACACCCATCCACAGCACGACAGCGGCAATCGGACCCAGCATCAGCCATTCGCGCAGATCGAGATCCTTCATCGCGGCGGCATCGGCATTCTTCTGATCGCCGAACACGACCCGGCGATAGAGATAGAGCATATAGGCGGCACCCAGAATGATACCTGTGGTGCTGACCGCAGCCACGATCGTCGACGTTTGATAAATACCCGCAAGGCTGAGGAATTCACCCACGAACCCGCTGGTCCCCGGAAGGCCGATCGACGCCATCGTGAACAGCATGAAGAACAGCGCGTAGCGCGGCATATTGATGGCAAGTCCGCCGTAACGATCGATTTCACGCGTGTGTAAACGGTCATAGATCACGCCGACACACAGGAACAGCGCACCGGACACCAGACCGTGGCTGAGCATGACCACCATCGCGCCTTCAAGCCCCTGCACGTTGAAAGCGAACAGGCCCACGGTCACAATCGCCATATGCGCAACCGACGAATAGGCGATGAGCTTCTTCATGTCGTTCTGCACGAGCGCGACCAGCGAGGTATAGACCACGGCAATCATCGACAGGACAAAGACCAGCCACGCAAACTGCGCCGATGCTTCCGGGAACATGGGCAGCGAGAACCGGATAAACCCGTAACCACCCATTTTCAGAAGAACGCCCGCCAGAATGACGGAACCGGCTGTCGGCGCCTGCACGTGGGCATCGGGCAACCATGTGTGCACCGGCCACATCGGCATTTTCACCGCAAAGCTCGCGAAGAAGGCAAGCCATAGCCAGGTCTGCGCCTTCGGATCGAAATCATAGGCCATCAGCGTCGGGATATCGGTCGTCCCGGCCTCGTTCACCATCCACAACATCGCGATCAGCATCAGCACGGAGCCGAGCAGCGTGTAGAGGAAGAACTTGTAGCTCGCGTAAATGCGATCCTTGCCGCCCCAGATACCGATGATCAGGTACATGGGGATCAGGCCCGCTTCGAACATGATGTAGAACAGGAACAGATCCTGCGCTGCAAACACGCCGATCATCAGCGTTTCCATCAACAGGAACGCGGACAGGTATTCACCGACCCGCTTCTCGATGGAAACCCAGCCTGCGCCGATACAGATCGGCATCAGGAAGACCGACAGCATGATCAGCATCAGAGCGATGCCGTCAATACCCAAAGCCCAGCTGAAGCCCGCGAACAGCGGCACTTTCTCGACGAACTGCCACTGCGGCCCGCCAATGTCGAAATTCGCCCAGAGCACAATGCCCAGCGCGAGATTGACCAGCGTGGCCGCAAGGGCCAGCGCGCGCGCCGCTTTCGCTTCAAGGAACAGACATGCAACCCCCGCTGCCAGCGGAACGAGGAGCATTACGGAAAGGATCGGGAAACCGGCCATAGTCAGCGAACCATCACCCAGCTGATTGCTGCCACAAGTCCGAGCAGCATAACCAGCGCATAGCTATAGAGATAACCCGACTGCACCTTCTGCGCGAACCGGCTGCCCTGAACCACCGCCCATGCGGCGCCGTTGGGACCGAAACGGTCGATGATGCCAATGTCGCCCTTCTTCCAGAACAGGTTGCCCAGCCAGAAGGCGGGACGCACGAACAGGAAGTTGTAGAGCTCGTCGAAATACCACTTGTTGTAGAGAAAAGCGTGAAGCTGGCGGAACTGGGCAACGAATGCCGCAGGCAGCGCGGGATTCCGGATGTAGGAATTCCAGGCCAGGAACAGACCGGTCAACATAACAGCCGCCGGAGCCAGCTTGACCCAGAGGGGAACCCCATGGATCGCGTGGATCAGGTGCTCATCGAAGAAGATAGAACCGTTCCAGAATGCTTCGCTGTCGATAAAGCTGGGGGCGAACAGATAGCCCGCGAACACCGCGCCGACAGACAGCAACAACAGCGGGATCAGCATGACCCAGGGGCTTTCATGCGGGTGATAACCCGCCGTCCCGTCGCTCGCACCATGATGCCCATGCGCATGTTCGTCATGACCATGATCGGCATGCCCGTGTGCATCATGCACCGCATGCTGGATATGCTCCGACTGTTCCCAGCGGGGCTTGCCCCAGAATGTCAGGAACATCAGGCGCCAGCTGTAGAAGCTGGTCAGCAAGGCCGCGAATATGCCGACGAAGAAGGCAAGCTGGCCATGTTCCGATCCGCTCGCAAAGGCGGCCTCGAGAATGGCATCCTTCGAATAGAACCCGGCAAAGCCGAACACGCCGAGAATACCCACGCCCGTGATGGCAAGCGTACCCGCCATCATGACCCAGAAGGTGATCGGGATCTGCTTACGCAGGCCGCCGTAATAGCGCATGTCCTGTTCGTGATGCATCGCATGGATCACCGAACCGGCCCCAAGGAACAGCAGTGCCTTGAAGAAGGCGTGCGTGAACAAATGAAACATGGCGGGGCCATAGGCGCCCACACCGGCCGCGAAGAACATGTAGCCGAGCTGCGAACAGGTGGAATAGGCGATAACCCGCTTGATATCCCACTGTGTCGTGCCGACCGTGGCTGCGAAGAAACACGTCGCCGCACCTACAATGGTCACGACTGTCATCGCGACATCGCTGGTTTCGAACATCGGCGACAGGCGGCAGACCATGAACACGCCCGCAGTCACCATGGTGGCAGCGTGAATCAGGGCCGAAACCGGTGTCGGGCCTTCCATCGCGTCCGGCAACCATGTGTGCAGACCCAATTGGGCGGATTTGCCCATCGCGCCGATGAACAGCAGCAGACACAGGATGGTCATCGTATCCAGGCGCATGCCCAGGAAACCGATCGTCGACCCGGCCATGCCCGGCGCGGCTTCGAGAATTTCGGGAATCGAAGTCGTCTGGAAGACGAGATAGGTCCCGAAAATACCCAGCATGAAGCCGAGGTCACCCACGCGGTTGACCACGAAGGCCTTGATTGCAGCGGCACAGGCAGACGGCTTCTTGAACCAGAAGCCGATCAGCAGATAGGAGGCCAGACCCACCCCTTCCCAACCGAAGAACATCTGCACGAGGTTATCGGCGGTCACCAGCATGAGCATGGCGAAAGTGAAGAGCGAGAGATAGGCGAAGAACCGCGGCTGATCCGGGTCCTCATCCATGTAGCCCCAGCTGTAGAGGTGCACGAGCGACGAAACGCTGGTGATCACCACCAGCATGATCGCGGTCAGTGTATCGACCCGCAGCGTCCAGTCGAACGTCAAAGTGCCCGACTGGACCCATTTGAGAACCGGAACCACCGACGCTTCGGCGGAACCGCCAACGAACGACAGAAAGATCGGCCACGACAGCGCGCAGGATAGAAACAGCGCGCCGGTTGTCACGACCTTGGCTGGCACATTGCCGATCGCCCGATTACCAAGTCCGGCAATTATGGACGCCAGCAAAGGCCCGAAAACGATGATCAGGATAGAGGAGGACACGTTTTCTTACCCCTTCATCCGGTTGACATCGTCAACGGCAATCGTGCCGCGGCCACGGAAGTAGATAACCAGAATGGCGAGACCGATCGCGGCTTCACCCGCAGCAACCGTCAGGACAAACATCGCGAAAACCTGCCCCACAAGGTCGCCAAGAAACGCGCTGAACGCCACGAGATTGATGTTCACCGCCAGCAGGATCAGTTCAATCGCCATGAGAATGACGATGACGTTCTTGCGGTTGAGAAAAATGCCGAGCACGCCAAGCACGAACAGGATCGAGCTGACGACGACATAGTGTTCGATGCCAATCACAGCTGCACCCCCTTGCCCACTTCCGGCTTCACATTCACCGTCGCCTCATCCGGGCGGCGGGCGTTCTGCTTTGCAATGTTCTGCGTCCGCGTATCCTTGCGTTCACGATGAGTCAGCACGATCGCACCGATCATCGCAACCAGCAGGATCAGGCCCGCGCTTTCGAACAGGAACAGGTACTTGCTGTAAAGCAGTGCACCGATGCTCTCGATATTGCTATGCCCCAGCAACGGCGCGGCACTGCCATCGGGCGTGCCCAGTGTCATCGCACCGGCACGGTATGCGCCAATCCCCAGAACCAGTTCGGCCAGCAGGATCACCGCAATGGCAATGCCCAGCGGAAAATTGCGGACAAAGCCGGCACGCAGTTCGGCGAAATCGATGTCAAGCATCATGACGACGAACAGGAACAGCACCGCAACCGCGCCGACGTAGACAATCACCAGCAGCATGGCGATAAATTCAGCGCCGACCAGCACCATCAGGCCTGCCGCGTTGAAGAACGCCAGAATAAGCCAGAGCACCGAATGCACCGGGTTCCGGGCCAGGATCACCATCGCGGCCGAAGCCACAACCAGTGTTGCGAAGAGATAGAAGGCGAATGCGTGTATCATCGGAACGCGGGCCCCCTAGCGATAGGGCGCATCGGCTTCAAGGTTCGCGGCAATCGCCCGCTCCCACTTGTCCCCGTTCGCCAACAGTTTTGCTTTGTCATAGAGCAGTTCTTCGCGCGTTTCGGTCGCATATTCGAAGTTCGGCCCTTCGACGATGGCATCCACCGGGCAGGCTTCCTGACAGAAACCGCAATAGATGCACTTCGTCATGTCGATATCGTAACGCGTCGTACGGCGCGATCCGTCCTCGCGCGGCTCGGCCTCAATCGTGATGGCCTGTGCCGGGCAAACCGCTTCGCACAGCTTGCAAGCGATGCAGCGTTCTTCGCCGTTGGGATAACGACGCAGCGCATGCTCACCCCGAAAGCGCGGAGACAGCGGGTTTTTCTCAAACGGATAGTTGATCGTCGCCTTGGGCTTGAAGAAGTACTTCAGCGTCAAGGCATGCGCTTTGAGAAACTCCCAAAGCGTGAACGATTTGATGAGCTGGGCGACGCTCATACCCCGTACCTCGTAAACATCAGATATCCAGAAACGAGCACCACGAAGAGCAGGCTCAGCGGCAGGAAGACCTTCCAGCCCAGACGCATCAACTGGTCATAACGGAACCGCGGCACGGTCGCCTTTACCCAGCTGAACACAAAGAAGAAGAACAGTATCTTGGCCAGCAGCCAGACAAAGCCCGGGATGTAGTACAGCGGCGCCCAGTCAAACGGCGGCAGATACCCGCCAAAGAACAGCACCGCGTTCAGCGCACACATCAGCAGGACGTTGGCATATTCGCCCAGCCAGTAGAGCGCGAAGCTCATCGACGAATATTCGGTCTGATAGCCGGCAACCAGTTCGGATTCCGCCTCGGTCAGGTCGAACGGGGCACGTGCCGTTTCAGCCAGCGACGAAATCAGGAACATCACCCACATCGGGAACAACAGCAGGTTGAAAAAGAACCCGTTGATGAAGCCGAGGCCGTGGCCCTTCTGCGCCTGGATGATTTCGTTCAGATTGAACGTGCCAGCCCACAGGACAACGCAGATCAGGATGAAGCCAATGGAGACTTCGTAGGAGATCATCTGTGCCGATGCGCGCATGGCCGAGAAGAACGGATACTTCGAGTTGGAAGCCCAACCCGCCATCACAACCCCGTAAACTCCGAGAGAACTGACCGCGAGAACGTAGAGCAGACCCACGTTGATATCGGCCAGCATCGCCCCCGAATTGAACGGGATCACCGCCCAGGCAATCAGCGCCACGGTAAAGGTGATGATCGGGGCGATGATGAACAGCCCCTTGTTTGCCGCGCTGGGAATGATGGTTTCCTGTAGGAACACCTTCAGACCATCAGCGAAAGACTGAAGCAGACCCCACGGACCAACCACGTTGGGACCACGGCGCAGCGCCATGGCGGCCCAAATCTTGCGATCGGCATAAATGATCATCGCCACGCCGAGCATCAGCGGCAGGGCGATCAGCAATATCCCGCAGATCGTGGCGACGAACCACGCCCACTCGTAGGTCATGCCGAGGTTCTGGAAGAAAGCGGTCATTCCGCAGCCTCCGCGAAGTGTTCACCCTGCAGCAGTTCGGCCGAACAGCGCTGCATCGTCGCACTCGCGCGTGCGATCGGGTTGGTCATATAGAAATCCTTGATCGGATAGGCATCGATCGCGCCCGATGCCGTTCCGCCGCCGGATGGTAGAGCGCCATAATCGACCAGCCCTTCCTCACCCAGAGCGGGAACTTCGGCAATCATCGCACCCTGCAATTCGGCAAAGCTGTCGAACCCGACCGATACGCCCAGCGCATCAGCCAGCGCGCGCAGGATCGTCCAGTCCTCACGGGCATCGCCCGGTGCGAACACGGCCTTTTCTGCAAATTGCACGCGGCCTTCGGTGCTGACGAAAGTACCGTTCTTCTCGGTATAGGCCGCAGCGGGCAGAATGATGTCTGCCGCGTGCGCACCCTTATCGCCATGGTGGCCGATGTAGACTTTCAACGCGCTTCCAAACGCACTGAAATCCACTTCGTCCGCACCCAGTGCGAACACCAGTTTCGGCGCCGCCGCAACGATATCCCTGATCCCGCCCTTCTGCGCATAGCCGAGCATCAGCCCGCCCATGCGCGATGCGGCCATGTGCAGCACGTTGAAGCCGTTCCAGCCATCGCGGACCAGCTTGAACTGGGCTGCGAGCGACAGCAACGGGGCAAGCGCCCCCTTGGCGAGACCGCCACCGCCGAGAATGATGGCCGGACGTTCTGCGTTTTCGAAGGCCTCGACCACATCTGATGGCAGATTGTCGAGCACAAACAGGTCATTGCCGAGGAACTGCGCCGGATAGGTCGTTTCCCACTCCGGCCCGATGATGAAGACTTTCGCGCCGCGCTTGGCCGCCTTGCGCAACCGCACGTTGACCAGCGGCGCTTCCCAGCGAACATGGCTGCCAACGACCAGGATCGCATCCGCCGTTTCAATCCCGGCAAAGGTGGAATTGAAATTCACCGCCGCGAGATTGGAAACGTCGTAATCGAGGCCCGTCTGCCGACCTTCCAGAAGATCGGAGCCGAGACCGGCCAGCAGCTTCTTGGTCGCGAACATGGTTTCGCAATCGACGAGATCGCCCGCGATGGCGGCCACGCTCTTGCCCGGATTAACGGCAGCAATCGCACGAAAGGCATCGTCCCAGCTGGCCTGTTCGAGGCTGCCAGAGGCGTTCCGGATCCACACCTTGTCGAGGCGACGGCGCGTCAGGCCATCGACCTGATAGCGGCCCTTGTCGCTCAACCATTCCTCATTCACATCATCGTTGATGCGCGGAAGAATACGCATGACTTCACGGCCACGGCTGTCCAGGCGAATATTCGCCCCCACAGCATCCGACACGTCGATCGAAAGCGTTTTCTTGAGTTCCCACGGGCGCGCTTCGAACGCGTAAGGGCGGCTTGTCAGCGCGCCAACCGGGCACAGATCGATCACATTGGCCGACAGTTCATGCCGGGCGGCCTGTTCCAGATAGGTCGTGATCTGCATGTTTTCGCCGCGATAAAGCGCGCCGATTTCATCCACACCGGCCACTTCTTCGGAAAACCGCACGCAGCGCGTGCAGTGAATGCAACGCGTCATCGTGGTCTTGATCAGCGGCCCCATGTACTTTTCGGTAACAGCCCGCTTGTTCTCGTCATAACGAGACGAGCCACGGCCATAGGCAACCGACTGATCCTGCAGATCGCATTCCCCACCCTGATCGCAGATCGGGCAGTCCAGCGGGTGATTGATAAGGAGGAACTCCATCACCCCTTCCCGCGCCTTCTTGACCATTTCGGAATCCGTGCGGATTTCCTGGCCATCGGCGGCGGGCAGCGCGCAGCTCGCCTGCGGCTTGGGCGGTCCAGGCTTCACTTCCACCAGACACATGCGGCAATTGCCGGCGATCGACAGGCGTTCGTGATAGCAGAAACGCGGGATTTCCTTGCCTGCGGCTTCGCAAGCCTGCAGCACGGTTGCGCCTGCCGGAACCTCGATTTCCTGTCCGTCTACGGTGACTTTAGGCATTACTCTGCGGCCTCCCGCACGTTTTCTGCAATCCGGCGTTCAAGCTCGGGACGGAAATGACGGATCAGACCCTGGATCGGCCATGCAGCGGCATCGCCCAGTGCACAGATCGTGTGGCCTTCCACCTGCTTGGTGACCTGCTGCAACATGTCGATTTCCTCGACTGCGGCATCGCCGGTACGCAGACGCTCCATCATGCGCCACATCCAGCCCGTACCTTCGCGGCACGGCGTACACTGGCCGCAGCTTTCATGCTTGTAGAAGTAGCTGATGCGGCTGATCGCGCGGACGATGTCGGTCGACTTGTCCATCACGATGACCGCAGCCGTGCCCAGGCCGGACCCGACTTCCTTCAGCCCGTCAAAGTCCATCGGCGCATCCATGATCTGTGCCGCCGGAACCAGAGGGACCGACGAACCGCCGGGGATCACGGCAAGCAGGTTGTCCCACCCGCCGCGAATGCCGCCGCAATGCTTCTCGATCAGTTCGCGGAACGGGATCGACATCGAATCCTCGACGACGCATGGCCGCTCTACATGCCCGGAAATCTGGAAGAGCTTGGTGCCCTTGTTGTTGTCCCGGCCAAAGCTGGAGAACCACGCCGCGCCGCGCCGCATGATCGTGGGCGCAACCGCAATCGATTCCACGTTGTTCACCGTGGTCGGGCAGCCATAAAGCCCTGCCCCCGCCGGGAACGGCGGCTTCAGACGGGGCTGGCCCTTCTTGCCTTCGATGCTTTCGATCATCGCGGTTTCTTCACCGCAGATGTAGGCGCCAGCACCGCGATGCACGAAGACGTCGAAATCATAACCCGATCCCGAAGCGTTCTTGCCGATCAGACCGGCGTCATACGCTTCGCGAACAGCCGCAAACAGCGTCTCCGCCTCGCGGATGTATTCGCCGCGGATGTAGATATAGGCTGCGCGGGCCCCCATCGCGAAACCGGCAACCAGCGCGCCTTCGATCAGCTTGTGCGGATCGTGGCGGATGATTTCCCGGTCCTTGCAGGAGCCAGGTTCGGATTCATCGGCATTGATAACGAGGAAGCTTGGGCGGCCATCCTTGCTTTCCTTGGGCATGAAGCTCCACTTCATGCCGGTCGGGAAACCGGCGCCACCGCGACCACGCAGGCCGGATGCCTTGATTTCCTCGATTATGGCATCACGCCCTTTCGCGAGGATATCCTTGGTATTGTCCCAATCGCCGCGCGCTTGCGCCGCAGGCAGGTTCCACGGCTGATAACCGTAGAGATTGGTAAAAATGCGATCCTTATCAGCGAGCATGGCTTACCACTCCCCCCGATAGTCATGATTGGCGCTGACCATGTCCTTCAGCGTCGACAGGGCGCCTGCCGGTTCCACCGTGTGGCGTCCCGGTTCCTGTGTCCCGGCCTTGGGGCTTTCCCCACGTGCCAGCGCATCAAGCACCGCGTCGAGCCGTTCGGCAGTCAGATCCTCGTAATTGTCGTCGTTGATCTGCACCATGGGGGCCGAAGCGCAATTGCCCATGCATTCCACCTCGGTCAGCGTCCACAGGCCATCATCGGTAGTGTGGCCCTTGTGCATGCCGCGCGCCTTGCAGGCGGACAAAAGGTCGTCGCTCCCACGCAGCATACACGGTGTCGTACCGCAAACCTGCACATGAAAACGCCCCACCGGCACGAGATTGTACATGGTGTAGAAGGTTGCGACCTCGACCACGCGGATAACCGGCATATCCAGATAACCAGCGATATATTCCATCACCGGGATCGGCAGCCAGCCTTGCGTTTGGGTGTCCGCACCCACTTGCCGCTGGGCAAGATCGAGCAACGGCATCACGGCCGAACGCTGCCGCCCTTCGGGATAGCGTGCCACCACTTCCTGCGCCTTTTCCGCGTTTTCCGCGTTCCAGGCGAAATTGCCCCAGCGCGCGCGCAGTTCCGGCGTATCGGGTTCGAGATAACGGTCAGCCATTAGCGGACGAACTCCACGCGAGAGCACTTGTCGCCCTCGAAACTGTAGATCGCGATGACATCGAACGGTTCGGCGTCGTTGGAGCGCCAAACCCGTTCCAGAAAGACAACGTAGTTGCCCAATGCCTTGCGATCGATGATTTCGGCACGGTTCTGGGGAAATTCGGCAAACATGGCCTTCAATCCCGAACGCACGCCTTCCTTGCCTTCGCGTGCAACCGCACCGCGATAGCCGCCTTCGCAGGCATCATCGGTCATCAACGTGACATAGGCATCCGCATCCTGCGCGTTGTAATGCGCAATCATCTGCTCTGCGATGGCAAGGTAATCAGCCACGAGCCAGTCTCCGCTCAATATAACGCCCGACATAGACACCCAAGGTTCCGGCGAAGGCGGTCGAAAGAACCTCCTTCACGCTTGAGGCGCCATGAAAGGCCAGCAGGTATGCCGCGACCGCCGAAGCGAACCCCGCCAATACCAGGATAAAAATGAAAAGTTCACGCAAGATCAACGATCACACTCCCCGAACACCACGTCGATCGCCCCCAGGATCGGCACCGCGTCGGGCAGCATGTGGCCCTTGCACATGAAATCCATCGCCTGAAGATGGCTAAACGCCGTCGGGCGGATCTTGCAGCGATAGGGCTTGTTGCTGCCATCGCTCACCAGATAGACGCCGAATTCGCCCTTAGGGCTCTCCGTCGCGACATAGACTTCGCCCGCTGGAACGTGGAAGCCTTCTGTATAAAGCTTGAAGTGATGGATCAGCGCTTCCATCGATTGCTTCATTTCACCGCGCTTGGGCGGGCCAACCTTGCGGTCGGTCGTCATGATCGGGCCTTCGGGCATTTCCGCCAGGCACTGTTTCATGATGCGGGCGGATTGCCGAACTTCCTCAACACGCACCATAAAGCGGTCGTAACAGTCCGAGTTGGTGCCGACCGGGATTTCGAAATCCATCCGGTCATAGACGTCGTAAGGCTGGCTCTTGCGCAGATCCCACGGGATACCGGCGGCCCGGATCATCGGGCCGGAGAAGCCCCACGCCAGCGCATCTTCCTTGCTGACGATCGCAATGTCGACATTGCGCTGCTTGAAGATGCGGTTGTCCACCACCAGGCTCATCGCGTCTTCGAACAACCGGGGCAGACGGGTATCGAGCCAGTCCGCCAGATCGGTCAACAGCTTCAGCGGCACATCCTGATGCACGCCGCCGGGACGAAACCAGGCGCTGTGCATGCGGGCGCCCGAAGCGCGTTCGAAGAAATTGAGGCAATCTTCACGGATTTCAAACAGCCACAGGTTCGGCGTCATCGCGCCCACGTCCATCACGTGCGCGCCGATATTCAGCATGTGATTGCAGATACGCGTCAATTCCGCGAACAGAACGCGCAGATATTGCGCGCGCAGCGGAACTTCGAGATTGAGCAACTTCTCGATAGCGAGAACGTAGCTATGCTCCATCCCCAGCGGCGAGCAGTAATCGAGCCGGTCGAAATAGGGCAGCGCCTGCAGATAGGTCTTGTGTTCGATCAGCTTTTCGGTGCCGCGATGCAGCAGTCCGACGTGCGGATCGACCCGTTCGATCGTTTCGCCGTCCAGTTCCATGACCATGCGCAACACGCCGTGCGCCGCAGGGTGCTGAGGCCCGAAGTTGATCGTGTAATTGGTGATGACTTCATCGCCGGTGGTCGGCGACTGCTCGAGCAGCATGCTCATGCCTTGCCTCCCTTCGCGTCCGCTTCGGCCTTTTCATCGCCCGGCAGCACGTATTCCGCGCCTTCCCAGGGGCTCATGAAATCGAACTGACGCAGATCCTGCGGCAATTCGACCGGTTCGTAGACCACGCGCTTTTCATCTTCGGAATAACGCAGTTCGACATAGCCGGTCAGCGGGAAGTCCTTGCGGAAAGGATGCCCTTCAAAGCCGTAATCGGTCAGAATGCGGCGCAAATCCTGATTGCCCGCAAAAATTACGCCGTACATGTCGAACACTTCGCGTTCGAGCCACCCGGCCACAGGCCACAACGTGGTGACTGTGGGGACGGGCGTATCTTCAGCGGCCGAGACCTTGACCATCAGACGATGGTTTTTCGTCACCGACAGAAGCATGTAGACAACCTCGAACCGCTCCGGACGCGAGGGATAGTCGACCCCGGCGATTTCCATGAGTTGCTGGTATTCGTGGTTGTCACGCAGCAGGCGCAGCACATTTTCGATCTGGTCACGCGCGACAGTGAGAATAACCTCACCATGTTCTTCCGTGGCAGAAACGAGCATGGCCCCGAGCGCCGGTGTCAACACATCGATGACACCTTCGTTCGAGGCAAATTTCGGAGCGGAATGCAGAACGGTCATCCTGTCCTTACCTCTCGAGCGTGCCGACACGGCGGATTTTGCGCTGAAGCTGCATCACACCGTAAAGCAGCGCCTCGGCGGTCGGAGGACAGCCGGGCACGTAGATATCGACAGGAATGATACGATCGCAGCCGCGCACGACACTGTAGCTGTAGTGGTAATAACCACCGCCGTTCGCACACGAACCCATCGAGATCACATATTTCGGGTCCGACATCTGATCGTAAACGCGACGCAGAGCCGGTGCCATCTTGTTGCAAAGCGTGCCGGCAACAATCATCACGTCCGACTGGCGCGGCGATGCGCGTGGGGCGACGCCAAACCGCTCCATGTCATAACGCGGCATGTTCACGTGGATCATTTCGACCGCGCAACACGCGAGGCCGAACGTCATCCACCACAACGAGCCGGTCCGAGCCCACTGAAACAGTTCCTCTGTCGACGTGACGAGAAAGCCCTTGTCCGAAACCTGCTGGTTAAGGTCGTTGAAAAAAGCCTGATCGGGCGGGGTTACCGCAGTGCCAGATGCGTTCTGGCCCGACACGAGCGGCTGCCCAGCGCTGTTAACGAGCGTGCTCATTCCCAGTCCAGAGCTCCCTTCTTCCATGCATAAGCGAGGCCGATGGCCAGTTCACCCAGGAAGATCATCATCGTGATCCAGCCCGGCCAGCCCGTAAGATCGAGACTGACCGCCCAGGGAAACAGAAAAGCGGCTTCGAGGTCGAAAATGATAAACAGGATCGCAACGAGATAGAAACGCACGTCAAACTGACTGCGCGAATCTTCAAACGCGGGGAAACCGCATTCATACTCGCTCAGCTTCTCCGCAGACGGGCTGCGGCTGCCGGTAAGGTACGAAACCCCGATAGGCAGAAAGACAAATGCAGCTGACAGGAGCAGCGCGATGCCAAGAAATATCAGGATCGGCAGATATTGTGAGAGATCGAGCACTCTAAACAGTCCTTTTGGGGCTGACTCGCATGCAACCGGAATACCCGTGCGCCCTAGTCCCCCCTTTACGCAGGTGCAAGAGGGCGATGCCTGCTTTTAACGCCAGCAAGTCCTTTGTTTTTGCGACCCGTTCTCAATTGCTATTGCTGCATGGCAGCATTACACTTTTTTCAGCGTCTCATTCTTTGTCTGGCGAGGTTGGTCATGCCCCCGTTTTCTGCACAAGATCCCATCGTTATTCTGTCTTATGCCCGCACTCCCATGGGGGGAATGCTGGGATCGCTGGCCGACACGGGCACAACCGACCTGGGGGCGACGGCAATTCGCGCCGCGATCGATCGTGCCGGCCTGTCTGATGACTCGATCGACCGGGTCTATATGGGCTGCGTCCTGCCTGCTGGCCTTGGGCAGGCCCCTGCCCGCCAGGCAACGATCAAGGCGGGTTTGCCCAATGCCGTACAGGCGACCACCGTGAACAAGGTCTGCGGATCAGGCATGCAGACGGTCATTATGGGTGCCGAAGCGCTCGTCGCGGGATCGGCCGATGTGGTGGTAGCAGGCGGCATGGAAAGCATGACCAATGCCCCCTACCTGCTCAAAAAACATCGCGCAGGTGCCCGCGCGGGCCACGACACGGCCTATGACCACATGTTTCTTGATGGCCTGGAGGACGCGTATCAGGCGGGAACGTCGATGGGGGCGCTCGCCCAGGATATGGCGGACAAATATCAGCTGACGCGCGAGGAACAGGATGCCTACGCGATTGAATCCTTGCGCCGCGCCAACGCTGCGATTGCCAGCGGCGCCTTCACCAATGAAATCGCCCCGGTAACCATCAAGAGCAGAAAGGGTGAAACGGTCGTCGATACCGACGAACAGCCCGGCAAGGGCCGCCCGGACAAAATTCCGGAACTCAAACCCGCCTTTGCCAAGGATGGCACTATCACCGCAGCCAGTTCCAGTTCCATTTCCGATGGTGCGGCAGCCGTCACATTGATGCGCGCCAGCGCGGCTTCAGCCCAAGGCCTCGCCCCCGTCGCGAAAATCGTCGGCCTGGCCGCGCATTCGCACGAACCGGCCGCTTTCACGACCGCTCCTGTCGGCGCGATGCAGAAAGTGCTGGATCAGGCAGGCTGGACTGTGGCCGATGTTGATCTGTTCGAAGTCAACGAAGCCTTCGCCTGCGTGGCCATGATTGCCATGCGCGATCTCGACATTCCGCATGACAAGGTCAACGTCAATGGCGGGGCAACGGCGCTTGGTCACCCGATCGGCGCAAGCGGCACGCGAATCATCGCAACGCTGATTGCCGCACTGCGGAATCGGGGTTTGAAGCGCGGCGTCGCGAGCCTCTGCATCGGCGGTGGTGAAGCCACTGCTGTGGCGTTGGAAATAATCTGACGCTTATCGGAGAAGCGATACGACAAACAGGCGGTGCGCATGCCATCGCCTGTTTGCATTCTACAAATCAGGGTTCGCCCGCACCCCAGAGCCGGGCTTGCCGCACCCAGCCCACATGGCCGGCAATATCGATGCGGCACCAACCTTCGTCACAATCGCCAAGCTTCCCGACCACGCCCGGTTCGGCATTCCACAGCAGTTTTGCGTCATCCCCGGGATTGGCGCGCAAGGCGACCAGTCCTTTCCCAACCAGAATGGCGGTCCGGTCCCGACTCAGAAAGCGGGCCGTTACCCACCCCCGAGCACCGTCGGCGTCTTCCACCAGACGCCAACCTTCCTTGACCCGCAATACTTTCAACGGGAGTTGCGGGCGCCGGTAAACCCATGAAATTCTGTAGGATTCGCTTGGGCCGACGCGCATATTCACCCGTTCAACCCGGATCGACGCCCAATAGGGCGTTTCCCGATTCTGCGCGATCGCAGGTGTCGCAAAACCGATGGCGGCAGCGAACAGGGCAACAAGGGCTGAGAAGCGCAAGCTATGCATGATCTGCAGCCATAGACACGAGCCCGGCCCGACATCAAGCCACCAAACCGATCCATCCGCATCCACGATCAAAACCTGCCGCCAAGCATATGCTTGACCGCTCCCGCCAAGGCGTCCTAGCGCATGCTGCAATGAGCGAAACAACGCAAACACCGCCAGCAGCCCAGGCATCGAGTCGCCGCGTGACCGGCAAGCCCCGGGTTATTGTCACACGCAGGCTTCTGCCTGTTGTGGAAGACCGGATGAGCGAGCTGTTCGACGTGGTGATCAATACCGAAGATCGAATCATGGACCGCGATGCCCTGATTGCAGCCATGCGTGACTGCGATGTTCTGGTCCCCACGGTGACTGACCGTATCGACGGTGCCATGATCGAGGCCGCCGGTGACAGGCTTGGTCTCATTGCCAGCTTCGGTGCCGGAACTGAGCATATCGATGTAGCGGCCGCATGGTCGCGCCGCATTATCGTGACCAATACTCCTGGGGTTTTCACGGAAGATACCGCGGATACGGCCATGGCGCTTATCCTGACAGGGCCACGCCGGTTTGCGGAAGGGATCACCACCCTGCGGCAAGGCAAGTGGCCCGGCTGGGGACCATCGTTCATGCTGGGTCACCGGATTAACGGCAAGCGGCTGGGAATTATCGGCATGGGCCGCATTGGCCAGGCCGTTGCGCATCGCGCCCGGGCTTTCGGGCTGGAAATCGTCTATCACAATCGCCATCGCCTGCCTGACGCGGTGGAAAACATGCTGGGCGCGCGATACGAAAGCGATCTCGATCGTCTGATTGCAGAATCGGATATTCTTACGCTGCACTGCCCTGCGACGGCCGAAACGCATCACCTGCTTGACGCGCGCCGCATCGCTCTGATGAAACCGACGAGCTATCTGGTGAATACCGCGCGCGGCCATCTGATCGATGAAGAAGCGCTCATCACCGCCCTTACCCATAACAAGATTGGCGGTGCGGGGCTGGATGTTTATGCGCATGAACCAGAAATCGACCCCCGGTTCATTTCCCTGTCCAACGTGCTGGCTTTGCCGCACATGGCCAGCGCCACGATTGAAGGGCGCGAAGCGTCTGGTGAAAAGGTGATCGCGAACATCCGTTTCTGGGCAGACGGGCACCGTCCCCCAGATCAGGTGCTCGAAGGTCTGGTCTAGCCCGAAATCCGGGACTGTTCAGAACACTTGCCCACCTGCAGCTTTCCGTTTTAGGTCACGCCCGAAAAGGCACCTGGCCGACGGCGCCTGAAAGGGGGGACTATGCTTCGCAAATTCGTGTTGCCGATGAGTGTGATCATCGGGACCGCACTATCAAGCCCCGTTTTCGCGCAGGATCCTTATGCCGCAGTCAGCGACAGCGGCGACACCGCGTGGATTCTGGTTTCCTCGGCATTGGTGTTGCTGATGACACTGCCCGGGCTTGCCTTGTTCTACGGTGGACTGGTGCGCGCCAAAAATTTCCTTTCGGTCGCCGTGCAATGCGGCGCTGTCGCAGCGGTGGCCTCACTCCTCTGGATTGCCGTGGGATATACGCTTGCGTTCGGTCCCGGCGGCAATGGCTGGCTGGGCGGCGGCGGGGCATGGATGCTCAACAATCTGGGAACCGTCCGCGAAGGCACCACCATTCCGGAAAGCACCTTTGCGATGTTTCAGCTGACCTTCGCCGCCATCACCCCTGCGCTGATGATCGGCGCCTGGGTGGATCGCGCGCGGTTCGGCTGGGTCGTGGCGTTCTGTGCACTGTGGAGCCTGCTTGTTTACGCCCCCGTCGCACACTGGATCTGGGGCGGCGGCTGGCTGGCATCGATGTTTGGCGTTATGGATTTCGCCGGAGGCATAGTCGTTCACACGACAGCAGGCGTATCCGCCGTGGTCGTTGCCCTGCTGCTGGGCCGTCGCACAGGCTTTCCCCGCACACTGATGTTGCCCCATGCTCCGGGCCTGACCATGATCGGTGCAATGCTGTTGTGGGTCGGGTGGTTCGGGTTCAACGGTGGCTCCGCTCTCACCGCCACGGATGATGCATCGTCCGCCATTATCAATACCCACGCAGCCGCCTGCGCAGCCGCCCTGTTCTGGGTGCTGCTGGAACGCGTGACAGTGGGGAAGCCCACCAGTGTCGGCTTCGCCACGGGCGCAATTGCCGGGCTGGCCACCGTCACGCCTGCCGCCGGCTTCATCTCCCCCGGCGCGGCCATACTGTTTGGCGTAGCTGCCGCAACGCTGTGCTATGGGGCGATCCAGGCGGTGAAGCACAAGCTGCACATTGACGATTCCCTCGATGTCTTCGCGGTGCATGGCCTCGGGGGCATTCTGGGATCGTTGCTGCTGGGCATATTCCTGACACCGGCTCTCGGCGGAACAGGCTATGCCGATGGTATGGGCATGCTCAGCCAGATCGGCGCGCAAGCTCTGGCTATTGCTGTGGTCGCACTATGGTCAGCCGTCATAACGGGGATCATCGCACTGGGCGTTTCGCTGTTCATGCCAATGCGCGTGAACGAAGATGAAGAACGCGACGGGCTCGATATCGCCAGCCATGGCGAACGGGCGTGGGAACTGGAATAGCACCCACCCTTCTCAAGAGCAGGCCAAGAAAGAAGGGACGGTGTCATCCACCGTCCCTTTCCCGTTTACCCCTATTTCCTCACACGCAAATGGCCGCGCGGGCCATGCGTTGATCAGTCCCCGGTGAGGATACGATCAACCAGTTCCTTCACGGTGGGGGTGTAATTGTTCGAATAAAACGGATCCTGCTTGAAGCGATAGGCCGCATGGCCCGCAAACATCAGGTTCTGTTCCACGTCGTCGCCATGGGCAATGTCCTGCAATGTCTTCTGGATGCAGAAGCTGCGCGGATCGGCAAGGCGGCCGGTGGTATAATCGTCATAGTCTTTCCATGCAGAAAAACCGCAGTGCGACAGGCAACCCATGCACGCCGCCTGATCTTCCCTGATGACCGTACGCTCATCCGGGGTGACGAATACGATCGTATCATCAGGGGTGCGCAGACCTTCGGTGAAGCCCTGACCTGCCCAGGTCCGTGCACGATCGAGATCTGCCGGGGCAACCCAGAAGTTCTTGCCTTTCACGCCGACGTCGAGTTGCACCGTATGCGCACCGGCCTCGACCCGAGAATAGGGAATCTGCCGCTCGCTACGGGCTTCGAGATTACGCAGGAAGGGGTTCTTCACTGCCGAGCTGTAGAACCCTGTGGGCGAGAAGCGGTGCAACAGGACATCGCCCGGCTCCAGCGTACGCAGACGGTCCTTCCAACCTTGGGGAATCGGGCTTTCCTGCGTGAGCAGTGGGCGCGTTCCGAACTGGAAGGCAATCGACCCAAGTTCCGGATTCTCGATCCAGTCGTTCCATTCGCGCAGGAACCAGACACCGCCGGCCATGACGATCGGCACGCTGTCGGCAATCCCCTCTGCACGCATGGTGTCGCGCAGCGCCTTCACACGGGGATAGGGATCTTCCGGCTTGGTCGGGTCTTCCGCATTGGAAAGGCCATTATGCCCGCCTGCCAGCCACGGATCTTCGTAAACCACAGCCGCCATCAGGTCTGCGACTTTGCTGTAGGACCGCTTCCACAAGGCGCGGAACGCGCGGGCGGAACTGATGATCGGCAGATAGGCCACATCGTACCGCGCCGCGATTTCGGCCAGTTTGTAGGGCATGCCCGCGCCGCAAGTAACACCCGTTACCAGGCCCCGCGTCTGCTCGAGAATGCCTTCGAGTACTGCCTGCGCACCGCCCATTTCCCACAGCACGTTGATATTGATCGCGCCTTTGCCGCCGGAAATATCGTAGGCGCGTTTTACCTGTTCGACACCGCCATCGATCGCATAACGGATCAATTGCTCATGCCGTTCGCGGCGGGTCAATTGTTCATAGACCTGCGGGACGATCTTGCCTTCCGCATCATAACTGTCCGCGTTGACGGCACTGACCGTGCCCACACCGCCCGCAGCAGCCCATGCCCCGGAGCTGGTGTGGTTGGTCGCAGACACACCCTTACCGCCTTCAATCAACGGCCATACCTCGCGACCGCGATAGATTATTGGCTGCAACCCCTTGAATGACATTATCTTTCCTAACCAAACAGGCCGCGTCAGGCGGCTGTATCTTTCTTTGTCACGCCCGCCTCTCGGCACGGCTTTATATCTCTTGGCGCAGGGCGTTGTCCTGCAACTTCGAACTGCGCATAATATCCGGCCAATTCCGGCTTACGGACAAATTCTACCAGACGAAAGCCCACACTTTCAAACTCGCAGAAGAGCAGGCGCGGGTTGATCCCGTGCGTATCCGTCGGTCGGTCGACATCGACCACTATGACCTGTCCGCCCGGCCGGAGTGCTGGCCTCAGACGCCACAGGAACGCATAGGGCTCCGTCACCTCATGATACATGTGCACGAGGAATATCCGATCGAAGCTCTTTTCCGGCAATTGCGGATCGTCAGATTCGCCATGCTTGATCGAAACATTGTCGAGACGTTCGCGTTCAACGCGTGCGCCCAATCGCTTCAAGGCTTCTGCATCGATATCCTGACCAAGCACGCGCCCTCTTGGCCCTACCCGCTCCGCCAGACGAACGGTGTAGTATCCTTCACCGGCGCCAATATCGGCCACGCTCATGCCATGCGCGATCTGGGCCAGGTCCATGACGGTTGTCGCCTCACGGCGATCATCGCGCACTTGTTCGGTGCTGACGCTATTGGCGCCGCTTTCAGAGACCGGGCGGTCGGCGCGGGGAAATTCTCGCGACGTCTCCGGGCGATCGGTATCCTTGCCTGCCGGCTGGCACGCAGCCAGGGCAAACAAGACCGTTGCACAGAGAGCGCGAAAGCGGATCACTCGACGTCCTCGACCTCTACAGATTCGCCGGTCACCCGCTGGGCCAGTGCAGCGGCCATGAATTCATCCAGTTTGCCGTCAAGCACGTCGTCCGGGCTGGTGGATGTCACGCCTGTGCGCAAATCCTTGACCATCTGATAGGGCTGCAAGACGTATGACCGGATCTGGTGGCCCCAGCCAATATCCGTCTTGGAGGCATGTTCCGCGCTCGCAGCCTCTTCGCGCTTGCGCATTTCTTCCTCGAACAGCCGCGCTTTCAGCATGTTCATCGCGATTTCGCGGTTCTTGTGCTGCGATCGGTCGATCTGGCTGGCCACGATGATACCACTGGGCGCGTGCGTAATACGCACGGCAGAGTCCGTGGTATTGACGTGCTGCCCACCCGCGCCCGATGCCCGATAAGTATCAATTTTCAGGTCTGCCGGATTGATATCGATGTCGATGTCATCATCGATCACGGGATAGACCCAGATCGAACTGAAACTCGTATGCCGCCGCGCGGAACTGTCATACGGGCTGATCCGCACGAGGCGATGAACGCCGCTTTCGGTCTTGGCGTACCCGTACGCGTTCTCGCCCTTGAGCAACAGGGTGGCGGACTTGATTCCGGCCTGTTCGCCGGCGTGGTAATCCACCAGTTCGACCTTGTAGCCACGGCGTTCCGCCCAGCGTGTATACATCCGCTGCAACATTTCGGCCCAGTCCTGGCTTTCCGTGCCACCTGCGCCTGCGTGAATTTCAAGATAGGTATCGTTGGCGTCTGCTTCGCCCGACAGAAGTGCCTGCACTTTGTCAGCATCGGCGCGCGCCGCCAGCTTTTCGAGGGAATCGAGCCCTTCGTCGACCGTGGCATCATCGCCCTCGGCCTCACCCATCTCGATGAATTCGATGGCGTCCGCCATTTCCTGGCCGATTTCGTTGACGGTGCCGATCGCGGCTTCCAGCCTACGTCGTTCGCGCATGATCGCTTCCGCCTGCTTGGGATCGTCCCACAGGGTCGGATCTTCCACGCGTGCGTTCAGCTCGTCGAGACGCCGCAGGGCGCGATCCCAATCCAGAGATCTCCTGACCAACGCCAAGGCGGCTTCGATACGTTCTATTTGGGCCTGCCCTTCGGCACGCATGGCAATTCAACTCCGTTGTCTCGGGGCCCGCTTAGCGGAGGCGTGTCAGTTGCGAAAGTGGGAGCAACAGGCCTCGCCCCTGCCCGCCACTGCAAGGCGATGCAAGCGCCTATTTGGACTTGAGGGATTTCACCGCCGCAAGTGTACGTTTTACGTGCTCTCGCCAATCAAGATCCGAGTGCACCATAATGATACGGCCATTCTTCCCGATCACATAGGATGTGCGGTCGGAAAGGCCGGTTTTCGCCCCTTCCCGCACCAAGGCGACATCATAGGCCTTGATCACGGTCGGGCTGGCTATCGCAACAGGAAAGGCATCCCGGCATTCCTTGGTCGAAAAGCGGCGCAAAGTGGGAAGATCATCCGCAGAAAGGCCGATCACCTTCGCCCCGGCGGCCTGAAATTGTGGCATCGCTTCCGCAAAGGCATTCGCTTCGAGCGTGCAGCCCTGCGTGAAGGCCTTTGGATAAAAGTACAGGACCACCGGCCCATCCGCCAGCGCGCGCCTGAGATCGAATGCGAAATCCTTGCCCGCAAGCGCCCCTTTGGTCGCAAACTGGGGCGCCTTGGCACCAACCGGCAATGCGGCCAGCGCCGGGGATGCAAACGCGCTCAAAGCGCAAGCGAGGACTAGCAGCCGTTTCATAGTAGAAGCATGAGCCTAAACCGCCAGACTGTCCAGCATCACGACGCCTGCCTCGCTAGTACAGGCCGCCTTGCTGTTCCGCAAAATTGCCAGGCTGTTCGGTTGTCGTTCCCGATTTCCGCTGGGCTTCAACAGCGCGGCCGCGGCGCAGCAACGTCAGAATTTCCTGCCGCATGGCGTCGACTTCATCCTGCCGGGTGCTCCGGCGCGGTTCCGTGTCCGGCTTGAAGGCTTCCCAGATGATCGCCGCCTTGGGATCACTACTGGGCCAGCCATCGAACACGCGCTTGCCCGTACGACGATCGATGCGCACCATGCGAACGCCAGCAGGCGCCGGGAATGGTTCGTCACTCCAGTGATCGCGTGTCTTCTGTACGAATTCCTTGAATATCGGCGCCGCATGACGGCCACCCTGCGCACCACCGCCGAGGCTGCGCGGCTTGTCATACCCCAGATAAACCCCTGCAACGATGTCAGGCGATCCCCCGACGAACCACACATCGGTCGGCCCTGATGTCGTCCCGGTCTTGCCGAACAGCGGCAACTTGAGATCACGCAGGGTGACAGCCGTACCGCGTGTGACAACGCCTTCCAGCATGTGAACGACCTGATAGGCCGTGCGGGCATCGAGCACCTGTTTGCCACGCGCCGCGAAGCGCGGCATGGCTTTGCCATCCCAGTCCTTCATGTTGCAGCCCGTGCACTTGCGCTTGTCCGCACGCCAGATGACCTTGCCACCCCGATCCTGCACATAATCGATCAGGCTGGGGTCGAACTGACGCCCCTGATTGGCCAGCGCCGAATAGGCATTGACCATTTTCTCCACGGTCGTTTCACCGGCTCCGAGCGCAAAGGAGAGGTAAGGTTTGTACTGGCCGATACCGACCTTGTCGAAAGTGCGAATGACATTCGGCATACCGGCATCATTGGCAATGTGCACGGTCATCAGGTTGCGGGACTGTTCAAGGCCCCAGCGCATGGTGTGCTCACCCCCGCCGCCACCGCTGAAGTTGCGGAAGCATTTCTCACCCCGCGCACCGCCCTGATACACGCAGAACGAACTGTCCGACACCATTGAGGCCGGAGAGAGGCCAAAATCGAGCCCTGTCGCATAGACGAACGGCTTGATGGTAGAGCCCGGCTGCCGCATGGCCTGCGTCGCCCGGTTGAATGCGCCCAATCGGGAATCGAAGCCGCCCTGCATCGCCAGCACGCGACCGGTGTTTGGGTCTTGCGCGAGAAAACCGCCTGAAATTTCAGGAATCGTACGTACCCTGTAACCATTGCCTTCGGGCGATGCGACAATGACATCCCCCGCCTTCAAGGCATCCGGCAATCCGGTCAACGGCGCTTCCTTGCCATCGACAAACCCGATCCGCGCACTCGCCCCGGTCCGCGCCGTAACCACACCCACGCGCCAGTTCTGGTAATTGATGCCGAGGTAAGAACTGACCAGTTCGCCCTGCCAGTTTCCGTCACTGACATCGATCGTGGCAATCGGTCCTGTCCAACCGCGCCCTCCGTGGAAGCGCAGCAAAGCGCCACGCAGCGCATCCCGGGCGGCAGTCTGCAACTTGGGGTCGAGCGAGGTGCGCACCCAGAGACCGCCTGCGTAGACGCTATGCGGACCATCTTCCGCCTTTTCGCCATAGCGCCCCATCAATTGACGGCGCACCTCCTCCATGAAGTAGCCGGCATCGACCGTTTTTTCGGCGGAACGACGTTGAATAACGCCCAGAGGTTTGGCCTTGGCCGCATCGGCCTGTTCCCGCGTGATGAAATCGTTCGCAACCATCTGATCGAGAACAAAGTTTCGCCGTTCCATAGCAAGATCGGCATACTTCGCACGACCATATCGTTCCGGCGCTTTCGGCAGAATCGCAAGGAACGCGGCCTCATGCAGCTGCAGATCGCCGATATCCTTGTCAAAATAGGCCCGGGCAGCAGCCTGTACGCCAAAGCTCTGCCTGCCGAGCGGAATCTCGTTGAGATACAACTCAAGAATTTGCTGCTTGGTCAACACGCTCTCGATTCTGCGCGCGAGGATCATTTCCTTGAGCTTGCGCGTGATCGAATACTCGTCACCGACGAGAATATTTTTCGCCACCTGCTGGGTGATGGTCGAACCACCTTTCGCCCGTTGGCCCGAACCCAACTTGGTCACATAGTCGAATACGGCGCCGACGAAGCCGGTGTAATCAATGCCACCGTGTGTCCAGAACGTCTTGTCTTCAGCGGCCAGGAACGCATTGATCATCGGGCGCGGAAAATCGACGAACTGAAGCTGCACACGCCGTTCCCGCGCATAGGAATCGACGATTTCGCCATCAATTCCACGCACCATCGTCGGCAAAGGCGGCTGATAGTCCAACAGCATTTCCGCATCAGGCAAATCCCGCGCCAAGGCGAACCACACCAGCGCCCACAGCACCACAAATGCAGCTGCGGCGATTGCAATCCAGCGGAACAGGCGGCTGTCACGCCACTGCGTCTTCGCCCAGCTCAGCGCACCTTCCGCCCAGGCGAATGCACCTTTGGCGTCACGGCGAATCCTGTAGCGGGCGGTTTCGAAATTGGTCTCGTCGGCCATCGTGAGCCGCCCTTAGCACGGCCTAATTGCGCTAGACCAGTGCCTTGCGATGCAGTTCGTCCGGCATCGCTCCCGCATGGGCTATCCGCCCGCCTGTCGTGCGAAGTAGATGCGTATTGCGCGCGCCACGATTTCGCCAAATTGCATACGCCCTTCAGGCGAGGCCAAACGGCGTGCTTCATCGGGATTCGTGATGTAGCCAGCCTCAAACAGAATGGATGGGATATCCGGCGATTTGAGCACTGCAAACGCTGCGGAACGACGGGGACTCGGGTGAAATACCATCTCCCCCTCCCCTTCCCGCACAATCAACCGTGCCAGTTCCCCCGCATCGTCACGGGCGCGCCGCTGCGACAGATTGAACAAAATCGCATTCACGGAACCATTCTGATCATCCAGAACCATGCCATTGATGCGATCAGCCCGATTCTCCCGCGTCGCAAGCCGCGCCGCCGCCTCATCCGACGCCTGGGCGGATAAGGTGTAGAGGCTGGCGCCCGACACGTCCTTCTCCTCGCCAGCAGAATCCGCATGGATCGAAAGGAACAGGGTCGCCCCCAATGCCCTGGCAATATCCCGCCGTTCGGCCAGCGCAAGAAACCGGTCATCATCCCGCGTCAGAGCGACACGAATGCCGCCATTTGCCAGTAACTGGTCCCGCAACGTTCGCGCCAGATCCAGTGTCAGCGTTTTCTCCTGCAACCCGTCACCACCAGCCCCGGGATCATGCCCCCCGTGCCCCGCATCGATAACAATCAGCGGGCGACTGGCATCGGGCGGGCCAAGCACTGCTGGCAGATTCAGGCTGCTGCCGGGCTCTGGCAGTTCGATGCGGACAAGATGATTGTCGTTTGCGAACAGAGAGGTAAATCCGGGCCAGAACAGAAAAAGCCCGGCAAGCATAACTGCCGGGACAAGTACAATCACGGAAAGCCGCGAAATGAACGCCATCCCATCAGGGTTAACGGCCCAATAGCCAAAAGGACAAGAGCCATTTGACCTTATTCCGCAATAAGGTTGCCGATATTACAGACCGGTGCTAGCAAAGCCACACGGAGCAGTTCAGGCACTCCGGGCACGCTGGAGCATTATCAAGATGCTGAAGCGTTACCCGAGGATAATGCAGCAGCCTGCTCCGCCACAGCGACCGGCGCCAATCGGAACCGGTTTCACACAGGTTGATGCCCGAATGAGAAGTCCGCTCGATTACAAACCGCTGCAGCCCGCCTCTGGCGCTGCATTTGCGGCGAGCAGGACCGCGTATAACACCTTCGAAGAAGATAAGGGTCCGCGCATTCTCTTTGGGGCAGACACATTCCGCATTTCCGGTTTGCCACGGCAAATCGGCATTCAGACCCTTCCGGGCAGGCCGTCCCTCACATACCGGGCACCTGACGGATCACCTACTATTGTGCGCGCAGCTACCGCCACCTCTGCGGAGGATGCGAAACGGCCGCGCGCCTGGAGACTCTACAATGACAACGCGCATGCTTATCGATGCGCGCCACCCGGAAGAAACGCGGGTGGCGGTGCTCAAAGGCAACCGTATTGAAGAATTCGATTTTGAATCTGCCGATAAAAAACAGATCAAAGGCAACATTTATCTAGCGAAAGTCACAAGGGTTGAGCCGTCTTTGCAGGCGGCATTCGTGGACTTCGGTGGAAACAGGCACGGGTTTCTCGCTTTCAGCGAAATTCACCCCGATTATTATCAGATTCCGCGCGAAGACCGCGAAGCGTTGCTGGCAGAAGAAGCTGCAGCAGCAGAAGAAGAAGCGCGCCTGCGCGCTGCCGAAGAAGACGGCGCGGATGACGATGACGACGATTATGGCGAGAATGGCCTTCTTGCTGACGATCTTCTCGGCGACGATGGTGTCGAGGAAATCGACACATCCGAAAAGGATGACGTCGCCACGATCGAAGGCGGCATTGTCGAAGAAGACGACAGCAGCAATGGCGCCGAGGCCGACGAAAGCGGATCCCACACCGATGCCGATAACGGCGAAGGTCATGATGATCGCGGTCGCGGCCGTCGTCGCGGACGCAGACAAGGCCGCGCGCGTTCCAAGGAAGTTGAGGAACTGCGCGCGAAACGCATGGCATTGCGTCGTCGCTACAAGATTCAGGACGTCATCCAGCGCCGCCAGGTATTGCTGGTTCAGGTCGTAAAGGAAGAGCGCGGCAACAAGGGCGCCGCGCTGACGACATACCTCAGCCTCGCAGGCCGCTACACCGTTCTGATGCCCAACAGCAGCCACGGCGGCGGGATTTCTCGGAAGATTTCCAGCTCGACGGACCGCAAGCGCCTCAAGCAAATTGTGTCGGAACTTAAGCTGCCCCGCAGCATGGGTTGCATTATCCGCACGGCAGGACTTCAACGCACCAAGACCGAAATCAAACGCGATTTCGATTACCTCGCCCGACTGTGGGATGAAATCCGCGAAAACACGCTGTCATCCAGCGCACCCGCAATGATCCATTCCGATAGCGATCTGATCAAGCGCGCGATCCGGGACATATACAACCGCGATATCGAAGATGTCGTCGTCGAAGGCGAGGAAGGTTACAAGGCCGCGCGGCAGTTCATGAAACTGCTCATGCCCAGCCATGCCCGGCGGGTAAAACAATATGCCGATCCGGTGCCGCTATTCCAGCGTTATGGCGCGGAAGACCAGCTTACCGCGATGTACGATCCCGTCGTGCAGCTCAAGTCGGGCGGTTATCTTGTTATCAATCCGACCGAGGCGCTGGTGTCTATCGACATCAACTCCGGCCGTTCCACAAAGGAACATGGGATCGAGGCGACGGCGCTCAGCACCAATCTCGAGGCAGCGAAAGAGATCGCCCGCCAGCTTCGCCTGCGCGACATGGCTGGCCTGGTGGTGATCGACTTCATCGACATGGAATACAGTTCCAATATCCGCAAGGTCGAGCGGGCGATGAAGGACGCGCTCAAGCACGATCGGGCGCGGATTCAGGTCGGCCGCATTTCGGGCTTCGGCCTGATGGAAATGAGCCGTCAGCGCTTGCGCACAGGCGTACTCGAAGCGACCACACGGTCCTGCCCGCATTGCGATGGCACGGGTCTGGTGCGCACGGCGTCGAGCGCAGGCCTTTCCGCGCTGCGCCTGATCGAGGATGAAGCGGCAAAGGGCAAAGGCACGATCATCACGCTTTATGCCTCCACCGAAGCTGCGATCTATCTGTTGAACCAGAAACGCGGCGATCTGGCGGAAATTGAAGAGCGTTATGGGGTAAACGTCGAGGTAATCCCTGAAGGCGAGAACGAAGGCGCGAAAATGCGCGTTTCGAGCTCTGGCCCTCGTCCGCTCACTGCCCCCCGGTTTGAACCCCTTCTTATCGAAGAAGATCTCGATCTGGTGATCGAAGAGGAAGACGACGAGGACGAGGAAGAGGCGGAATTCCGCGACGAAGAGGACAACCAGGATCAGCGCCGCAAACGCCGTCGCCGCCGCGGTGGTCGTAATCGCAAGCGTCGCGATCAGGATGGTGAAGGCGAGCAGGCCGATAACGGTCATGAAGCGTTCGAAAGCGGCTCTGACGAAGACGCCAGCGATAGCTCCGAGGCTGATGAGCCAACAGGCGATCATGAGCATGGTGACGATAGCGCTGAAGGCGAAGAGCGCGCCAAGCGCCGCCGCCGCCGCGGTGGCCGTCGCCGGAAGAAGCGGACCGACGGTGAAGAAAGCATCGAAGGTTCCGACGGCAGCGATGACGAAAGCGTTGCTGACGAGGGTTCTTCTGACCGCTCGGAAGACGCCCCTGCCCCGGCTGACGTTGCACAGGCCGATGCCGTTCAGGCTGACGATGTGACGCCAGAACCCGAGGCGGCACCGGCCCCGAAACCCCGGCGGACCCGCCGCAAGAAGGTCGAAGCCGAAGCACCGGCAGAATCGGACGTTGCAGAAGAAGCCCCTGTCGTCACGGCAGAGCCCCCTGCTGCAGTGGTAGAAGCCGAAGCGGAAGCAGCGCCAGCCAAGCCTAAACGGACCCGCCGTAAAAAGGCAGAACCCGTTGCAGAAGATGTCGCTGATGCCCCGGCGGAGCCCGCTGAGACCGCCGAAGTGGTGGTGGAAGAGGTCCCCGCCAAACCAAAGCGGACCCGGCGCAAGAAGGCCGATACCCCTGCGCCGGAAGCAACGGTTGAAGCACCCGCTGAAGTCGTGGCTGAAACAGTGCCCGCGACAACGGAAACCGCCGAACTGGTTGCTGAACCCGTTGCGCAAACCGATGCCGGTGAAGCGCCAGCGGAAGCTGGCGAGGAAACGCCATCCACGCCGCGTCGCGGCTGGTGGCAGCGGACATTTGGCGAGTAAATCCTGAATATCTCCCGCGCCGTTCCCGAACGGCGCGGGAGCATGTCGTTCAAAGCAGGATCAATGGCCCGCTTTGATTCCGACGCCCCATTCCATGAAGCCGGCAAAACGCGGTGCACCGGACATATAGGTGTGATCGGTGTACTCCATCGCAAAACCGCTTTCACGCACGGCGCCGGTAACCGCGCGACTCAAGTGGCAGTTTCCAAAAACACGCTTCCACGCCGGTTCGATCCGGGTCTGCCACTTCACCACGACCGGATCGACTGCGCGCCCATGCTCCAGAAAAAGCAGCCGCCCACCAGGCTTGAGTATGCGGCGCATTTCGTCGAGCACCCGCGCCTGATCCTGAACTGAGCACATGGTGAACGTGCATACCACTGTGTCGAATTCGGCATCGGAGAATGGAATTGCTTCTCCGAAACCCTGACGAATATCGGTATCCCAACCACGCGACCGTGCTGCGGCACGGGCATAGTCGAGCAATTTTTCTGACGGATCGATCCCAGAAAAGCCAGTGATCTTCGACGTTTCGTAGAAGGGCTGATTCAGTCCACCGCCGACCCCCATTTCGAACACCCGCCCTTCGGCCAGAGGCACGATTTTCGCACGCAAGGCGGCAATATTGGCATTGGCGCAGCCACAACGAATGATGTGCGGAAGGATTTTATCCTCGTACCACGTGCTAAACCCCATGCTTCTCTCCCGTTTTTCGTGCGCCATCATCCTCCGCTGCTTGCATTGTCGCAATCCCGATAATTATTGTGCGATGGCAGCCCTTGCGACATGGCGCTGAATCGTTAGAAGGCACCGCGAGTCCCGCGGTAAAAAGCCGCCAGCAGGAATGAACAGGCGATGGCAACCTTTACACTTCCCAAAAACAGCAAGATCTCCGGCAAAGGCAACGTCCACAAGGCCGAAGGCGCGAGCCGTGTGAAGAAGTTCAAGGTCTATCGTTATGACCCCGACAGCGGGGAAAACCCGCGTTACGATACGTTTGAAATCGATCTCGATCAGTGCGGCCCGATGGTTCTGGACGCGATCATCAAGATCAAAAACGAAATCGATCCGACGCTGACATTTCGCCGTTCCTGCCGCGAAGGCATCTGCGGGTCGTGCGCCATGAACATGAACGGCCGCAATGGCCTTGCCTGCACGACCGCGATCGAGGATCTTTCCGGCGATATCCGGATCACCCCCCTGCCGCATATGGAAGTGATCAAGGATCTCGTTCCCGATTTCACGCATTTCTACGCACAGTATGCGTCCATTCGGCCCTGGCTGCAGACGGTTTCGACCACGCCCAGCGGCAAGGAACGCCTGCAATCGCCCGAACAGCGTGAAAAGCTGGACGGTCTTTACGAATGCATCCTGTGCGCATGCTGCTCCACCAGTTGCCCGTCGTACTGGTGGAATTCGGACAAGTTCCTCGGCCCGGCTATCCTGCTGCAGGCCTACCGCTGGCTCGCGGATAGCCGTGACGAAATGACCGGCGAACGTCTGGATGAACTGGAAGACCCGTTCCGTCTCTATCGCTGCCACACCATCATGAACTGCGCCAACGTGTGCCCCAAGGGGCTTTCGCCCGCCAAGGCCATCGGGGAAATCAAGAAAATGCAGGCTGAACGGCACATCTGATTTGGCCAACCAAGCGCCTGCCGAATTTATTCACGTACCAGCCCCGGATCATCCGGGCTGGTACACGTGGCAACTGGCCGACGACACGCGCTTTCAGCCGGTTGTTATGGGGCCCATGCTGGTCCGCCCGGAAGAGGGCAATACAGCGCGCACGCGCATGTTCCCCCAGCTCCATCACAGCAATGCGCGTGGATCGATCCATGGCGGCGTGACCATGTCGCTGATCGACATCGCGCTCTTCGCGACACTGGCCACGGTTCTGGGTGGTGATGCCCCCCGCTCCATGACGTTGGACCTCAGCACCCAGTTTGTCGGCGCCGGACAATTGGGCAGCCCCATCGATGCCGTCAGCGAAATTCTCCGCGAAACGCGCCGCCTCGTGTTTCTGCGCGGCAAGGTTGAACAGGATGGCGCGTTGATCGCCGCCTATTCGGCCACCATCCGCAAACCGTCTTCACGCTGATGAGCGGTCTTGTCGCACGGTATGAGGCACTGGTCGCGGCTGGAGAGTTGCGCCCGGATGCCGAACAGGCTGCCGCAGCGAAACATCTTCAGCTACTGCAGGAAAAGCTGGAAGCCGGCAGCGCAAAGCCGGGACTGATTGGCAAACTCTTCGGCAAGAAATCGGAACGTCCCCGCGGGATATACATGTGGGGCGGCGTCGGGCGCGGCAAGTCTATGCTGATGGACCTGTTTCACGATACGCTCGCCATCACCGAGAAACGCCGGGCCCATTTTCATGCCTTCATGCTGGAAGTGCATGCGATGTTGCGCGATGTCCGCAAGACCGAAAGCGGCGACCCCATTCCGCAAGTGGCGGCCAGACTGGCCGAAGGCCTGCGGGTCCTCGCATTCGATGAAATGGTCGTCAACAATTCGGCCGACGCCATGATCATGAGCCGTCTGTTTGCGGCCCTGATCATGGATGAAGCGGTGACCGTGGTCACCACGTCCAATCGCGCGCCCAACGCGCTTTACAAGGACGGCCTCAATCGCGAACACTTTCTCCCGTTCATCGCACTGATCGAACGCGAACTGGACGTCCTGACCCTGAACGGGCCGGTCGATTATCGGCTTGATCGGCTTGGCGGCATGGCAACGTGGCACACTCCTCTCGGCGATGCCGCTACGGCTCAGGTGCGCGAAGCATTCTTCCGCCTTACGGACTATAACCCGGAAGACGCGGAAAACGTCCCTTCAGCCGATCTTGATGTCGGCGGCGGGCGGCTATTGCATGTCCCCAAAAGCCTCAAGGGCGTCGCGGTCTTCAGTTTCAAACGCCTGTGCGGAGAAGCACGCGGTGCGCCTGATTATCTGGCGATTGCACGCGCTTATCACACGGTCATTCTCGTCGGCATTCCCAGACTTGGGCCAGAAAACAAGAATGAAGCGGCGCGTTTCGTCACGCTGATCGATGCCCTTTACGAACACAAAGTGAAACTGCTGGTCACTGCCGATGCAGATCCCGAAAACCTGTACCAGACGGGCGACGGACGCTTTGAATTTGATCGCACAATCAGCCGTTTACAGGAAATGCAGAGTGCGGATTACCTCGCCGCAGGACACGGCGAAGATTAGAAGATTAAACGCCAGGATCCACCGAAAACTTCGGATCAGGCCGCCTGGGCCAGTCGGGACTGAGCCCGCGCAAGCCTGTTCATCACTTTCAAATCCTGCTCTGTCAGCCCCAACGCTGCATCCGCCCAGATATCGACGATGCGCTTGAGTTCATCGAGAGACACAGGCGATGCTAGGCGCATCGCTTCACGCGCCTTAACCAGACCGGCATGCCGGCGCGTCGATCTCTGAATATACTCACGACACGCGGACAAACCTTCACCTTTTTCCGCCAGAACATGCACAATGCCCATGTCATACAGCTGTTCGGCCGTGTAACTTTCATTGGACAAGATCATCCGCTCGGCCATCGCCGATCCCACTTTTCGCGTCAGATAGGCATGCGCGCCCATACCTGGGAAAAGACCGAAAATCACTTCCGGCAGACCGAAGGTCGCACCCCTTTCTGCCACGAGGACATCGAACGACAGAAGGGATTCGAACCCGCCACCAAGCGCCGATCCTTCAACAAGACCGATCGTAAGCAGGGGGAGATCGAGTGATCGCGCGTTGCGTTCGAGAATTTCCACGCAACGATATCCGTACTTCACCAGCCCTTCGCGGTTTCCTTCACGAATAAGGCTTTGAAAAAGTTTCAGATCACCGCCAAAACAAAAAACACCTTGCGCCCGGCTGCCAAGCACAAGAAATTTGAGAGGCAACTTCCCCGGTCCAAAACTATTCGCAATCAAATTTTGCCAATCAACAAAGTCTCGCAGCATTGTCGGCGTAAAACTGGGACGACCTTGCGGCCGCATATAAGTCCACAATGTGTGCAGCCCGTCTTCGTAAAAGACATCAAGCTCGTTCAATGTATAGAGGTCTTGCGGGACAGAAAGATGGCGTAAACTCTGCGCCAACCCACCCTCTTTATTAATATCCGAGAAAAACAGCGATTCTTCCGCTTCAGCCAAGCCCGGATCGCTTCGCTCCAAACCACTATCGAGACGGTCCATAAGCAATTCCCCAGACCGCCCAAGGCAGCTCATTCAAAACATCGCGTTGAAGATCGTGTTTGGAATCATATTACACGCACACGACTTTTTGCAATCTGATATTTACCATGTTTATATTTATTTCGTCTCATTCCGGGGCGGCACCCCGTGACATGGCATGATGATCGCGAAAAAATCCCGGCAACCCCATATAATTAAAAGATATTTAATCCACGCAAAGCCCGGTCAAGCATGAGCAATTGCCACAAAAGTCGACCATGATCCATGCGACCAGCGATATGGTCCTCGACCATTTTGCCGATCCTGTGCATGTCGAACCACCCAAGCTGATGCAAAACGGCACCAGTGGCGATCGCCCTGGCCTCCGCAGCGAGTGGACCACGGAACCATGCACTGACCGGGGTTACAAACCCTTGTTTGGGCCGAAAAAGAATATCATCAGGAAGGTAACGTTGCATGGTCCGCTTCAGCAACCATTTGCCCTGGGCACCGCGCAATCGCATTCCTGACGGCAATGTCGCCGCGAATTCAATCAGGCGATGATCGAGCAGCGGTTCGCGCGCTTCCAGGCTTACCGCCATACTCGTGCGATCAACCTTGGTCAGTATATCTCCTGGAAGCCAGAATTTGAGATCGGCATATTGCGCCCGGTCCAGCCCGGTCCGCGCCGGCGCGTTGCGCATCAACGTCATGAACGGCGTCTCTGCCCTATAATCGCCCCGAAGCGCCAGAAACTCGGGGGAAAACAACTGGTCCCTGATCTCAGGCGGTGTCACGCCAATGGCCCGCGCATATCCACCTTCCCCGCTGTCCGCCAAAGCGAGAAGAGTTGATTTGGCACGCAAGGGTCGTGGCAGCCAATCGGCCTTGGGATAGATCGCACCAAGCCCGCCGAGCACACCGCGTCGAAACGCTGCGGGCAGAACACTGCGCACAGTTTCTTCACGCGCATGGAACATTTGGCGCCTGTACCCTGCGAAAGCCTCATCCGCTCCATCGCCCGAAAGAGCGACGGTGACTGTTTCCCGCGCCAGTTCGCAAACACGCCAGGTCGGCAAGGCGGACGCATCCGCGAAAGGTTCATCAAACATGCGCGCAAGCCGTCCGGCTTCTCGAAAATCATCGCTACTCACCTCCCGGCTTCGATGATCGGTGGAGAAAAGGCCGGCCACTTTGGCGGCGTAAGACGATTCATCGAGCGAGGAGACGTCAAAGCCTATCGAACAGGTGCGCACCGGGGTCGCGCTGGTTTCCGCCATCAAAGCGACGACACTGGAGGAATCCACCCCCCCGGAAAGAAATGCGCCCAACGGTACATCCGAGATCATGCGCGAACTGACCGCCTGCCGCAGCAGATGAAGCAGTTCTGCGGAGAGATCGTCTTCCCTGCCTTTGCGCCGCTCTGCAAAGGAAACATCCCACCATTGCACGGGTTTGGCGGGTTCCTGACCATGCCTAAGCAAGCGGTAATGCCCCGCCGCCAGTTTCTCGGCGCCTTTCAGGAATGAGCGGTGATCGGGGACATAACCCCAGGCAAGATAATCCTCCACAGCCAGAGGATCGATATCCCGCCGCAGCAGGGGATGGGCCAGAAGCCCTTTCAATTCCGATGCGAAAGCGATGCTCCCATCGCTGAGATGCGCCATGAAGAGCGGCTTCACACCCAACCGGTCGCGCGCCAGGAACAGGGTCTTCTCGCGAAGATCATACAGCGCGAAGGCAAACATGCCCTGCAAACGGCGCAGGCAATCGGGGCCCCAACGCTGCCACGCGGCCAAAATAACCTCGGTATCGCCATTGGTGCGAAATTCCGCACCCAATTGCGTCAATTCGCGCCGAAGTTCCTGAAAATTATAAATCTCGCCGTTATAGACGATAACCGCCCCGCCATCCGCCGAGAACATCGGCTGCGGCGACCCGGCAAGATCAATGATCGACAAGCGGCGATGCCCAAGGCCAACACCGGGCGCAGTCCATACGCCCGCACCGTCGGGCCCGCGATGAACCAGCGCATCACACATTCTTTCAACGCGAGACGCATCGACGGGTTTTGGCGTGCCACAATGAAAGATGCCTGCAATCCCACACATATCGGGGCGCTACGGCAGATCGGCGATCGGGTCCATCCATTCCCCGACAGGCCCGATCGTTGCAAGAAAATCCGCCACACTCTGCCGTGCGCCAAATCCGGAGCGTTCCTCCGCGGAAACGATCAACGTCATCGTGGCATCATCGCGCAGGAGCACGCGATTCTCCATGACCGCCAGCTTCAGCCGGCTATTGCTTCCGGTCAGAAGCGGGCCGGTGCGATACCATGTTGCGGCCAGTCGCTCGACAGGCTCCGGGCTTTGCCCCTGCGCCAGAAAGCGTTCGGATTGCGCACCGTCCATCATCGCGCCGTTACCGATCCACGACCACGGACTATCGGGCATCAACGCCCCCTCACCAAATCCGCCAGCCTCGCGTCCCTCGTTCTGGTCAGGATAGAGTGCAAAGAACACATCAACCTGCTGGCCTTTCGCATCCTCATACCGGCCGAGCAGCCGATGCGCGGCCCCAGCGGCGCGCGGCGCCCACCACACCTTTGGCGCATAGTTCACGCGTTTCCACCCCGGCACGTCGGGCAGCGCAATCTGTTGCGGCATGGCTGCGGAGAGCCGCGTTGCCGCACCCGTCCATGCCAGACCAAGCGCCAGCAGCAGCGCCAGCCCCATCATGATCTTCCACGGCAATGCCTGACCATCCAACCAGCGCGGCAGGGGCCATGTCATGATGCGCGTACCATCGATGAAGGCATCATCGATCGATCGGTCAAAGAAGCGCCATGCCAACCCCAGAATAGCCGCCATGACAATCGCAAAGAATATCCAGCCATAGAAGATGTGATCGAAGCCTGCGGCAAATTCCACGCCCCGGAACTGCGCGATATAAATCGTCCCCCAAGCCCGTATCCCGTTGGCGATAACGGGCAGCACCACGCAGGCCACCATCAAGGCAAGGCGCCGCCGCCAACTGCGGAAACAGATATGCGCGACCAGTGTTCCCAATGCGATCATAGCAATGAGGAATTTTACGCCGGAACATGCCTCGGCCACCTCAAACAGGCCGACAGGCGTATCAATGAAGACACCGTCAACGTAAGCGGGAATGCCACTCCAGTGCGTCAGGGCAATGGTAATTCTGGCGGTAACCATCTGCAGAAACGGGACGAGTTCATCGCCAAAAGGCACGAGGAAAAGCATGTAGGCCAATGGGAACAACAGACCCCAGGCAACCCGTGGCCCCATCAAAGCCAGAAATGACCCTTGCAGCATCAACACCGCGCCCAGTTGCCGCGCGAGATTGAGCCCCGAGAACGCCCCCAGCATCCACAGGAACAGCGCGCCGGCAAACGGAACAAGTCCCAACCACCACGAATGGGGAACAATCACTCGCAGTTGATCGCGCCTGAGCAGCACCAGCCAGATCAGGATAACAGGGACGAGCAGCACATGGTTATAAGTTGAACTGTTCCACCATTGCGCCGCCATATCGCCCCAGTCATCCCGAAACAGGATGACCAGCAAAAGCCAGGTGCCCGCCAGACGCAACAGCGGTGCGCGCCAGACTGCCGGGATGCGCGCCAGCATATCGCCAACGGTCCCCCGGATGGGCAAGGCGTCAGGCGGCATCGCGGCTCTCACTCCTCTTGCTGGATTTCTCGACCAATGCCGCCAACGGCGCAAGAACCGCTTCCCACCCCAGGCTATCGATCACGAACTGTCGCGCGGCACGCCCGATGCCGCGCCTTCGCACGGGATCATCGATACATGCACACGCGCGCTGCACGATCTCATCGTCACTATTCGCGATTATATAATGGACCCCATCCTCACCGCCGATTCCGGTGGCAGCACCTTCGGTCAGCAAAACAGGGCGCGCCATCGCCATCGCCTCCAGCACCTTGTTTTGCACACCTCTGGCGATTTCCAAGGGCACCACAACAATATCGGCCGAAGCCACATACGGTCTGACATCGGGCACCTCTCCCCAAATGCGGCAACCGTCGCGACCATCGAACTGCATGAGCGAAGACGGCGGATTGCGCCCCACGATATGGCTTTGGGCATCCGGATAGCGACGCCGCAATTTCGGCATCAGCCGCGCCATCAGGCGTTCTGCCGCAGCGATATTGGGGGCGTAATCCATTTGTCCGGTGAAGACGAGATGAGGCCCCGCTCCTTCGAACCCCGCAGGCCGACCGCGGGACTCATCTGGATCAAAGAACGCGGCATCAATCCCGTTGCGCAGGGCAACCGCATGAACACCCACGGGCCTCGCGAGACGCGCACGGAACAAATCAGTTTCTGCTTCGCTGACAAAGAAGGTCCGATCCGCGTGATGGGCCAACCGTTCCTCTTCCACGCGCAACAAGCGCCCCTCGCGCGCATCGATCCACGCACGTGGCGAACGTCCACGCTGACCGTAAGCATCAAATTTCGCTGAATCGACGTCGACAAGATCGACCAGCACCGTCCCGTCAAAATCCGGGGGTAGATACTGCCCCATCTGCCCGGAATAGATATAAATCATCCCGATCCGCTCGTTCGCGATGGTCTGCCGCACGTATTCGGCAAGCCGCACGTCCCGAAATGCAGCCAGACTGACAGGTTCACCGGCCCACAACGCCTCGACACCAGCGCGCCACAAAGGCTTGGTTCGCGGAACGAGGCAATGGGTTTTCGCGATCTCCGCAAGCTGCGGCTCATGTGCCCAATCGGTATCGCTATCGGCGAAAGTCGCGACATGGACAGGCGCGATACGGGCAAGGCGACGCAGAATGTGGTGCGATCGTATCTTGTCGCCCCTGTCAGGGGGATAGGGCAATCGGTGTGCGAGAAAGAGGATGTCCCCGTTCATCCCAGCCCTTTCGCGATGAACGGCCCAAGACGATTGGCAAGCGCGAGCGGGAGACGCTTCCACAGGGCAATCCGCGCCGCATGGCGTGCGCTCGTTGGGTCGACATCCCGCGCCGCGTGCCCCGGGGCATTCCACGTCGCATAGGACAAAGGTCTGGCTTCAAAGCCCCAGTTTCGCTTGAAATGATAGGCGCCACTTCCCGTTTTCGAGCGACCGAAATCGAAAATCGCGCAGCCGCGCAACCGCGCATGCCGCATCAATTCGAAGTACATGCGGTCATTCGCCCTGAGCCCGCGCGCAGCAAATGTCCCGCCCCCCCAATAAGGCAGCACGGCGCCTCGATGATACAGGGACAGGACACTGGCAACAGGCTCTCCGTCATGGTGAACAGTCAGAATATCGGCATCGAGCCGATCCAGCACGGCATCGAACAGACTACGCGGAAACACCGGTGTTCCGAGATTGCGGACGCTTTCGGCATAGACGCCATAATGCGCCGCGCGATCGACCTCGTCCGTGCCCACACGAACACGCAGATTTGCATCGAGGCCCTTGCGCACTTCTGCGCGTTGTTTGCGCGGGATCGCCAGCAATTGCGTCTCGTCGTCTGGCTGCAGGGGTGCCGCAAAACCACAATGGCTGTCATGCCGCGCATCCCATTGCCGAGGCAAGGCACCGCCTCGCAATTCCACGGTCGCGCAGCTATGCCGCAACGCCAGCTCTTCAGCAGCGTGCGCCAGCTTCGCGGCGACCGCCTGATCGGTGGCGAGAATACCTCCGCCCACCCCAAAGCCGCTCGACACCAGCGCACGGCCGAACAGCGGGGAATGCACTTCGGTCAGCGGCAACCATCCGACAACACGCCCCGCCCTTTCTGCCGAGATCCCGACAGCAGCCTGACCCGTCCCCATCTCGACCGCTTGCAGCCATGCGGGGCGATGAAACACGGCACCCGCATCGCAATCGGCAACAAACGCTTCGATCCGCGCGATTGCGACAGGGTCGGTAAAATCAGCCGGGCGTATGGCGAGGCTCATATCCGATTGAAAATCGAAAGGCGCATTCATGCTGTTTCCTGCGCCAGCCGCAAACCTTCCCGATGGGCCAGAACATCCATCCGCCCCCATGCGAAATCATGTACCAGTTGCCGCAGCTTGTCGCCCATACGGTGAAGGTTCGTGTAATGGCGCAGACGCGATTTCAATGGCGCGCCTTCAACCCGAGGCTGACCGGGATCAATTTCCCATGGATGGAAATAGAACACCGCTGGCCTGCTATCCCGTCGATTGACTTGCCGAATAGCCCAGCGTGAAAACGCATAGGGCAGGACACGGAAGAATCCCCCGCCGCCTGCCGCCAGACGTTTGCCGCCCAGTTCCGCAGTGGTGACCGGTATTTCCAGAAGGTCAGACCACGGCAAGGGGCGAAAGGCGAAGCGCGGCGCTTCCCGCCATCCGTAATGGTCATGCGCAATCGGCGCGACACTGGAACTGTAGGTATAGCCCTGATCCGCCAGTTCCGCGTAGGCCCATGGCGTACGCTGATCTATGGAAAAGCTCGGCGCGCGGTAACCCGTCACCGCAGTTCCGGAGGCATCTTCGATAACCTTGCGCGCCCGGGCGATATCTTCACCGAACTGCTTGCGATCCATGGTGTGCACACGGGCGTGATCCCACCCATGGCTGGCAATCTCGTGCCCCTTATCTGCTATGCGCCGCATCAAGGCGGGATGGCGTTTTGCCACCCAGCCCAATGTGAAGAATGTCGCCCGGACATCTGCCTCGTCGAACAGATCGAGAATTTCCAGAACATTGCGTTCGACCCGATCACTCAGGCTTTCCCAGTTCCCCCTTGCGATCACATCTTCAAACGCGCCGACATGAAACCAGTCCTCGACGTCCACCGACAGCCCGTTGATCGCCCCCCCGTTGCGCACCTGTCGTTCCTCAGGCCGCGATGGGCTTCAACCCATCGCTTTCTATCCATTCGATCAGCATATTCAGTGTATGTCGGATCGCACTTTCCTGATCGGTGATCCGCGCATCAAGCGCGTCCAGCCGGGCGGCCAGATCGGTCAACGCGGGGGCACCACCAGCGACCGCAATCTCCTGAGCCTGAGACAATTCGATCACGGCCTGCTGAAGTTCCGCAATCATCGCATCCCGTTCCGCCAGCATCGCTTCGAAAATCGCCGTATCAACATGAGCCTGTGGCGTGCTCCCTGCCTCTTTCGCCACGTCCAACTGCCGCTCCATCACCGTTGCGATGTGTTGCTGTTCGTATTCGACCTGTGTTTCTTCAGGTTCCGGCTCCCCGCCATCAATCTGCAATTCCGCGACAACCGACCGCAGCATGTCGGCATCGATATGCGCGCACTGTTCCACCGCGCCCAGCAACAGCAACCGATTGACGATCACGTTGATACGCCGCGGAATACCCCTCGACGCACCATACAATTCGGAAAAGACATCCGCATCGAACGAAGGCAGACCGTTCCATCCCACACGCGCCAGCCGATGTTCCACATAACGCTGAACTTCGTCTTCCTGCATCGCCTCGAGATGATGCGACGCAATCACGCGCTGGCGAAGCTGTTCAAGCCGTGGGTGGCCCTGAAGGGTCGCGCGAAATTCCGGTTGGCCCAGCAACAGCGTTTGCAGCAGCGGATGCGCGCCGAGCTGGAAATTCGACAACATGCGCAATTCTTCAAGCGCTTCGACCGATAGATTCTGCGATTCATCGACGACGAGCAGGCAGCGATGCCCTGCACGTGCCTCATCGTGCAGAAATGCCTCGATCGCCCCGAGCGCAGATGCCTTATCATGCCCATCGATGTCCAGACCGAAGCTTTGCGCAATAACGTGAACGATCTCTTCCTCGTTCAACCTGCTGGTCACAATTTTGCCGACTGTCAGCCTGGACGGATCGCTGGTGGCGACAAGATGTTCGACCAGAGTCGATTTCCCGGCCCCGACCTCCCCGGTGATAACAATGAAACCTTCGCCCTGCGCCAGCCCGTATCCCAGATATGACAAAGCCTTGCGATGGGTCAGGCTTTCAAAATAGAACTGCGGGTCCGGGGTCAGTTGGAAAGGCTTTCCAGTCAGCCCGTAATATTTTTCAAACATTGTCCGTCTGCTCCCAGGGCTTAAAATGCGTATCGCATGCCAACGAGGGCTGAAGCGATCCAGCTGTCCTCATCGCGTTCGTAGGTGATACCTTCGATGCCGAGCGCCCCGGTTGCCACGAGACGGCGTGTCAGAAGGTGATTGTAGGCTGCCGAAACACCGAACGCGGCGCCATCGCTACCGAGGTTAAAGCCACTGCTGAACCAGTTCGCGAAGACGTTGGTGGAGAAACTGCCACGTTCGCTGAGCCGACCATTCAAATAGGCCGCCAACCAGATGTTCTCATCCGTTACACCGTTTATGGATTCCAGGATGGTTCCCCTGCCAGCAATGTATTTCCGACGATCGTAACCGACGCCGACACCGGTGGTAAACCGTCCCATCTCGAGCGAGTAGCTGGCCGAGATGCCACGTGCACGGAACGTGGCAGAACGCAACGCACCCAACGCACCGTTAATACAGCCAGCATCCTTGAGGCTACCGACGCAACCGTTCAACTCTCCTGTGATCGGATCACGGATTGCTTCGAAATTTGTGGGCAGCGAAACTAGCGCGCGGTTCAATTGCCCCCCATAGCCCGCGATACTGTCGTAGACCGAGATATTGACCGTGCTCCTGCGCGAGCTTTGCCAGCCGAAGCTGCCGTAATAGGTCGCCGATCCGTAGCGGCGACCGACATGCGCTTCCAGAGAGGTGCGTGGCGACGGCCGCCAGATCAACCCCACGTCCCAGATCATCCCATCCACATCATATGCGATCTGGCGCGGCTTATCCTTGTCCGTTTTATAGCCATTGGCCCCGACAACCGGATCACCGTTTTCGTCGCGCAACACATCACGGTGAGAAATTCTGACCTTTTCATAACCGATCCCGCCGACAAGCGCGACCGTCTGGCCGACAGGAACGGTTACATCCGCCCGCAGGTGACGATCATCGATCCGCTGATCGAGATTGGAGATATCCTCACGATTCCAGCCCGCGCCTATGCCAAGCCCAACGGGCAGAACATCGCCGGGACGGGTCCCGGCATGAATGTTCGCGACATGGGTCGTGCTTTCATCAAACACATCCAGATCTTTGCCATCGACCACAACATCAGAGTCCCCAGCGTTGACCCGATTGTAACCGAACCGGTAGTTTGCGCTGACCGCGACATCGGCTATCTGCGTGTGCAGCGAAGGCCCGGCGTAGATCGAATAGAGCTGCGTGGTGTCGTCACCCCGCTCATACCCCCCGGCCAACGAACGACCGCCGCCCTTGGTGCTGGTACGGGCGGCCAAACCACCCGCTTCAATCGTCAGAACACGAGGAACGATCGCCGCCGACACCCGCGCCAAACCGCTCAGGGAATCACCATCTTCGGCGTGCTTGCCCCAGCCAAAGTGGCGTTCGTATCTTAACGAAACGCTGCCCGTGGTATTGCGGCCGTTTACGGTCGCATCAACGCCCGCAGCGACCCGCGTGTAAGTCACGGTGTCACTGCCTGGTGACAGCTCTGCCGTCAGAACCTGTGCGGCTTCGATATAGGGCGCGATTTCCACACGCCCCACGCCCTTACCCCGCGTCGCATCGCCCTGGGGCAAATCCTGCGCTGCGACGGGAACCCCGAACAGCAAGGCACCGCACAACACCGGCCAGTGGCGCATGGCTGATTTCACCCCAATCACTCTGCATAACCATAGTAAGAGCCGAACTTGCGCCCACTGGGGCTGAAACGCGCGGCATTCAGCAAAAGCCGTATATCCGGGCATGCCGACAAAAGATGGCATGCATCCTCAAGTGCATTTTGCCCGGTCTCGTCCGCGCGAGCCACCAGGACCGCCTGCCCCACATGCTTGGCCAGTTCGGCAGCGGGCGAGGCCGCCAATGCCGGTGGGGAATCGAAGATGACAATACGATTGGGGGCGCCCTGCGTCAGTCGATCCAGCAGTTCTCCTGTGCGGCTGCTTGCAAGATATTCGCTGTCGTGGTTCGCCTGACTACCGGCAGGCAGCACGTAAAGACCGGGAACATCCGTTGTAAGCACGCAGTCTTCGATAGCGAGCGATGAATCGGCAAGCGCATCCATCAAACCGGGCCCACCCTGCAATCCCAATGTGGACAGCACCGAAGGTTTCGCGAAATCGGCATCAACCAACAGCACTTCGCTGTCTTTTTCTGCGGCCACCGACAACGCCAGATTGACAGCGCAGAACGTCTTGCCCTCTCCGGGATGGGGCGAACAGATCAGCACCCGCTGGCCGCGACTGCCCTTGTTGCGCGCGAGAGAAGCACGCACCGTTTCGAGCACTTGCCGCTTCACGATACGGAATTCTTCCAGCAAGCCCGTTACCGCGCCTTCCGGCAGGATCATGCCCTGTTCGCGAAGGTGCGTGCGATCAATACGCTGCTGCTCGCCGGCGAAGGCGATTGCCCTGGTGTGCAAAGGCTCCGGGTCGAGGGGTCCGACAGGCGCTGAATGATCAACATGCGCCACTTGCGGTTCTGCTGCATCATCACGCGTTGGCTGAATAAGGGGGGGCTGATCAGGGAATGCTTCGCCTGTTGCAACCGCAGCGGCAGAATCGCGCACCACCGCTCTTGAAGGCGCTCGCACCGTCGCTGGTGCCACGATATCGGCGGGCACCGGTGCAGGCGTGAGCCCCCCAATATCGAATGCTTTGGTGGCCCGTTCCAGCAACGAGTTACCGTCAGGCGCTTTTTTCGGCGGTGTGGGCGGATTGCTTTGATCGGTCATTGTCCCGTTCCTTACGCCACGCTGCCGCGCTGGATGAATTCAATGGCCAGAAGAACGACAAATAGCCCGCCTAATGCCGCACAACCGCCCGCGAACTGCTTGTTACGCCGCGCTTGCAGGATTTTGACGGATTCTGTCGTCGTATAGGAAACGGTCCCGAGAACCGGCAGACCAGTGACCCGTTCCAGTTTGTTCGCCGTTGCGAAGGTAGAGCGCAACTGGCCCAGGGCAAATGCCGTGCCTACACCTGCGCCAAGCCCAACGAACAGCACACCCAGCAAAAGCAAAGGACGGTTCGGGGCCGCCGGGACACGCGGCGTGCTGGGCGGATCGATCACTTCAAACTTGATCGCGTTCCGCTCGTTCTCCACCTGTCCGCGCAGACGAAGCTCTTCCCGATCCTGCAGCAGTTTATCATATTGCTGGCGCAATACATCGTAATCTCGGCTAATTCTCTGCGCCTCAGCCGCCACACCCGGTTCGGCGCTCTGATTTGCGGCGATCGCCGTGATATCCGATTGCAAAGCCGCCTTGCGCGCTTGCAACGCATAGATAGTTGCCTGGCGATCGGCACGGATCGACACCAGCGAGGTGTAGGCCGGATTGGGCATCCCCGCATCGCCGCCCGTTTCCGCCGCCTGTTTCCGCAACAGGCCAACCTGTTTGACCAGAGCAATCACATCGGGATGACTATCGGTAAGCCCTCTGCCCCGCATCACGGCCAGATCGTTCTCGGCCTGCGCCAACGCGCCCCGAGCACCGCCGCCCTGCCCAGGCACCACGATTGTCCGCGGCGTACCAGCCAGTTGGCCATCAATGGCCGCAAGCGCACTTTGCGCTGCCGCAAGATCGGCCTCGACATTACGCATGGCATCGCTTGTGGTGTCGAGCTTTTGGGCCAACCCCTGCGCACCGCCAATCAATTGCGGATGCCGGGCTTCAAACGCCAGTCGCTTCTGTTCCGCCGCTTCCAGATCTTTCTGACGTGACGCGAGTTGCTGATCAAGAAACGCCAGTGTCTCACGCATCTCCCCACGACCACCGGCAAGGTTTTCCTCGCGGAAGATATCAATCATCTTCTGCACGATCTCCTGAGCCAGCCTCGCGTTCTCGGCTTCGGAAAAATCGCTACGTCCTGATTGCGCAGTGATTTCGAAGAGGTTTTCTTTTTCACTCTTCACCTGAATTTGCTTCGCCAATCCGGCAACTGCGGCTTCCATCTGGCGTGGCGACGTAATTTCATCGCCCATGCGGGTGGACCGGATGACCTTTTCGAGGTTGATCGAACTTGTCATCGTTTCCCGCACACGTTCGATATCGCGTTTTATGCTCCCCGATCCGATACCGACCTGCTGTGCGAGCACATCCTCGAGTTGCACAAAAATCCGCGTTTTCGATTCGTATGTGTTCGGGATCATGGCAACGACCAGCCATCCGAGCAGACACACCGCCCAGGCCACGCCCAACGCCAGCCACCTCCGGTTCCAGACCGAATGAAGCGCGGCCAGAAGCTCTTCGTAAAGACCGTTCATTATCCCGAAACCACTTTAAAACAGGCTTTCAGGGATGATGATGACATCACCCGGCATCAGCAGGACGTTGGCTTTGCTATCACCTTTTTTAAGCAGGTTCCCCAGGCGGATATTGTATTCCTGTTGCTTGCCACTTTCTTTGTCGAAACGGATGAGCTTAGCCCGGTTGCCGGCTGCATACTCGCTCAGCCCGCCAACTGCGATCATGGCATCCAGCAAGGTCATATTCGCACGATAGGGTATCGAGGCTGGCTTTTCCGTTGCCCCCACGACACGCACTTGCTGGCTGAACGTGCCCGCAAACTTGTTCACGATCACGGAAACCAGTGGTTCATTGATATATTGGGACAATTGCAGGCGAATATCGTCGGCCAGCATCGAAGGGGTCTTACCCACAGCTGGCATGTCAGTGACTAACGGTGTCGTGATACGTCCATCAGGTCGCACTTGCACGCTCGCACCCAATTCCGGGTTACGCCATACGTGAATGGTCAGTTCATCAAGAGGGCCGATGACGTACTCTTCACTCGGGCCTTCCTGCAACGCAACGAATTGTGCGGGTGGCAACTGGCCCCCGCCCGAGGTTGCACTACATCCCGTCAGGGCGAGCATCCCGGCAAAACCGGCCATCAGCGTCTGGGAGAACCGGGCATTGTACATCGTTACGCGTCCTTGCGGCTTGTTAAGGCGGTGAAAACCAACCAGGAAATGGCTGGAATCGCACGACTGCAGATCCACATGCGCTATGGCAAAAAAGGGTGAACAGACTATTAGCCTTCTGCCTCCTAATACCTTATTTCGGAGGCATATTTGCACATCGTCTCAAAATGGGACGATAGGGCCGAGACTATTCCGCTTCGCGATCAACGGATAAGCGGTCGTCACACCAGAATTTCGCGCGCTGGCCCCTGACCAAGAAACGTCGCCGGGCTGGCACTGGCGCCGTAGGCACCGGCGCAAAACACAGCCACGATATCGCCAACGTCCGCGCGCGGCAGAAACGCCTTGTCAGCCAGACGATCAAGCGGCGTGCAGAGGCAACCCACGACATTTACCTCTTCTGTCGCCGCCGCAAGGAAGTGGGTCGCAATGGCAACCGGATAATTGCGGCGAACCACTGTGCCAAAATTGCCCGATGCTGCCAGCTGGTGATGCAACCCGCCATCTGTAATCAGGTAAATCTCACCGTGGCTCTCCTTTCGGTCCACGATCCGCGTCAGATAAACACCCGCTTCGCCAACGAGATAACGGCCAAGTTCGATGCAGAATTCAGTTTGCGAAAGATCATCCGGCAAATCGGCGAAGCGCTGCGCCAAGGCTGCCCCCACTTCATCGATATCGAGCGGGAGATCACCGGCGAAATAAGGAATGCCAAAGCCGCCACCCATATTGCAATGCTGCGGTGGAACCCCGATTTCATCGGCAAGGCGCGCTGCCAGCCCCAAGGTATTTGCCTGCGCCTCAATGATCGCTTCCGCGCTTAACGCCTGGCTGCCAGCAAAGATATGCAGGCCGTGCCAGTCTGCACCGGCCGCTATCAGCGACCGCACAAGAGCGGGTACCCGCTCGGCATCGAGACCGAACGGCTTCGCCCCGCCGCCCATCTTCATGCCCGATCCACGGAGTTCGAAATCCGGGTTCACGCGCACGGCCAGACGCGGCGTCAGCCCCACACGGTCAGCAATGGCCAAGGCCCGCCGTGCTTCCGATTCCGATTCGAGGTTGAGCACGGCACCTGCCGCTATGGCCAATTCCAGCTCTGCATCGCGCTTGCCCGGGCCCGCAAAGCTGACCCGACCGAGATCAACACCCGCAGCGCGCAACAGTTCCAACTCACCGCCCGATGCAATGTCGAACCCGTCGACGATCTCATCCATTTGCTGAACTATGGACTGTAGGGGATTTGCTTTTACAGCATAATGTATCTTCAGGCGATCGGGCATAGCAGACCGCAAAGTCGCAACACGCTGACGTATAAGGTCGCCGGAATAGACGAACAGCGGAGTATCCCCCGCCCTTTCGACCAGGGCACGCACCGCGAGGCCACCGATCGTAAGTTCTCCGTTCGTGACGCCAAATCCTGCAGGTATCGGCCCCAGCGGCTTCATGTGCCCAACTCCTGTGCCAATACTGCCCTGTCGATCTTTCCGTTGGGATTAAGGGGCATAGCCTCGCGCCAGTGGATGTGATGCGGCCTCATAAAATTCGGCAGCTCTTTAGCAAGCAGACCAGGCAAAATCGCCGCCGCGTCGACCGCATCGGGCGCTGCGCGCACGATCAGGTGAATGGCCTGCCCCAAACGGGCATCGGGAACACCGATCGCAATCGCCTCCGCCACCAATCCCGTTGCCCGCACCGTATCTTCGATCTCTTGCGGGCTGATGCGATTGCCGGCGCTCTTGATCATGGCGTCACGCCGTCCGACGAAATAGAGCAAACCACCGGCATCACGCCTGACCCGATCACCCGACCAGACCGCCATCCCGCCATACGCGGAACCCACTGGTGCGGGGCGAAAACGTTCGGCCGTGCGTTCCGGGTCCTGCCAATATCCCAATGCGACGAGGGGACCGCAATGCACGAGTTCCCCTTCCTCCCCGGGTGCCGCGACAGCGCCATCATCATTGATAACCAGCACTTCGGCGAAGGGGATTGCCTTCCCCATAGAGGTCGGGTGACTGTCAACCAGCGCCGGATCAAGGTACGTGGAACGGAATGCTTCGGTGAGGCCATACATCGGAAATAACGCGGAATTCGGAAACATCTGCCTGAGCCGCATGACCAGATCTGACGTCAAGGCGCCACCACTGTTGGTCAAGCGTCGCATGGCCACAGTTGCTGCTTCCGGCCAATCGAGCTCCGTCAACTGCACCCAGAGCGGCGGAACGGCGGCAAGCGTCGTAATCGCGTATTTGGCACATGCCTTCGTGACATCTCGTGGGGTCAGGTAATCGAGCGGAGCCACGCAACCGCCCGCCCGCCAGGTCGAGAGCAATTGATTTTGCCCGTAATCGAACGATAGCGGCAAAACCGCCAGCGTGACGTCATCCGCCTCCAGCCCGAGATAGTGCGCAACGCTAACGGCACCGAGCCAAAGGTTGGCATGACTGAGCATGACCCCTTTGGGGCGCCCTGTTGAACCGCTGGTGTAAAGCAAGGCTGCAAGATCCGCGGGATTGGCGTCCGAAGCTGGCAAAGCAGTCGCCGCATCCTCGACCTCGGCCCAAACATCCGTCTCTTCAGTCAACCGGCAACCGGCAGGAACGTCCGCTGTTTCCAGTGATGTGAGACGCGCGCTATTTCCGAGCAAAAGAGCGGCGCCACTATCCTGTAAAATGTGCACAACCTGCGTATGTTTGAGCAAGGGATTGATCGGAACATAGACCAGACCGGCCCGTGCCGCCGCCAGAGGCAGCAAACATGTCAGTTCGCCCTTCGCCGCCCAACTTGCGACGCGCGCACCGGGTTCCGGCACTTTCACACGCAACCAACCCGCCAGTTTCGCTATACGCGCTCTTAAGTCTTGATAGGTAAGCGCCTTGTCACGCAGGATCAGCGCGAGGTCTTCCGCCTTGCCGAATTCAGCAAGGTGATCCATCGGCCTCGCATCGGGATCGAGCGGAATTGGCATGGGGCAGAGCGGCTCCGAAAGGGGAATGAAGTGATTGCAGTCAGCTATCACGACAGCATGGATGTCTTGCAAGAGGCAAAACTGACGCCAGACGGACCGTTCAATCGCTTGGAATGGTTCAAGAACATCACTCAATTAGATGTAAATAATGATTTATTTCTCTGCGTGGCCAGCGGTGGAGAGGCAATCTCGGCGCTTCCCTTGCGAAAATCCCACGGTCGGCTGGACTCATTTATCAACTGGTATGCTTTCATCTGGCGCCCCCTGGCGAGTGATACCGAGGCATCACTCTCCTTGCTTCAAGCCTTGGCTCAGAACCTCCGCAAACGGGTCAGCAGGATTGTCCTGTCACCGCTCCCCGATGAAGACAACACTGCAACGATGCTCGAACAGGCCTTTCGGACTGCGGGATGGTTCGTCCAGCGCCAAGCTTGCGACATCAATCATGTGCTGCGGATAAATGGCCGGTCCTACGCCGCGTATCTCGCAGAGCGCCCCGGCACACTACGCACCACACTGGCCCGTAAAGGCAAACGCGTGAATGTTTCAATATGCAATGAATTTCAACAAGATATGTGGGATACATACGAAGATATATATGCGAATAGCTGGAAACCGTCCGAAGGCAATCCGGCGTTTCTAAAACAATTTGCCCAAACGGAATCTGCTGCCGGGCGCCTAAGGTTAGGCATTGCGCATCATGATAATCGTCCGGTTGCAGCACAATTCTGGACTGTCGAAAACGGCACCGCCTACATTCACAAACTTGCACATCGCGCGGATGCGCAAAAGCTTTCGCCGGGGACGACCCTGACGGCCGCGCTGATGGAGCATGTGATCGATAACGACCGGGTCGAACTCGTCGATTTCGGCACCGGGGATGACACATACAAGTCCGACTGGATGGAAGAGGTGCGGCTCCGGTTTCGACTGGATTGTCATAACCCCACGCGTGTTGCGAGTTGGCCGCACATCGCACGCGCCGCGTTGCGGCGTCTTGCAAGCGGCACATCTGCTAGCTAGGGGGCGAAGCCAAGGGAACCATATGGCGAAAGAACAACCCATTCGCGACACATCGGATAAAAGCGCATCCAGCGTACCAGCCCTGCAAGGCAGCGCCACCGACGCGAGCCTTCGGCGTGTGCTGTCTGACGTTCTCGGTATCGATGCGGAAAAAGTCGCCGCTTTCACTGCTGAAACAGGGCTTTTCGGCCACTTGCCCGAGCTTGACTCAATGGCGGTTGCGACCCTTCTTACTGAAATGGAAGACCGGTTCGATATCGTGATCGATGACGACGAGGTCGATGGCGAGTTGCTCGAAACCTATGGCGCGCTGCTCGCATTCGCCGAGTCGAAGCGTTCCAGGGGCTGAACGGCATACGTGATTGCATCGTGGCCTTGCCCGACAGACACTGCCGAGCCGCGGACCGAATATGCATTCACTTTCGATCGCGGGCGCCCTGCCCGGCTCTTGATCCTGCCGGCCCTGTTCGATGAAGGGCACAAGCTCCGGCGCCTGACGCTGGATGTTATGAGGCAGTTGGACAACAGCGGGATCGACAGTTTTCTGCCCGACCTGCCCGGTAGCAATGAAAGCTTGGTATCGCTCGGCACTGTGTCGTTGGCGGACTGGCATAACGCAGTTTCAAACGCTCGACGCTTCTTCGGCCCGACCCATCTGTTGACCCTGCGCGCAGGGGCAGTGCTGACCCCACCCGATATCACAGGATGGAGTTACGCTCCGATTTCCGGTGCGATGGCGCTCCGTCACCTGCTTCGGGCGCGCATTGTGGCCTCTCGCGAGGCTGGCCTGACCGAAACCATGGAATCCCTGCAAGCTGCAGGCACAGCAACCGGGATTGACCTTGCAGGCTATCGCATGGGGCCCGGCCTGTTTTCAGGCCTGCAAGACGCGCAAGCGCCACAAGATGGCAGATTGACGCCAATTGCCCAGGATCAAATCGGGGGCAGCGGGTTGTGGTTGCGGGCAGAGCCGGATGAATCCCCTTCGCAAGCCCATGCGCTTGCGACACTGATAGCCGGAAATCTCGCCGCATGAACCGTAGCCACCTCCTGTTCGGGTGCGAGGGCGAACAACTCGCGGGCACTCTCGATGCCGCCGTAGGGAGTGTCGGCCTGCTCATGGTTTCCGGAGGAAACGAACTGCGGTCGGGGGCATTCTCCGGACAGGCCCAGATCGCCGCCAAAATCGCCGCAAGTGGCTTTCCCGTCTTTCGCTTTGACCGGCGCGGGGTCGGTGACAGCAGCGGTGCGAATGGTGGATTCCGCAGCAGCGGGCCAGACCTTGCCGCTGCCCTTGCGCAGTTTCGCATCGCCCAGCCAAAGGTCCGCCGGATCGTCGGCTTTGGCATTTGCGATGCCGCCAGCGCGCTCGTCCTGCATGGCGATCTCAGGCTCGACGCGCTGATTCTTGCCAACCCCTGGACGATCGAGGATGCGGACGCCCTTCCTCCCCCCACGGCGATCCGTTCACGATATGCGCAAAAACTGCGCAACCCTGCGGAAATATGGCGCCTGCTCACCGGCAAGGTATCGCTAAAGGGGTTGTTCCATGGCGTATTAGCGGCAATAGCTCCGCCCCGCCCCGTCAGTTCCCTCGCAGCAGAGGTCGCAAAAGGCATTGCAGCATGCAACGCGCCGGTTCACCTCCTGCTGGCTGGCCGGGACCGGACGGCACAAATCTTTGAATCGGAGTGGCCCGCCGGCGACCCGCGCATTGCCAGATGCCCCAACGCGAGCCACGCATTCGCGGAAGAAGAATCAAAAATTTGGCTTTTTAATCAAATTATTGAGGTGTTGATCGCACAAACAGACTGACAAGCTCAACATGCGTCGACCAGCGGAACTGCCCCACCGGTCGAAGCTGGGCCAGCTGATAACCCCCACCTGCCAGAATAGCGGCATCACGGGCCCAACTTATGGGATTGCAGCTAACATACACGATCCGTTCAACCGTGCTTTCCGCCAGAAGCTTGACCTGTTCACGTGCGCCCGCGCGCGGGGGATCGAGCAGGACGGCATCGAACCGGTTCAATTCATCCGGCTGCAACGGATTACGGAACAAATCACGATGCATCGCATGGACGGGTTTCTGCAAACGGCTGGCCGCCGCCTTGCACGCCAGATGGGCATCCTGCGCCGCTTCCACGGCGAGCACTTTGGTCGGCTCGGCCAGCGCGAAGGCAAATGTTCCCAATCCGGAGAAAAGATCGGCAATCGTGCGTGCGCCCGTTAGCCACGCGCGTGCCGATGCCGCCAACGCGGCCTCTCCATCGGCCGTCGCCTGAAGAAATGCACCGGTTGGAAAGCCCACGGGCACGTCCGCCAGAGATACCGTGACCGGTTCCGGCTCCCACATGGCTTCCGGGCCATAGCCCATATCCAGCGTCAGCCGGGCAAGGTTCCGTTCGCGGGCGAAATCGAGCAACCCCTCGGTTTCGGCCAGCCCCTCCACCGTCAGCCCTTTAATACCGACATCAACACCCTGATCAGTCAAAGTCAGAGTGATGTCGATCGCGTACTTCCCCTTTCTCCGGGCCAGCAGCGCACGCAGTGGCCCGACCTGGGCAAACAATTCCGGCGCAAGGATGTGGCACTCCTGCAATCCGATCAGACGATGCGATTTCGCTTCCCTAAAGCCGATAAGCGGACCTGCACCACCATTCACGGCATGCAATGTGGCGCGTCTGCGGCTGTATGGTGGTGACAGATGCGCCGGTTCCATCACGACCGGTGTCAGCCCCTGCCCTTGCGCGGCATAGGCCACACGCTCAGTCACGAACCGCGACAGGACCACATCATCCGCATGCTGCAGTTCGCACCCCCCGCATGATCCGAAATGGCGACACGGTGGCACGATATGATGCGGGCCGGGTTGCACCGTTCCATCGTCAAGAACCCGATCACCCGGTACCGTTCCGGCAAAATGGCGGCCGTCGGACGTGGCGCCGTCCCCCTTAGCCGCGATGCGGACAATCTCGACATCTTCAATCATAGGAAACTCTTACAAACATGATGCATAAGATGCAGAAATATGTGCAATTAGTCCTTCGGCGCTAAAGGCCGGAGCGGCTCTCCTCGCGCTTTCACCATGCAGCCAGACGGCCTCGCACACAGCGGTTAGCGGATCTGTCCCCGCAGAAAGACGGCTGACAATCAGTCCGGCAAGAACATCGCCCGTTCCAGCCACGGATAGCCAGCTTGTCGCCGGCGGGGCCACGACGATTCGTCCATCCGGCACCGCAATCACCGTATCGGGGCCTTTGGCAACAATCACCATGTCGCTCGCTGCAGCCAGCGCCTTGGCTGTCTGCAACTTGCATTCCCCTGCCACACCGTAAAGCTTCGCAAGCCGGGCAAGTTCGCCTTCGTGTGGAGTCGCGATGACAATGCCACGCTGGCCTGCCAGCATCTGCGGTTCCAGCAACATGAGCGCATCAGCATCCAGAACCAGAGGACCACGCCACCGGAGCACAGCCCGCAACCGTTCAACCATGGCTTCTGATCGTCCCATTCCCGGCCCGATCAGAACCGCCCCGATCCGCGCATCGTCCAGCACTTGATCCAGAGGATACGCCACGGTCACAAGATCGGCAGGACATTGGGGGAGGACCGCAGCGGTCGCCAGCTTCACATAGCCAGCCCCGCCCGCCATCGCAGCCTTGCTGGCCAGCAATGTGGCCCCAGGCATCTCTCCGGCCACTACGAGCACCAGCCCTCGCGTATATTTGTGCGCATCGAGGGCGGGAACGGCCAATGCAGGCCTGCCCATCAGTTGCCCTGCCCCGTCCACCGCATCGACACCGATGGGAACAAGGCGGCGCTCGCCCATCATCGCGGCTGATGGCATCAGCCAATGTGCATATTTCCACGCACCCAGCGCCAATGTGACGTCGCACCTTGGCAGATCGCTGTTCAACGGCAATCCCGCATCGCCATCCACCCCGCTGGGCATGTCGATGGCGATCAGCCTGTCATGGCTCGCCGCGAGATCGCCAAGCAGAGCTATCGCCGCCGGTTCCAGAGGACGGCTAAGGCCACTGCCAAACAGGCAATCGACGAGAACATCGCCTTTGGGCCCGGCATCTGCCGGTAGGACTGGGCCAGCAAATGCGGCGCGGGCATCACGGGCTGCAGAGGTTGCGGGATCAGACAGGGATACGACTGTGACATCGCCCCCTCGTGATCGCAAATGTTCTGCGATTACATAGCCATCGCCCCCATTATTCCCAGGACCACACAAGACAGTCACAGCACGATGACCGGCGATGCGCCAGAGATATTCGGCCCCGCCGCAACCGGCTGTGCGCATCAGACTGTCGACAGTTTCTCCGGCGTCGATCAGCGCCTGTTCCGCTGCGCGCATCTGGGCAACCGTCAGAATCTGATCAGGGTTGGGCATCGTGTTTCGCCAGGGTGACAGGGAAACGATAGCGATCTGCCTCCACCGCCAGTTCGAGCGTTTCGCCGGACAGGGTAGTGCGTGCCGTTACCGCGCCATCGGCCACGGCAAGACCATGCCCATCGTTCAGCACTTCAAATCGCCGGAAGCCACCGTCTGGATGACGCACGGTCAACAACAACACCTCACCATGTCGACTGCGTTCCACTGCGCAATCGGCTGCGAAATCGGACGCACCATTCAGGGCGCAATCGAGACTTTCCGCGTCGGTGGCTGCAAGTGGGTACCCGTCACCGGAGGAGCAGGCCGAAAGCATCAGCAAGCCCCCCAGGCCGGCCAGATACCCGCCTTTCGCCACTTTCAGGCGCGCTTGATCTGCGAAAGATCGCGAACCGCCCCGCGTGCAGCACTGGTCGTCATCGCGGCGTACGCTTGCAAGGCGACCGAAACCTGCCGTTTGCGCGGCTTCACAGGCTGCCATGCGGCATCACCGCGGGCTTCCATCGCGACACGACGTGCGGCCAGTTCCTCATCGCCCACCAACAGGCTGATCGTCCGATTGGGAATATCGATCGCGATCGTATCGCCTGTTTCAACAAGACCGATAACGCCGCCTTCCGCAGCTTCGGGCGAAACATGTCCGATCGACAGGCCGGAGGTGCCGCCCGAGAAACGGCCATCGGTGATAAGCGCGCAGGCGGCCCCCAACCCTTTCGATTTCAGATAGCTGGTCGGATAAAGCATTTCCTGCATACCCGGCCCGCCGCGCGGCCCTTCATAGCGGATAACCACCACGTCACCGGCAACAACCTGCCCTGTCAGGATGGCGGCAACCGCAGCATCCTGGCTTTCGTAGACTTTGGCCGGACCGGAAAACGTCAGGATTGATTCGTCCACGCCTGCCGTTTTGACAATGCAGCCATCCAGCGCGACATTACCGGAAAGAACTGCCAGCCCGCCGTCCTTGCTGAACGCGTGCTCCGCCGAACGGATGACCCCTTCCTTGCGATCAAGATCCAGCGATTCCCACCGGCGATTCTGGCTGAACGCGGTTTGCGTCGGAACGCCGCCCGGCGCCGCGAGGAAGAAATTCTGCACTTCCGCGTCGTTGGTCCGTCCAATATCCCAACGGTTCAGCGCATCGGCAAGCGTCACGCTATGTACCGTGGGCAGATCGGTGTGCAGCAGGCCGGCGCGATCCAGTTCGCCCAGGATGGCCATGATCCCGCCTGCGCGGTGCACGTCTTCCATGTGGACATCGGCTTTCGCCGGGGCAACCTTCGACAGAACCGGAACCTTGCGCGAGAGCCTGTCAACGTCGGCCATCGTGAAATCAACTCCGGCTTCATAAGCCGCGGCCAGAAGATGCAACACGGTGTTGCTGGAACCGCCCATCGCGATATCCAGAGACATCGCGTTTTCAAAGGCCTTGAACCCGGCAATATTGCGCGGCAGCGCGCTTTCATCGTCCTGCTCGTAATACCGGCGGCAGAGATCGACCGCGAGACGCCCTGCCTCGAGGAAAAGGTTCTTGCGATCTGCGTGCGTTGCCAATGTCGAACCATTGCCCGGCAAAGACAGGCCCAGCGCTTCCGTCAGGCAGTTCATCGAATTGGCGGTGAACATTCCCGAACACGAACCGCATGTCGGGCATGCAGAACGCTCAATCGTCTGCACTTCCTCGTCCGTGTAACTCTCATCCGCCGCGGCAACCATGGCGTCAACCAGATCGAGCGCATGCTCCTTGCCCCGCAGGATAACCTTGCCCGCCTCCATCGGTCCGCCCGAAACGAACACGACCGGGATATTGATCCGCAGCGCCGCCATGAGCATGCCCGGCGTGATTTTGTCGCAATTGGAAATGCAGACCATGGCGTCAGCGCAATGCGCGTTGACCATGTATTCGACGCTATCAGCGATCAGATCGCGCGACGGCAGGCTGTAGAGCATCCCATCGTGGCCCATGGCAATGCCATCATCGACCGCAATCGTGTTGAATTCTTTGGCAACACCACCTGCGGCCTCGATCTCGCGCGCGACCATCTGGCCCAAATCCTTCAGATGGACGTGGCCAGGAACGAACTGGGTAAAACTGTTCACCACGGCAATGATCGGCTTGCCGAAATCGCTATCCTTCATCCCGGTCGCACGCCAGAGGCCACGAGCACCGGCCATATTGCGGCCGTGAGTGGAAGTGCGGGAACGATAGGCGGGCATGGTCAGAACTCCGGGTAAATCACGGTATCGGTTTGCTTGGCGGCCCTCTACCGCAGGTAAGGGTTCAGCCGAAGCGGAAAATACAGAGATAGGGATTCGTTCGCGGCATTCCTACCCGCCAAGCGCCAGCGCGACGCGATTGCATATCCGCACCAGCCGCTCCGCCCAAAGCGCCTGCATCTCAGCCGTCTCAATCCGGTCCTGCCGGATTTCCAAGCCGAAATAGTTGCGGCCGTCCGCTTCCGCATGGCGGTTCATTGTCGCGTTAAGCAGCTTTCCCGAATAAGGAAGCTGGTCCCCCACTTCCAAGCCTTCCGCCTGAAGCAAAGGGATCGCAAGCCGGGCCGCGGCATCATTTGCGTTGTAAAGCACCCCACAATCCCAAGGTCGAATCTCTTCGGGATTGCTTGAAAGGTTTGGCGTAAAGCTATGCAATGATACGATAAGTAGCGGAGGAGACGCGTCCAGAAGTTCCGCCAATGCCGTGTGATAGGGCCGAAAAAAGCGTGCCAAACGCGCTTCATGCCCATCGTGACCGAGCGCGTTCCCCGGTATCGCATGGCCGTCGCTGGCAATCGGCACCACTCCGGGCGCGTGCTCCTCGCGGTTGAAATCACACACAAGCCGACTGACGTTGCCGAGAAATGCTGCGATTCCAGCACGTTCTGTCATCTGCTCGGCGACGCCCGCAACGCCAAGATCTATGGCGATATGGTTGGAAAGCAGCGCGGGATCGATACCCAGATCGATGTCATCCGGCACCGTGTTGGAGGCATGATCCGCCACGACCAGAATACCGCCGAAACGCGGTGTGCCCATGACTCGCCAGGCTTCAGCGTTCATCGCAACAGACCTGTCAGAGTCCACCATTCCGGATACTTCTTCCTTATTTCCATCAACGCATTATCCATGACGCCATGGCTTCGGAACAGAGCAAAACAACTTGCGCCCGAGCCGGACATACGCGCCAAAAAGGCACCGGTGCCCCGCAGTTCCTCCAGCACTGTTGCGATGTCGGGACATAGCCCGATTGCCGCCGCTTCAAGATCGTTGCGACCTTCCAGCGCCATTCGACTGACCGGACCGACAGGCAAAGCGCCCCGATCCAGCCCATCCCAGTTTGCGAACACTGGCCCGGTGGGCATCGGCCTACGAGGGTTCACCAACAAAACCGGCGTTCCCGATAGATCGCTGTCGACGGGATGCAGGTCGGTTCCTGTACCAAGTCCGAGACACGTCAGGCTTTCGACGCAGGCGGGAACATCCGCCCCCAATCGTCCGGCCCGCACCATCCAGTCATCGGGCAGGCCATGCATACGTTCGATCAAGCGAAAAATCGCGCCGGCGTCGGCCGATCCACCTCCCAGACCAGCCGCGACAGGCAGGTTCTTTTCAAGATGGATCGCGAGCCCTTCCGCTCGGGGGAGCGACGTCAACGCGCGGGAGACAATATTATCAAATGAACCAGTCAATTGCCCGGAGAACTCACCAGACAATGTCAACGCGTCAGCGACGGCGTTGCGCGCTGTCAGACGATCTCCGGCATCGACAAATGCAAAAACGGTTTCCAGTTCATGATAACCATCCTCGCGCCGCTTGCGAACATGCAGCGCGAGGTTGATCTTGGCATAGGCAGTTTCGGTAAAAGCCAAGCCCGTCCTCACATATTGGGATAGTTCGGCCCGCCGCCACCTTCCGGCGTGACCCAATCGATATTCTGGGTCGGATCCTTGATGTCACAGGTCTTGCAGTGAACGCAATTTTGCGCGTTGATCTGCAAACGCGGTTCCCCTTCATCGATACCGACGAACTCATAGACCCCTGCCGGGCAGTATCTTGCTTCCGGCCCGGCATAAACGGGCAGGTTAATCTGCGTCGGAACCGCGGGGTCCTTAAGCTGCAGATGGCACGGCTGGTCTTCCTCGTGGTTGGTGAACGAGAACGAAACCGATGTCAGGCGATCGAAACTGATCACACCATCGGGCTTGGGATACTTGATCGGCTCGAACAAGTCCGCACGCAGGGTCTCAGAAGCATCGGTATGATGCTTCATCGCCGGGAAAATCGGCATCTTGAGATAGCGCAGCCACATGTCCACGTTGGCGAGCGCGGCGCCAAACAGGTCACCGTTGAACTTGGCGAGCAGCGGCTCGGCATTCTGAACCAGCTTCAGTTCGCTGGCGATCCAGCTATCGCGCACGGCATCATCGAACGCGTTCAGTTCGTCATGCTCACGGTTAGCGGCAACAGCGGCGGCGATCGCTTCTGCGGCAAGCATGCCGCTCTTCATCGCGGTGTGGCTGCCCTTGATGCGCGGTACGTTCACGAAACCGGCCGAACACCCTGCAAGCACACCGCCCGGGAACGCCAGTTTCGGCACGGACTGCCAGCCGCCTTCGTTGATCGCGCGCGCACCATACGAAACGCGCTTGCCGCCTTCGAGAATTTTGCGAATTTCCGGGTGCTGCTTCCAGCGCTGGAATTCTTCGAACGGGTAAACGTAAGGATTGGCGTAATCGAGCGTGGTAACGAAACCGAGAGCCACCTGATTATTGGCCTGATGGTAGAGGAAACCACCACCACCGCTGCCGCTTTCCGAGAGGGGCCAGCCCTGCGTATGCAACACGCGGCCCGGGACATGCTTGTCAGGATCAATGTCCCACAGTTCCTTGATGCCGAGGCCATATTTCTGCGGCTGACTGTCACGCTCAAGGTCATACCGTGCCTTCAGGCGTTTGGTCAGGTGGCCGCGTGCGCCCTCGCAAAACACGGTGTACTTGGCGAGAAGGTTCATCCCGGGCTGATAGTCGCCCTTATGCTCGCCATCTCGGCCCACGCCCATGTCGCCGGTCTGTACACCGATGACCGCGCCCTTATCATCATAGAGCACTTCTGCGGCCGGGAAGCCGGGGAAAATCTCAACACCGAGTTCTTCGGCCTTGCCTGCCAGCCAGCGACACAGATTGCCGAGCGACCCCGTATAATTGCCGTCGTTCGACATGAATGGCGGCATCAGAAGGTGCGGAATTGGCATTTTGCCGTTCTTGGTCAGGAACCAGTGCCAGTTGTCCGTGACGGGCGTTTCCGCCATCGGGCAGCCATCATCGCGCCATGTCGGCAACAGTTCATCGAGCGCCTTCGGATCGATTACCGCCCCCGAAAGAATATGCGCGCCGATTTCCGACCCTTTTTCAAGGATACAGACCGAAAGGTCCGCGTTCAGTTGCTTCAGCCGGATCGCGGTGGAGAGACCTGCGGGGCCTCCACCTACGATAACGACGTCATACGGCATCGATTCACGTTCACTCATGACCTGCAGTCCTGTTTCCCCGTTTGCCTTTGGGCAACGTCATTTGGCACATTCTTTATTTATCGCCTTGATTGCTGCGCACCGGCAGGTCAAGACCCGCGCGATGGGTGAACACGCAAATCTGACCCCGGCACAGGCCCTTGCAGGCGCCATGAACTGGTGGCGCGAAGCTGGCGTCGACCTGCATTTCGTTGACGAAACACACCAGTGGATCGTGGATTCGCCCGAGGAAGCGGGGATTCCTGCCCCGCGCCGGGCCATGGCCATGCCGCCACCCGAAATGGAGCCGGAAGTGCTCCCTCCCCTTCTGGCGATACGTGATAACTGGCCGCAAACCCTCGAGGAATTTTCACCATGGTGGCTACAGGAACCCGCTCTCGACAGGGGTGGAACCTCGCCCCGCGTGGCACCACGGGGGTCACGCACCCAGAACTGATGATACTGGTCCCCGAACCAGAAGCCGACGACAGGCAAGAACTCCTGTCCGGTCCTCTCGGCGCATTTCTGGATGCCATGCTTGCGGCCATGGGTATTGCACCGGAACGAACCTATCGCGCATCGGCATTGCCGCGGAACACACCGTTGGCCGATTGGAATGCGGCGGCGCATTCCGGCATGCGGGATTTGACGCTGCACCACATTGATCTGGTGCAACCGGAACGCGTGCTTGTCTTCGGGCGCAACATCCTGCCGCTACTGAGCCACAATCCGGCGCAAAATCCTGCTGATTACTGTGAAATTAACCATCGGGACCGGAAAATTCCTGTAATTGTGGGCTGGGATCTGGCTGCTTTGCTTGGGCGCGCGAAAGCGCGTTCGATGTTCTGGCAGCGATGGCTCGATTGGACGGATACATAATTGTGAAGCATTTAAAGAAGCTGTTGCGCATCCGGAACGTGTCTGCCGCATTTGCGGTAGGGGCAGTTCTGGCGGCAACGCATGCCCAGGCGCGTACTTCGGCGGAATATTTCACCGCCCGCGCAACGTCCACCCAGGTCCCATCGGTCCTCAGCCGACAGGAGCGTGACTACTACCGCTCCGTTTTTGACGCGATCAAGGGTGAGCAGTGGGTCCGCGTACAGGCCCTGCTGGCAGAAGATAAGGATGGCCCGCTGCGCCAGATCGCTGTGGCCCGCTATTATCTGGCAGCCAATTCCCCCAAAGTCGAATTGCCGCAAATTCAAGCATGGCTTGCCGATCCGACAGCACTAACTCTGCCACAAGCGGAGCAAATGGCCCGCCTTGGCCAACGCCGGGGTCTCACCTCCTTGCCTGCCCTGCCCCAGGCGCAGCCGTTCCAGTATCAGGGCAACGACCCCAAGCGCATCCGCCCGCGCCCCGTAAACGACGGCACGATGCCTGCTTCGGTTTCGGCAGCGATCTTCCAGCGGATCAAGAATGACGATCCGGGCGGCGCACGGGCATTGCTCGAGGGGATCGATGCCTCGCTCAGTTCGGAAGCGCGTGCCGAATGGCGCCAGCGCGTGGCCTGGAGCTATTACATCGAGAACGATGACGTAGCCGCGCTCGCCATGGCGCAACGCGTTTCAGAAGGATCGGGCGCATGGGTGCCGGAAGGCGACTGGGTTGCCGGATTGGCTTCGTGGCGACTGGGCGATTGTGAAACCGCCGCCCGCTATTTCGAAAAGACAGCGCGCAGTGCGGGCAACCCCGAACTGGGCTCCGCTGCCTATTACTGGGCCAGCCGGGCGCAGGTCCGCTGCCGGTCCCCGGAACGCGCCTCTGCCTTGCTGCGGGCGGCAGCCCGGGCCGATGATACGCTCTACGGTATGTTGGCGCTGGAACAGCTCGGCCAGCGCATCCCGGCAAAATACGCGCAGGCGGATTTCAAGTCGGATGACTGGAAGGCTCTGCGCGACATTCCCAACGTCCGCATCGCGGCCAGTCTCGTCGAAATCGGCGAACACGATCTTGCCGATGAAGTGCTGCGTTACCAGGCGCGCATCGGCAACCCCCGGCAGTTCGATGCCCTGTCCCGTCTGGCTCGTGATTTCGGCATGCCTGCGACACAGTTATGGATGGCGTACAATGCACCGCGCGGGGGCAGCACCGAACCGGCCGCCCGTTTCCCGACACCGAAATGGCAGCCTGTCACCGGCTGGCGCGTTGATCCTGCGCTGGTCTATGCCCATGCACTGCAGGAATCGAATTTCCGGACCAGCGTGGTCAGCCCAGCTGGCGCCCGGGGGCTGATGCAGATCATGCCCGGCACCGCCCAGCATCACGCCGCATCGATCAATATGAACGGCACTTTCGCGGAACTGGAAAAGCCGGAAATCAATCTCGCCTATGGGCAGCGCACATTGGAAGCCTTGCGCGATTCAGCAGGGACGAACGGGCTTCTGCCCAAGGTCATGGCAGCCTACAATGCCGGCCTCGCACCGATCACGCGTTGGAACTCCGAGATCAGGGACCAGGGCGATCCGCTTTTGTGGATCGAATCCATCCCTTACTGGGAAACGCGCGGCTATGTCGCCATCGTGACACGCAACTACTGGATGTATGAACGGCAGGCCGATGCGGAATCGCCCAGCCGCCTTTCTCTCGCGCAGTCCCAGTGGCCCGCCTTCCCGCAAATGGGCAAGACTGGCAACAACCGTCGGATTGCGGCGAACGATGCGGCTGGCAATGGCAATTGATCTCGAGCGGACGTTCAAACCGATCAATATCGCGCTTCTTACCGTATCCGACACGCGCGGACCGGAAGATGACACGTCGGGCAATATTCTGGCGGACCGTATTCGTAAGGCAGGCCACAAGCTGACTGCGCGTGCGATCGAGAAAGACAATGCCGATCTGCTGGTAAAACGGCTGAACAGCTGGATCGATGACCCGCAGGTTGATGCCATTATCTCGACCGGTGGCACGGGCCTGACCGGGCGGGATGTAACCCCGGAAGCATTGGATCGGCTGAAAACGCGGGACATTCCCGGCTTTGGCGAATTGTTCCGTATGCTCAGCTACAAGACAATCGGGACCGCGACTGTGCAGTCCCGCGCCTGCGCGGTGGTTGCGCGGGGAACCTACATTTTCGCGCTTCCTGGTTCCAACGGTGCCGTGAAAGACGGATGGGACGGCATTCTGGCAGAGCAACTCGACAGCCGTAATCGCCCCTGCAATTTTGTGGAACTGATGCCCCGCCTTCGCGAAATCTGATCCCACGGACAGGCGCCACTCCGCCGCATGCGAATGCCTGGCCAAAATTGGCGCGCGACAAAAACGACAGCATCTGGACTGCTGGCGCCAACACGCTACCTATCGCACAGGATGTACGGGTAACCCCAGTACGCAAAACCATAGGTGGGAGAGAAAATTGCTGGAAAAGTTTGTGATGACCCCCCGGGGGCTCGCGCTCGACAAGTTTCTGGTGCGTCACTTTGGCTATTCGCTGACAACCAAGGTTTTCGCCCGTTCTCAGGGTTATGCCCCGCCATCGGTGCTCTATCTCGAAACAACGGGGCGCAAAAGCGGACAAAAACGTGGTGTTGCGGTCCCCTACTTCGAGGTTGACGGGAAAATCCTCGTGGTTGGTTCCAAAGGCGGCGCGCCCGAAGATCCTTATTGGGCGCTCAACCTGCGCGCTCATCCCGATGCAGTTGCCCATATCAACCGCAAACGGCGCAATGTCCGCGCCGTGTTTCTGACTGGCGAAGAACGCGCGCGCCACTGGGAATGGCTCAAGAACCGGATTTCGAGCTATCAACACTACGAAACGCGCACAACGCGGGAAATTCCGATCATTTCTCTCGAGATCATTTGAACCAACGCGTTTTTCTGAACAAAACCTGCAGTGGAACAGCGCACGCCGGACGTGACACAAAGCTATTTGTTCTATATATGTTCCTTCCATGGAACGGCACACGCGACGGGATCAGAACAAAGGCCGAGGCGCGCAATCCTCCTCTGTATCCCGTCGCTTCAATCTGCCCGACCGCATGCAAGATGGCGATTGGCTGGATGATCGCGCGCTTGTGGATGGTCCTGCGGATAAGTTGCGGACAAGTGTCGTCGAAGAACACCCCAGGACAATTCTCAGCTTCAACCGATCACCCGATATTCCCTTCGACCGTTCGATCAACGCCTATCGCGGCTGTGAACACGGGTGCATCTATTGCTACGCGCGGCCAACACACGCCTATCACGACCTGTCGCCCGGGCTGGACTTCGAAACCAAGCTCTTTGCCAAACCACAGGCCGCAACGCTGTTACAGGAAACGTTCGCGCGGCCGAACTATCGTCCTGCCCCGATTGCGATGGGCACCAATACCGATCCCTATCAGCCTATAGAGGCAGGTTACGGGATCACCCGGCAAATCCTCGAACTGTGCCTTGATTGCCGTCATCCGGTCACGATCACGACCAAGTCGGATCGCGTATTGCGCGACGCCGATCTTCTCGCGGAACTGGCCAAGCGTCGCCTGACCGCAGTGTCACTCTCAGTGACGAGTCTCGATCCGCACCTTTCCCGGTTGCTTGAACCAAGAGCAGCTTCTCCCGCGAAGCGCCTGAACGCGCTGGAGGAACTTGTTCGGCTGGGCATTCCCTGCAACATTTCGATCGCCCCGGTCATCCCGGCAATCACCGATCATTTCATGGAAGCGCTTCTCGATGAGGCGAGCAAACGGGGGGTTCGATCCGCAAGCTGGATAGCCTTGCGCCTACCGCACGAAGTTGCGCCCCTGTTCCGCGAATGGCTCGGGGTGCATTTTCCAGACCGGGCCACGAAGGTCATGGGGATCGTGCAATCCATGCGCGGCGGGAGAGATAATGATCCGGACTTTTTCACCCGCATGAAACCGCACGGGGTGTGGGCCGACCTTATCCGCACCCGTTTCCGCACGGCATGCCTCCGATCAGGCATTACCGGATGCGATTTTCCGCTCGATTGCACACAGTTTCGGCCACCGTCCCTGCACGGGCAACTGACGCTGTTCTGACGCGCAATCAGGCAACAAGGCGCAAATGGCGCCCATTGGGTATGGCACTGAGCGCAACTTTGCTGATTCCGGGTATCTCCTGAATCCGTTCAGCCAGTTCCCCATCAAGCTGGAATCCATCGCCCAGTCGCATCAGCGGGGCATCGCCGCGCGTGGTGCGCAAGCGCGCCACGACCTCGCCCTTGCCCTTTTCGCCCTGCGGCAGCAGCCCGGCCAGCGTGTGAACGGCATCGACTTCGCTAATTTCCAGTGTGAGCCGCATCCGCGCCGCACTTTTCACCTCTGCCAAAGGCCGTGCCCCACGCACCGTAACCCGAGGCGGTTCGTCCGGGCTTGGGCTGTCGAGTTCAACATTCAGAAGAACGCAGGCCCCCTCCTTCGCCCATTTGACGAAGGGCTCCACCATACTTTCCTCGAAACATGCCGCGCTGAACTGCCCCGAGGAATCGGAGAAATCGGCGCGCACAAAATCAGCACCCTTGCGCGTCTTGCCGCGGCTGGCCCCTTCGACCATCGCCGCCATAACCGCTGATGCCCGGCCGCCCGCCACGCCGCTTTCCATCAATCCGGCAAAGGACCGCGCCCCATTGGCACTGGCGATCGCACGATATTGTTCCACCGGATGTGCCGCGAAATAGAACCCGAAATTGTCGCGCTCTTGCGCCATCTGTTCCGTTCGGCTCCATGGTTCGGCATCGACCAGCCGCAACGACGGTTCGGCATGATCGTCTCCCCCGAACAACCCGGCTTGCCCGCTCTGCCGTTCGCGCATGGCGGCATCGGCCGCGCCCATCAGAATTTCGGCGCTCGCAAAAACCTTGGCGCGATTTGGTTCAAGACGATCGAAGCCCCCCGCCCCGGCCAGTGCTTCGACCTGCCGGCGGTTCATCGACCCCGGCGGAAGGCGGCGGAACAGATCGTCGAGCGATGCGAACGGACCGTTCGCCTCCCGCTCTGTCACAATCGCCTCCATCGCCTTTTCACCGACGTTGCGAATACCGGCCAGCGCGTAGCGCACCGCATAGCCTTCTTCGGTCTGCTCAACCGTGAATTCGGCTTCGGACCGGTTCATATCCGGCCCTGCGATGACGATCGGCACTTTCTGGCGGCGCGCATCGTCGATGAACACACTGAGTTTTTCCGACTGATGCATGTCGAAGCACATCGACGCCGCGTAGAACTCTTCCGGATAATGCGCCTTCAGCCACGCGGTCTGGTAAGCCAGCAAGGCATACGCCGCAGCGTGGCTCTTGTTGAATCCGTAACCCGCGAACTTGTCGATCAAATCGAACAGTTCGTTGGCCTTTTTCGGTTCAATTTCGGAGACCTCCTTGCACCCTTCGACAAACCGGGCGCGCTGGATATCCATTTCAGCCTGGATCTTCTTGCCCATCGCCCGGCGCAACAGGTCAGCATCACCCAGCGAGTAACCGGCCAGGATCTGCGCAGCCTGCATCACCTGTTCCTGATAAACAAAAATCCCGTAGGTTTCCGACAGGATACCTTCCAGTTTGGGATGCGGGTATTCGATCGGTTCCAGCCCGCTCTTGCGCTTGCCGAACAGGGGGATGTTATCCATCGGGCCCGGCCGATAAAGCGAAACGAGCGCGATGATATCGCCGAAATTGGTGGGCTTCACCGATGCCAGCGTGCGGCGCATCCCTTCCGATTCCAACTGGAACACGCCCACGGTGTTGCCTGACTGAAGCAATTCATAAACCTGCGGATCGTCCCACGGCAGGCCTTCCAGTTCCACAGTGATCCCGCGTTTTCCCAGCAGATCGACCGCCTTGCGCAGCACCGAAAGCGTTTTCAGCCCGAGGAAGTCGAACTTGACCAGCCCCGAATCCTCGACATGCTTCATGTCGAACTGGGTGACCGGCATATCCGAACGCGGATCGCGATACAGCGGAACCAGTTGCGACAACGGCCGGTCGCCGATCACAACGCCCGCGGCATGGGTTGAACTGTTGCGCGGCAACCCTTCCAGTTGCAGCGCCAGATCGACCAGACGCTTTACCTCCGGATCGACATCGTATTCATGGCGGAAATCCGCTGCCCCGTTCAAGGCACGGGGCAGCGTCCATGGATCGGTCGGGTGATTGGGCACCATCTTGCACAAGCGATCGACCTGACCATAGCTCATCTGCAGGATACGGCCGCAATCGCGCAGTACCGCACGGGCTTTCAGCTTACCGAAGGTGATGATCTGGGCCACATGGTCGTGCCCGTATTTCTGCTGCACATAACGGATGACTTCACCGCGCCGCGTTTCGCAGAAATCGATATCGAAGTCAGGCATCGAAACGCGTTCCGGATTGAGGAAGCGTTCGAACAGCAGGCCCAGCCTGATCGGATCGAGGTCCGTGATCGTGAGCACCCAGGCGACCAGCGAACCGGCGCCCGAACCACGCCCAGGCCCAACCGGAATACCATTTTCCTTCGCCCACTTGATGAAGTCGGCAACGATCAGGAAGTAACCGGGAAATCCCATTCTGGTGATGATGTCGATTTCGAATTGCAGCCGATCGTCATAAATCTTCCGCTCTTCCGCGCTCATTTCCCCGTAGGGTGCCAGACGCATATCCAGCCCGCGCCGCGCATCTTCCGCCATCATCCGGGCCTCGCCTTCCAGATCGCCCGCAAGGCTGGGAAGGATCGGCTTCCGTTTGGGGGGCGCCGTGGCGCAACGCTGGGCGACGACCAGCGTATTCGCCATCGCTTCCGGCAGGTCGGCGAACAGCTCGGCCATCACTTCGACAGGTTTGACAAAGTTATCAGCCGACGAACGCGGCCGCTCGGGCGCATCGATGTGGGTCGAATTGGCGATACACAGCATCGCGTCATGGGCCGCACGGAAATGCTGTTCTGCGAAATTGGCCGGATTGGTCGCCACCAACGGCAGATTGTGCGCATAGGCAAGGTCGAGCAAGGCCTCTTCAGCGGCTTCTTCCGTCGCATCATTACGGCGCGACAGTTCCACATAGAGGCGTTCGGGAAAAAGCTTTTCCAGCCACTCGCTATAGGCGTAAGCCTGTTCGTTCTGACCCAGCGCGAACAGGCGCGTGATCGCACCTTCTGCCGCGCCCGTCAGTGCGATCAGACTATCCGTATAGCCTTCCAGCCATTCCCGCAGAACATGGGGGTCTTCGTGCAACGGACGATCGAGGTGCGCCCGGCTTACGAGATGGCAAAGATTGTCCCATCCCTTCTCGTCCTGCGCAAACAGCGGCAGGTAATCGACCTGTGCGCTGTCTCCGCCACCGCCGCGCGCAACGCCCAGCAGGGTTCCGACAATAGGCTGGATGCCTTTGTCACGGCAAGCACCAGCAAAGGCCACCGATCCATAAAGGCCGTTACGGTCGCAGATCGCAATGGCAGGAAAGCCGCGATCCTTAGCCAATTGCGCAAGCGCCTTGGGATCGATCGCCCCTTCGAGCATCGAATAAGATGAAAGAACCCGCAACGGTACAAATGGGGCGTAGGCCATTATCGAACGCTACCCATTCGAAGGGTATGCAATCAACCCTCCACGGCCCGGGTTCTGGGGAAAAGCGGCGGACAATGCTTTGCAGGAGGGTTGAGATATGTTCCTATCCTCCACCTTCACAGAGGGGTGCACCATGGACGATAATCCTGTTTCAGGCCCGCAGTCGAAAAATCTTGTCGATCGGGTCAAAGCGATCCTTACCAAGCCGGCGCAAGAATGGCCGCAGATCGAAGCCGAAAATTCAACCATCGCAGACATATTCACCAAATATGTACTCCCCTTGGCTGCGATTGGTCCGATTTCCCTCTTTATCGGAAGCCAGATTTTCGGTTTCGGCGCTCTCGGGTTCACTTATCGCCCGAGTTTCACAAGCGCACTCGGCACGGCTGTAACCAGCTATGTCATCGCCCTGATCTCCATTGCGGTTCTGGCATTTCTTATCAATGTGCTGGCCCCCCGGTTCGACGGGAAGGAAAACAAACTCAGCGCCGTCAAACTCGCGGCCTACAGCATGACCGCAGGCTGGGTTGCCGGGATACTGGGCCTGATCCCCTCGCTGGGCATTATCGGTGCGCTAGCCGGGCTTTACGGCATATACCTTTTCTACCTTGGCGCCCCCACACTGATGAAAGTGCCGCAGGACAAGGCCGCAGGGTACACCGCCGTAACGATTATCGCCGCGATTATCCTGTTTTTCATCGCAAGCACGATTTCGTCCACCGTCGCCGGCCTGTTCGGACATCGCCCCTATGAAAATCTTGCCGAGAGTGGGGAGATGTCGGGTACCGTGTCCATTCCCGGCATGGGCTCCATCAATCTCGACAAGGCACAGAAGGCCGCCGACCGCGCGGAAAAAATGGCGAACGGTGAAATTAAGCCCGTTGCAATCGATGCGCTGAAGACCCTGCTCCCCGCCAGCATCGGTGCCTATACCCGCACGAGCGTGGACAGCATGTCCGCCGGCGGAATGAGCAATGCCTCCGGCACTTATGCCAATGGCGACAGCCGCTTTGACCTGCGGATTTCCGATACCAACGCGCTCGGCGCTCTTGGCGGGATTGGTGCCGCGATGGGCGTGGAACAGTCGAGCGAAAGCGAGGATGGCTACGACCGGACCCAGGTCGTCGATGGCCGCATGCAAACCGAAAAATGGAGCAAATCCGGCAGCAATGGTACCTTCGGCGTACTTCTTGCCGACCGTTTTATGGTGGAAGCCGAAGGCAGTGTGCCAAACATCGATGTGCTCAAGCAGGCGGTCAGCTCGATCGATGCCTCCGCACTCGCCAAGCTTGCCGGATCATGACATATCGCCCGGGTTCTGACGGAAACAAACGCCGCCAGACCCGGGAAGGTAATAAAACCATAGCCTAGAGCAAGGCTTCGATATCGCGTTCCAGCGCGCCCGGTTTTTCTGCCGGGCCATAGCGTTTCACAACATGGCCTGCGCGATCGATGAGGAATTTGGTGAAATTCCACTTGATCCCGCGCGTACCGAAAACGCCGGGGGCCTGCTGTTTCAGCCAATTATAAAGCGGAATAGCCCCGTCGCCGTTGACATCGACCTTTTTCATGACCGGGAAACTGACATCATAGGTCAGTTTGCAAAAACTGGCGATTTCTGCGGCATCGCCCGGCTCCTGCTTGCCAAACTGGTTGCAGGGGAAAGCAATGACTTCAAAGCCCGTGTCCGCGTATTTGCGGTAAAGCGCCTCGAGCCCTTCATATTGGGGCGTGAAGCCGCACTTGCTGGCGGTGTTCACAACCAGCAGAACCTTGCCCTGTTTGTCGGCAAGGTTCTGCACGCTGCCATCCGGTCGTTCGACCGCGAAGTCGCCGATGACGCTCAAGCTGCCGATCCGGGAAAATCCCGTCGCGATGCGAGCGCGAGAATTTCCGGCAACGCAAGGCGGTGATCGCCCGATTTCAGGATTTCGTAATTGCCCTGCTCATCCGCCGGGAGATGGGCAACATAGGCCACCAGTTCCCTCAGCGTGCCGCTCCGTATTGATTTGAAGTCGGAAAATACCCCCCCACCATCATCTTTCCGATGCAGTTCGGAATGATCATCCCATTCTACCGGGGTGTTCTGGCGGGGAATATCGTTCATAATCACAACTCCCATAATGATGCTTCCCATGTGGCAGCCGCCATGGGATTTTTCAATCGTTACGGATGCGGATATTCAGGTCAGGTGGCCATCGTGCAACCGCACGACCCGGTCCATGGCCAGCGCCAGCCGCTCGTTATGTGTGGCGATCAATGCGGCGCTACCCTGCCCGCGCACAAGACGAAGAAACTGACCCAGAACCATGTCGGCGGTTGCTTCATCGAGGTTGCCCGTCGGCTCATCAGCCAGAACCAGTTGCGGCCGGTTTGCCAGCGCCCGGGCGACAGCCACGCGCTGCTGTTCGCCACCGGAAAGCTGGCTGGGACGATGATCGAGACGTTTGTCCAGCCCTAGGGAGACAAGGAGGTCCTTGGCGCGCGCTTGCGCTTCTGCGGCCGATTTGCCTGCCACCAGTTGCGGCAGCACCACATTTTCGATTGCCGAGAAGTCGGGCAAGAGGTGATGAAATTGATAGACAAAACCCAGATGATCGCGGCGCAGGCTCGTGCGAGCATCGCCGGATAATGCGCTTGCCTCAACACCGCCAATCTCGATGCGACCGCCGAAACCGCCTTCAAGCAATCCGATCGCCTGCAACATGGTCGATTTGCCAGAACCCGATGGCCCCAGCAGGGCGACAATTTCGCCTGGCCTGATATCGAGATCGACGCCACGCAGAACGTCGATCTTCACCCCGCCTTGTTCGAAGCTGCGAGTCAGCCCGGCAAGACGAACGACGAAATCACTCATAACGCAACACCTGTACCGGGTCCGTGCTGGCCGCCTTCAGAGCGGGATAGAGCGTGGCCAGAAAACTGAAAACCAGCGCCATCACGCAGATCACCGTTACTTCGGCAGGATCGGTGCGCGAAGGCAGTTCGGTCAAAAAGCGGATCGAGGGATCCCACAGATTCTGACCACTGAGAACTTCGATCAGCCGCACGATGGGCTGACGGAAAAAGAGAAAGACAAACCCGAGAACCAGACCGGCAAGGGTGCCCAATGCGCCAATCACAAAACCGATCGTCACGAAGATTTTCATCAGGCTTTTGCGCGTCGCCCCCATGGTGCGCATGATCGCAATGTCGCGCGTTTTGGCCCTAACCAGCATGATCAGGCTGGACAGGATGTTGAACACCGCCACCAGCACAATGATCGACAGCACGATGAACATCGCCACGCGTTCGACGGCGAGCGCCTCGAACAGACTGGCATTGATCGTCTTCCAATCCTGAATCACCGCTTGTCCGGCAAGTTTTTTGCTCAGCGGGGCGAGGATCTGCCCAACTTTGTCCGGATCGTTCGTCTTTACCTCGATCATGCCAATCGAATCGCCGGTCAGCAGCAGCGTTTGCGCATCCTGAATGGGCATGACGACAAAGGCCTGATCGTAATCGTAAATCCCGATTTCGAAGATCGCGGACACCGTGTAGCCAATTTCGCGCGGCACTGTGCCAAAGGGGGTGGAACGCCCCTGCGGATTGATGATGGTGATCACATCGCCAACACGCACCCCGAGATTTTCCGCAAGTCGCGCGCCGACGGCGACCTGCCCTGCCCCCGGTTTCAGTCGATCGAGATTGCCTGCCTGCTTCTGCGCTTCGAGCCGGTTTATATCCACCTGGGTATTGCCACGAACCAGGATCGCTTCGACACGGCCGTTAAAACTGGCCAGCAAAGGCTGTTCGATCAAAGGCGATGCGCGGACGACACCCGGCGTCGCCTTCACTTCCTTCAGCACGCTCTGCCAGTTCTCCAGCCGCCCGCCATAGGCCTGAATGATGGCATGGCCGTTGAGACCGACAATCTTGTCGAGCAATTCTCCACGAAAGCCGTTCATCACGCTCATCACGATGACGAGCGCGGCGACTCCAAGCATCACAGCAGCGAGGCTGATACCGGCGACCATCGCGATAAAAGCTTCCCCGCGACCGGGCAGCATGTAGCGCTTGGCGATTGTCCATTCGAAGGGGGAAAGAAGCAAGGAACCCGCTTTATGCTGTTGAATATGGGCTCGCGGTGTAAGGGGCCGGCATGAGCGACGCAACACGGTTTTGCCCAAACATGCTACACGCCCTCTTGAAATCGCCGCGTAACATCGCCATTGCGGGATCGATTGCAGCATAGCGGCTGGCCAACCCTCGACAGGCAATGATGATAACCCATCCCTTCCATGACGCGGACGGCGACAAGCTGCGCGAAGAGTGCGGCGTTTTCGGCGTCATTAATGCAGCGGATGCTGCAGCTATCACGGCCCTCGGCCTTCATGCCCTGCAGCACCGCGGGCAAGAGGCTGCTGGCATCACCAGCTTTGACGGCAAGGAATTCTATTCCCGCCGTGGCCTGGGCCATGTGGCGGACAACTTCTCGTCCGGCGGCGCCATAGGTGAATTGCCCGGATCGATGGCTGTCGGCCATGTCAGGTATTCGACCACCGGCGGCGCTGGCCTGCGCAATGTGCAGCCGCTCTATGCGGAACTTGCCTCCGGCGGCTTCGCGATCGCGCACAACGGCAACATTTCCAATGCCATCCATCTGCGTCAGGCGCTGGTGCAGAAAGGCGCAATCTTCCAGTCGACCTCCGATACGGAAGTCATCATCCACCTCATCGCGACCAGTCGTTACCCGACTCTGCTCGACCGTTTTGTGGATGCCCTGCGTCTGGTCGAAGGGGCCTATTCTCTGATTTGCACCACGCCGAAGCGCATGGTTGCCTGCCGTGACCCACTGGGCATTCGTCCACTGGTGATGGGCAAGCTCGGCGATGCGATCGTCTTTGCCAGTGAAACGGTCGCGCTCGACGTGGTTGGCGCGCAATTCGTGCGCGAAGTCGAACCCGGTGAACTGGTCGAAGTGCGCCCCGATGGCCGTGTGACCAGCCATCGCCCGTTCGGCGACTCGAACCCGCGCCCCTGCATTTTCGAACATGTGTATTTCAGCCGCCCCGACTCGATCATGGGCGGCACCTCGGTCTATCAGGCCCGGCGCCAGATCGGCATGGAACTGGCAAAAGAATCGCCGGTGGAGGCCGATCTCGTCGTTCCGGTTCCTGACAGCGGCGTGCCGGCGGCAATCGGTTATGCCCAGCAATCGGGCATTCCGTTCGAACTCGGCATTATCCGCTCACACTATGTCGGGCGGACATTTATTCAGCCTTCGGATGGCCAGCGTACGTCAAGCGTCAAACGCAAACACAATGCCAATCGCGCACTCGTGGAAGGCAAACGGATTGTCCTGATTGACGATTCGATCGTGCGCGGCACCACAAGCCTCAAGATCGTGGAAATGATGCGCGAAGCAGGCGCGGCAGAAGTGCATATGCGCATCGCCAGCCCACCGACGATGCACAGTTGCTTCTATGGCGTCGACACGCCCGAACGGTCCAAGCTTCTGGCTGCCAAGATGGATGTCGATGCCATGCGCGACTTCATCCAGGCGGATAGCCTTGCCTTCGTTTCGATCGACGGACTGTATCGGGCTGTTGGCACCGATAGCCGCAAGGCTTCGTGCCCGCAGTACTGCGATGCGTGCTTCACCGGGGATTACCCCACCACGCTGACCGATCACGGCGACCTGGAAGCTGCCACCCCGCCGGCCAAACCAGTCAAGGTCGCATAATGACCGCACCTTTCGAGAACCAGCTGGCGCTGGTCACTGGCGCCAGCCAGGGCATTGGGGCAGCCACAGCCAAGGCCCTTGCCGCCGCTGGCGCGCATGTCATCCTGACAGCGCGTAACGATCGCAATCTGGAAGAGGTCGAGCAGGCCATCCATCAGGCAGGCGGCAACGCCACGATTGCCCCGCTAGACTTGTCCGAAGGGGACGGGATTTCGCGCCTCGCAACGGCCATCGCCAACCGTTGGGATCGTCTGGACATCATCGTCATCGCCGGAGCGATCCTGCCGGAACTGACCCCGGTCACGCAGATCGATCAACGTGGTTTCACCAAGGCCCTCACTGTCAATGTGCTGGCAACCCAGGCCCTGATCGGCGCGTTCGATCCGCTGATGAAACGCAGCGACAACGCACGTATTGTCGGCCTTACCAGCAGTGTCGGGCACAAGCCCCGCGCGTACTGGGGTGCCTATGCGGCAAGCAAGGCAGCCTTTGAAATGCTGCTCGATTGCCATGCGCAGGAAGTGGAGAAAATCTCCAACACGCGCGTCGCTATCGTGGACCCGGGGGCAACCCGCACCGCCATGCGCAAACGCGCCTACCCCGGTGAAGACCCGCAAATCGTCAAGCCTGCCAGCGTGGTTGCCGACCGCATCGTTGCGCTGTTGCAGGAACCTTTCAGCACCGGGCATCGCGAACGCGTTCCCAACCCGGACTGATCACCCCCGTTTCACAAGCGTGACCTGGCTGACGGTAATCCCGCCACCGCGAAATCCGCCTTCGCAATACATCAGATAGAACTGCCACAGACGGGTGAAACGCGCATCGAAGCCGGCAGGCAGGCGGCCTTCGACAACGGCGTTGTCAAATTGCATGCGCCACAGGCGCAACGTCTCAGCATAGTCATTCCCGAAATCGCGCTGATCTTCCCATGACAACCCGCGTTCTTCGGCCAGTCGCTGAAACTCGCTGCCCCGGATCAGCAACCCGCCGGGAAAGATATAGGCCTGTATAAAATCGACGCTGGCGGCGTAATCGTCGAACAGTTCATCTTTCATGGCGATGTACTGAAGCGCGGCCTTGCCACCGGGTCTGAGGCAACGCGCCACACTGTCGAAAAACGCGGGCCAGTATTCGCGACCCACCGCCTCAACCATTTCCACGCTCACTACGGCATCGAACGGTCCCTCGACATCGCGATAATCCTGCTTTCGGAAGGCAATCGCAGCGTTATGTCGCGCCCGTGCCCATGCCAGCTGTTCGTCGGAGAGGCTGATCGCAGTCACCGCAACACTGCGGCCTGCGAAATAGTTGGCCAATCCCCCCCATCCGCAACCGATTTCCAGCAGAGTGCCCGGTGTGCCCACCCGTTCCGCCAGCAAATCCCATTTCCGCTTCTGCGCGCCCTCCAGCGGGCCGCCGTGATCGAAAACGGCACTGGAATAGGTCATGCTCGGGTCCAGCCACTGCGCGTAGAAATCATTGCCCAGATCGTAATGTGCGTGAATGTTTCGTGCCGCCCCGGCGCGGCTGTTCCGGTTAAACCAATGGGCCGCGCGGGCTGCCTGTCGCCACAATCCACGCGCGCGTCCAGCATTGCCCAGAGCCTCGCCATTGGCCATAAACAGCGCGAACAAGGGCACCGGATCGGGGCTTGACCATTCCCCGAGTTCCCACGCACGATACCAGCCGACAGAACCGCTGGTGGCCAGTCGCGCCAGCGCCCGCCAGCTTCGCAACTCCAGTTCGGCGTCGAATCCCGGTGCCCGCCCACCCAGATCGCGGATCGTGCCATTGGGCATGCGCACACGTATGCTGCCGGTGTGCAAGGCAGCATCGATGTGATCGAGCAGACGTTGAAAACCGCGTTTCCAGAAGCGCATGAACCAGCCCAGACCGTTTCCGATCCGATTGCCCGCATCGAGCAAGGCGTTTCCTCGCTGCATGCCCCTCGTACTCATAAGGGGAATATGCCTTGCCCGTGCATCAGGAGCAAGGTGTCCCCTTTCGGGAACCATCGCCCGACAAGCGCGTATGAAACTCTAATGCGCCGAGAGAATATGTATCCTGTTCTGTATCATGGGGGTTTGCACAGGAGTCCACGCTGGGCCTTGCGGCTGGGCATTGTTTGCTGGGCCGGTCTCGTCCTGATTGCCTGGTTGACCGCCAGCGGACACATTGCCCGCTTCGATGAACAAGGCCTGCTTTACTGGCGAGATGCCAACGGCAACGTGGCCCCCGCCATGCACGAATGGGTGCGCGATCTCACATCGCTGGGCGGCGTATTCCTGCGCAATCTGTTCGCGCTATGCGCTGTGGTAGCCTTGCTGGTCCTCAGCCGCGGACGCGAAGCGATATGGCTTGCGATAACGGTTATCGGGGGATGGCTCACCAACAGTGCGATCAAGTATCTGGTTGATCGCCCTCGTCCTTCCCTCGTCAGTCACCTTACCGAAGCGAGCGGCCCCAGTTTCCCGTCAGGCCACAGTTTCAACGCGGCTGTGGTCGCCCTCGCCATCGCCTTCGCTTTCAACGCCTCGATCACCAGCCGCCCGCTTCGTGCAACATTGCTCACACTTGCCATCGTGCTGAGCATGGCCGTCGCGTGGAGCCGCGTATGGTTGGGCGTGCACTATCCCAGCGATGTCATCGCAGGCTGGCTGGGCGGTGCGGGATGGGTCCTGATCGCCTCGATCCTGTTGCAGCCAAACCGGCTCAACCTGCGGCGGCGTCTGCCCTAGGCTCGCACCCCGCCCCATTTTGCGGGACCATCACCACGTGATTGAAGGGGTTGCGCACTTCGCGCCCCATGATGCGTCCGGTTCCGAACCTGCCGTCGTTAAACGTAATTCGCAGGGCGCACTTTACCCGCTCCACCCGCGCCACCGGCATCACCGACCAACGCATAAAGGTGCGCAACTCGTCCGTGGAAAAGGCGGCCGCCCGGACAACCGGATCGCGCATATTGTCTGGTAACGGCGATGACAGGTCGCTCACCCCGGCAAATGGCGACCAATTGGCCCGACCGATCATGCCATCCTGACGCCACACGACTTCCCGTTTCCAGAACTGCAGCGGTTCCAGCCCGGCGAACATCGCATCGGGCTGCAGATTGGGTACCGCGCGCACGACCTGCCGTTCCGCCTGCGCACTCAATACCAGATTGACGCCGATATACCCGACAACCAGCGCCAGACCTGCACGCGCAGGCTTGATCCAGTCACCATCGGCCTTCTCCCGCCGCCGCGACAGCCAGATTGCCAATCCCAGTGCAATCCAGACCCACAGATCGATAATGAACAACGATTCGGTATGAAACCAGTTGGTGCTGAACGGGGATAACAACTGGACGGCGTAAGTCGTCTGCAAATCGAGCAACGGATGCGTAATCGCCCCGATATAGCAAAGCGCCACAAGCCAACCGAAATGCATCGGCAGGCCACTTTTGAATTCTGCCCCGCGATGCACCTGCCAGCGATCAAGCAACCACAGCAATCCCGCCAGTACTGGCGGTAACCAGATCATACCGCCCAGCAGGCTATGCGTAACACCGCGATGTGTGGCGAGCGGAATCCAGCAGCTATGGCCGAAAAACACATCGAGATCGGGCATGTTCGCACCCAAAATCAGCGCGGCCAGCCCTTTGCGGGATTTTGTTTTCAACCCGGCTTGGCCAAGTGCCCAGCCTGTGAGGCTGTGTGTCAGGTTATCCATGAGATCGTGGGTGCTCTTTGTCTGGCAATGCACACAAACAAGCGATCCGGAGCTCGCCTAGCAAGCCCCGGATCGCATCATTCCGACAAATAGGGAGCGAACGTAAAAACGTTTACTCGCCGACAGTCCAGGTCTGCCCCTTGGCCAGCAGCTTGCTGAGATCGGCAACTTTGCCTTCCCGCGCCTTGGCATCTTGTCCGAGAAGCGATTCCTCGTAGGTCGGGCGCGGATCGTCATAGATCACGCCCAGAGCCATCGGGAACGGGCCGAACGGCATTTCGACCAGCATATGCGCCACCGAACGGTTGGTCACATCGTGCACGATCACATCGGCCGCCTGCCAATCACCATCCGCGACATCGACCACCTTGAGCGTCAAGGTTTCCTGATCCAGCGCAATGCCTTGCGTGCCCTTGTTGAACAGCATGGGCTCGCCATTCTCCAGCCACAGCTGGTTGGCGTCGGCGTTGCCCTTGGCGACGAAATCGTCGAACCGATCCTTGTTGTAAACGATGCAGTTCTGGAAGATTTCCACGAAAGCCGCACCCTTGTGGGCATGCGCAGCTTTGAGCACGGCAGGGAGGTTCTTCGACACGTCATAGGCACGGGCCACAAAGCGGCCTCCTGCACCCAGCGCGAATGCACAAGGCAGTGCCGGACGGTCAACCGACCCCATCGGAGTCGACGGACTGGAGGTTCCGACGCGACTGGTCGGTGAGAACTGGCCCTTGGTCAGACCATAGATCTCATTGTTGAACAACATGATCTGTGTGTTCAGGTTGCGGCGGATCACATGCATCGTGTGGTTGCCGCCGATCGACATGCCATCGCCGTCGCCGGTGATCAGCCAGACATCCAGTTCCGGGTTGGCCAGCTTGATCCCTGTGGCGAATGCCGGGGCGCGGCCGTGGATCGTGTGAAAGCCGTAGCTTTCGATGTAGTACGGAAAACGGCTGGAACATCCGATACCCGATACGAATACGGTGTTCGAAGGATCCGCGCCGAGTTCCGGCAGCGTGCGCTGCACCGCCTTGAGAATGGCATAGTCGCCGCAGCCAGGGCACCAGCGGACTTCCTGGTCCGTTTCCCAGTCCTTCAGCGTCGTGGTGATCTTGGTCATCTCGTTCATTGGTTTTCCGCCTTCACGCTGGGAAGCTGCGTTTCGTTCGCTTCCACTTCGCCGCCTTCATTGCCCGGGATATTGTCAAAGAACGTCGCGATAGCCTCTTCGATTTCCGCGATGGCAAATGGCTGTCCCGAGACCTTGTTGAGCGGCTTTGCGTCCACCAGAAACTGGTCGCGCAAAACGGTCTTGAACTGGCCCGTGTTCATTTCCGGCACGAGAATGTTCTCATACCCGCGCAGCAGGTCGCCCAGATTGCGCGGAAGCGGCCAGACATGGCGAACATGCACATGGCTGACATCCAGCCCCTTCGCCCGCGCGCGGCGCACGGCCTGATAAATCGGCCCGAAGGTCGATCCCCAGCCTACAACCACGAGCTTGCCCGAAGTGTTGCCCAGCGTGACATCCTGCAACGGGATCGCAGCGGCGACGCCATCGACCTTGTCCTTGCGGGAATCGGTCTGCGCCTGGTGCACTGCGGGAGAATAGTCGAGATTGCCGGTATCGATCGCTTTTTCGATACCACCAATACGATGCATCAGGCCCGGCGTTCCCGGCTTGATCCACGGGCGCACGCCGCGCGCATCACGCTTGTAGGGAAGCAGCGTATCGTCCGGCCCGTTCTTTTCCTGAAGGAACGTGACCGGGAACGGTTCGAATTCACGCGGATCGGGGACTTTCCACGGTTCTGCCGCGTTACCGATATAGCCATCGGTCAACAGCATGACCGGGGTCATGAACTGCACGGCAATCCGGCACGCCTCGATCGCGCAATCGAACGCATCGGACGGGCTGCGTGCAGCAATGACCGGCAGCGGCGTATCGCCGTTGCGGCCATAAATCGCCTGATACAGGTCCGACTGCTCAGTCTTGGTCGGCAGACCGGTCGAAGGCCCACCGCGCTGCGAGTTCACGATAACCAGCGGCAGTTCGGTCATCACCGCAAGCCCCATGGCCTCGCCCTTGAGCGCGATCCCCGGCCCGGATGACGATGTCACGCCGAGTTGGCCCGCATAGGACGCACCGATCGCGGAACAGATCGCGGCGATTTCGTCTTCCGCCTGGAAGGTGGTGACGCCGAATTCCTTCATCTTCGCCAGATTGTGCAGGATCGCCGATGCCGGAGTGATCGGATAGCCGCCGAAGAACATCGGCAGACCGGCAAGCTGCGCACCCGCGACAAGACCGAGGCTGACAGCCTCGGCACCGGTGATCGTGCGGTAAAGGCCCGGCGCGCTCGGCACCGGATCGAGATGCAGTTTGCGCAGCGGGCCGGAAATTTCGGCCGTTTCGCCATAAGCATGGCCGGCATTGAGCGCTGCGATATTCGCCTCAGCGATTTCCGGCTTCTTGGCGAACTTGCTGTTCAGCCAGTCCACAATCGGCTTACGGTCGCGATCGAACATCCACAGCGCCAGACCCAGCGTCCACATGTTCTTGCAGCGAAGCGCTTCCTTGTTGCCAAGGCCGAACGGCTTCACCGCCTCAATCGTCAGGGCACTGATATCGAACGCCAGCAAATCCCATTTCGAAAGACTGCCGTCTTCCAGCGGGTTGTTTTCGTACTTGGCTTTCTCGAGATTACGCTTCGTGAATTCGCCCGAGTCCGCAATGATAAGCCCACCGGGCTTGAGCGCCTGAACGTTGGTCTTCAGCGCAGCCGGGTTCATCGCAACCAGCACGTCGGGCGCATCGCCCGCAGTGCTGATATCGGTCGAACCGAAATTGATCTGGAATGCGGAAACGCCGAACAGGGTACCTTGTGGGGCCCGGATTTCCGCTGGAAAGTCCGGGAACGTGGCAAGATCGTTACCTGCCAAGGCGGTGGAAAGCGTGAACTGACCACCCGTCAACTGCATGCCGTCGCCGCTATCGCCCGCGAACCGGACAACGACGGCTTCCGGCGCATCATTATGCGCTATGCCAGCCTTCTCGGCCGACGCCACTGAACTTGCCATTCACTCACCTCTTTCCGGCCAACATGGACGGATCTCTCAATGTCTCCCAACGCACTATGCCTGCGCGCCTCATCCAGCAATGAAGTTTTTGTTGAGCGAAGGCAAACGTCAATGGCAATGCGTCAAAAGAATTCTATGCGGGAAATGGTATGACTGGCCAGATCGGTTATGTGCGCGCGGATGTGGCGGCGTTTCTTGCGCGGCTCGAGCATGATGGAAACGGCTTTGCCCCCGGTGATGACATTGTGCAATCACGGCTGGCATTCTCTGCCATGCTGCGCGCAAACGACGCCCCCGTTTCGCCACGGGCAACCCCGCGTTCGTTTACATGTCCAGGACCAGCCGCTCCGATTGCACTGCGCCTGTTCACTGTCGCGCCAGAGGCGAATTCGGTGCATTCTTCACGCCCGGTCGTGATCTTTTTTCATGGCGGCGGTTTCATTCTGGGCGACCTCGACAGTTACGCAAGCCTTTGCACCGAAATAGCAGTCCAGACCGGGCTTCCTGTCGTGGCGGTGGATTACCGGCTGGCCCCCGAAGCGCCGTTTCCCGCCGCGCCCGACGATTGCGAGGCCGCCACCCGGTGGATTGCGGAACACGCCCCTGCCCTTGGCCTTCCCGCCAATGGCCTGATCCTCATGGGGGACAGCGCGGGCGGTAATCTTGCGATTGTCACCGCACAGGCGCTGGCCGCGCGACCAGCCGCATTGCCGGTCGTCCTGCAGGTTCCCCTCTATCCTGTGGCAGGCCCCATAGGCCGCCATGAAAGTTATCGCGCTTTCCGGGAAGGTCATCTGCTCACTCGTGAGGCACTGGCCAGGTTTCATGCCGGTTATGCCGCCCCTCTCGACGACCCGCGCCATTACCCCCTGATGCACGAGGATCTACGCCAATCACCACCGGCCCTGGTGGTTACGGCTGAATACGATCCCTTGCGGGATTCCGGGCGCGAATATGCCGCCAGATTGCAGGCCGAGGGCGTGCCATGCCTGGCGATCGAGGTACCGGGCATGATTCACGGATTTATGACCTTGCGCAAAGCGATCCCCAGTGCGCAAAGCGATCTGGAAACCATTACCCACGCGATGACCAACATGCTGGAGCGTCATTCATGAACACCCCTGACCCGAAACTCTACCGTCCTTGCGCAGGCATCATGCTGGTGAACGACACCGGCCTCGCATTCGTCGGCAAGCGGATCGACACAAAGGAGGGGGACTGGTGGCAAATGCCGCAGGGCGGGATCGACAAGGGTGAAGACGTCAACGCGGCGGCTATTCGCGAACTGTGGGAGGAAACTGGCCTGCTCGCGGACAAGGTTCGGATCGAAGCCCGCATGGGGCAGGAACTTTACTATGATTTGCCCGATGACCTGAAAGGCAAGTTATGGAAGGGCAAATATATCGGCCAGCGCCAGACATGGTTTCTGGTACGCCTGACCGGCGGCGATGCGGACATCAACCTGACCGCCCATGAACCGCCGGAATTCAGCGCGTGGAAATGGGTGCAGCCGGAAACGCTGCCGGACCTCATCATTCCGTTCAAGCGGCCGATCTACAACAGCGTGCTGGAAGAATTCCGCCCGCTTATCTGACCTTCGCCGGGCATCGCCCGGCCAAGACCAGCATTTGATCAATTCTTGGTTACGGTTTCATCCGGGGTTGCGGCTTCGGCCGTTGCAACCGTGGCCGTGGGCTTCACCGCGTCAGCCGTCAGAACAGGCGTGACGGGAACCTGCGCCAGCTTGGCGCCAAGTGCCTTGGTTTCCTTGCAACTTTCGCCGCACAGGCTCTGCAACTGGGCGAGATTCCGGCGCGCCTTTTCAAGCGCCCCCTTTTCCGCCAGAGCTTCCCCTTCGCCAGCGATAGCGGCAAAATTGTTCGGCTCACGCGCCAGCGCCTGCCGGTAATAATGGATCGCCTTGCCCTGCAAACCATCGTGGCGTGCGGCATCCGCAAGATCAAGATACAAGGCTGTATAGGCGGGATCCACCGCAAGCGCCGATTCAAACGCATCGATCGCGGCCTGTGTCTTCCCTGCAGCCAGTGCGACTTTTCCTTGTTGCTGCAAAGCTACAGCCGCAGGTGACGCCGGCACCGCACTATTGCCCACGCTGGCGCTGACCGCGCAGATCAGCGAGAGAGCAACAGCAGCAGGGTAATAACGCATCGCAAACTCCTTCACGGCAGACATCGCAGATTTGGGTCGATCCGCCATAAAGCGAGGTGTTAACACGGCGAAACGAGACAGGCGACGAAAAATCCATCCGTTTCATCGCGAAACGGGGTAAGCCGCCAACCTTCGCCACGAGCGTTGCCAGCAGGCAACACCGGACGGACAGGCCGCCAGTCCGGATTTTCCGCTAGAAACCGGGCGACCTGATCCGGGCCTTCCTCATCCAGCACCGAACAGACAACGTAAAACAATCGCCCGCCGGGCCGGACAAGTCCGGCCGCAAGGTTGAGAACATGATGCTGAAGCCGGGTGATCCGTTCCAGTTCCGCCTCATCCAGCCGCCAGCGCGCCTCCGGATTACGGCGCCATGTCCCACTGCCCGAACAGGGCGCATCGGCCAGAACCGCATCGGCCGCGTCCTGCCAGTCTTCCAGCATGGCGCGCTCCTGCCCGGGATTGAGCAGACGCGCCTCGATCATCGTAGCACCAGCCCGTTCGGCCCTGGGGGCGAGACGAGACAAGCGTGCGCGATCCACATCGCAGGCCAGCAGACGTCCGCGATTTTCCATCGCCGCCGCCAGAGCCAGCGTCTTGCCTCCGGCCCCGGCGCACAGATCGATCACCTGTTCGCCCGGGCGGGCATTCAGCGCCTCGCACACCAGTTGCGATGCGGTGTCCTGCACCTCGATCGCCCCCTCACGCCAGGCATCCCACTGTTCCACTTGCGTGCCGGGTGGATAGCGCAAACCCAATCTGGCGTGCGTTGCCTCCCCGTTTTCGGGAAGTGAAGGCGTGGTGCCGCGAAGGCTGTTCACTCTGACATCAAGCGGCGCGCGATCGAGCAGGGTCGCAAGTTCGGCAGCATCCATGCCGGATGCCACAAGCCGCTTTTCCAGCCACGCTGGCGCGCTTCCGCCTTCCGCCACCGGTTCGCCATCGCGTACCGGTTCGGGGCCATGCCGCGATCCGTCAAACAACGAGGCAAGCGAAGGGTCGTCTGCCACCAGCCGCAGCATCGCCGCACGTCCTGTCGCCGGAACCGGCCCGCAGGCGCGGATCGCACGGAACAACAGCTCCCGCACCGCCCGCCGGTCTTTCGATCCGGCAAACCGCCGGGTCCGGAACCATTCGGTCACGATTCTGTCGGCAGGGGCGCGGCGTTCGCTGGCCGCATCGATGACCAGATCCAGTACCTCGATAGCGGCCTGAACGCGTGCCGCAGGGGTCATTGTCCACGACCGATCAAGGCATCGTAATCAGCAGGCGACGGAGCTTCGACACAGAAATAGCGATGCTGCGCCGCGACCTTGTCCGCCGCCCTGCCGAGCCCTGCCATGAAGGCCGCGCCTTGCGCCTCACAGGCTTCTCTGCTGGGCTGGAGCGATTGCGCCACTTCCATGCTATCTGCCGGCGATGCGGGATTCCAGCCAACCAGAATCAGCAGATAAGGCAAAAACGCTTCCATGCGGCGTTACCGCGTCGGATAGTTCGGCGCCTCACGCGTGATCGATACGTCGTGCACGTGGCTTTCCGACAATCCGGCATTGGTGATCCGGATAAACTTCGCGCGGGTGCGCAAATCCTCGATCGTGGCGGAACCGGTGTAGCCCATGGCTGCCTTGATGCCGCCGACCAACTGGTGAACCACATCGCGCGCAGGCCCCTTGTACGGCACCTGCCCTTCGATCCCTTCAGGAACCAGCTTCATCTGATCCTTGATATCCTGTTGGAAATAACGGTCAGCGCTGCCCCGCGCCATGGCCCCGACCGAGCCCATGCCGCGATAGGCCTTGTAGGCCCGTCCCTGATACAGGAACGTTTCACCCGGCGCCTCCTCGGTACCGGCAAGGAGCGAACCGATCATCACCGACGATGCGCCCGCGGCAAGTGCCTTGGCCGCATCGCCCGACGTGCGCAGCCCGCCATCACCGATCACCGGAACGCCAGCCTTCGCCGCTTCTTCAGCGGCTTCCATGATTGCGGTCAGCTGCGGCACACCGACACCCGCGACAATGCGCGTAGTGCAGATGGAGCCCGGCCCGATGCCGACTTTCACGGCATCCGCCCCCGCATCGATCAATGCACGGGTTGCCTCTGCGGTTGCGACATTACCCGCCACAACCTGCACGATATTGGACAGTTTCTTGACCCGCTCGACCGCCTTGGCAACCTCGCGGTTGTGGCCATGCGCGGTGTCGATGATCACGACATCGCATTCTGCATCGATCAGCGCTTCTGTTCGTTCAAAGCCCTTGTCGCCGACAGTCGTCGCCGCAGCCACGCGCAGGCGGCCTGCGCTGTCCTTCGTCGCGTGGGGGTATGTCACCGCCTTTTCGATATCCTTGACCGTGATCAGGCCAATGCAACGATAGGCATCGTCCACAACCAGCAGTTTCTCGATCCGCCGTTGATGAAGCAGGCGGCGTGCCTCTTCCTGGCTGACGCCCGGCGCCACAGTCGCCAAATGTTCATGCGTCATCAGTTCGCGGACCGGCTGATTGGGATTATCGGCAAACCGGACATCGCGGTTGGTCAGAATCCCGACCAGCTTCCCGCCGTTTTCCACGACCGGAATACCACTGATGCGGTTGGCGAGCATGAGCGCCTGCGCTTCACCCAGCGTCGCATCCGGCGCGATCGTGATCGGATTGACCACCATGCCGCTCTCGAAACGTTTCACCGCACGCACTGCGGTGCATTGCTGTTCGATCGTGAGATTGCGGTGCAGCACGCCGATGCCGCCCAACTGCGCCATGACAATCGCCATATCCGATTCCGTCACCGTATCCATCGCGGCGGAAAGCACCGGGATGTTCAGGCGAATGGAACGGGTTAGCTGAGTCGATGTGTCAGCTTGCGAAGGCAGGATATCACTCTCGGCCGGACGCAACAGAACGTCGTCGAATGTAAGGCCTGTCTGGATATCCATGGGTGCCACCGCTTTCCTGTACCGGGTAGAATCGTGGCGGCCCATCTAGGGCCCGCTTGCGTCCACCGCAATAGCTGTGATTCACGCAGGCGCGCATTCCCCGTCGCGATCACACCTCCTGACCGGAGTAGACCCGCTTACTGCGCGGTCCAGCCCCCATCGAGCGAGAAGTTCGAACCGGTGATATTGCCCGCTTCCTCGCGGCACAAAAACACCGCCATCGCCCCCAGATCCTCGACCTGCGTAAACCGCTTGGTGGGTTGCCCCGCCAGCAGGACGTCGTTGATCACCTGTTCGCGTGTCAGATTGCGCGCTTTCATGGTGTCGGGAATCTGGTTTTCGACCAGTGGCGTCCAGACATAGCCGGGGCTGACGCAATTGGCTGTCACCCCGCTTTGCGCCAGTTCCAGCGCCACGGTCTTCGTCAGCCCGGCCAGACCATGCTTGGCCGCAACATAGGCGGATTTGAACGGCGAGGCGGTGAGCGAATGGGCACTGGCGGTATTGATGATACGCCCCCACCCCTGCCCTTTCATATAAGGCACCGCCAGACGAATCGTATGGAACGCCGCACTGAGATTCAGCGCGATAATCTTGTCCCATTTCTCCACCGGGAAATCTTCTACCGGGGAAACGAACTGCATGCCCGCATTGTTGACGAGAATGTCCACGTTGCCCGCAGCGGCCATCAGGGTTTCGGCCCCTTCAGGCTGAGTCAGATCCGCATCCACGTGCACAGCACCGATTTCCGCGCAGATTGCCGCGATCGCATCTTGATCACCGAAGCCCGTGATCACGGTTTCAGCATCTTCGGCCGCCAGCGCCCGGGCAATTGCAAGACCGATCCCGGATGTCGACCCGGTAACCAATGCGCGTTTTCCCTTGAGAAACATCCTCGACTCCTTGCATGTGGACAAACAAGGCATGCGCCAGAGTCACCGAAAAGGTCCAGTCCTTTTCGCAAGTGCAATATGATTGAGGGAGGCAGCGATGCGGCTCAAGGATTTCAACCCCGGTAATATCCGCGTCGAAGACCAGCGCGGCATGGGCGGCGGTATGCGTTTCCCCGGTGGCGGTGGTGGCAAGCTGGGTTGCGGCTCCATCATCATCATCGCCATCGCGGCGCTCGTGTTCGGAGTCGATCCCGCACAGATGCTGGGCGGCCTCCAGCAGGTGCAGCAGCAGGGTGGTGAAGCCGCTGCCCCCGCCCAGGGCGGCAAGACGACGGAAGAAAGCTGCAACAGCGACCCGCTCAGCCGCGAAAGTTGCGCCGCGCTCGCTTCGCTCAACGCGACATGGGAACCCCTGTTCAAACAGGCTAACATCCCGTTCCAGCAACCCAAGCTGGTCTTCTATTCGCAAGCGGGCAGTTCAGGCTGCGGCGCAGCGCAAAGCGCGATGGGGCCCTTCTATTGCCCCAGCGACAGCGGAATCTATATCGACACCGATTTCTATCGGGAAATGGAACAGCGCCTTGGGGCGGGCGGCGATTTCGCACGGGCATACGTGATGGCGCATGAATATGGGCATCATATCCAGACCATGACCGGCATTGCCGATCAGGTCCGCCAGGCGCAGCAGCGCAACCCCAATGCCGCCAACCAGCTTCAGGTGCGCATGGAATTGCAGGCGGATTGCTATGCCGGGGTCTGGGCGGCCAAGAACAAGGATCTGATTGAGCCCGGCGATATCGAGGAAGGCCTGAATGCGGCCCATCAGATCGGCGATGACACTTTGATGAGCAAATCGGGCCAGCGTCCAGTCGAAGCCGCCTTCACTCACGGCAGCAGCGCCCAGCGCAAGGAATGGCTCCAGCGCGGACTGCAGTCGGGCGACGAGGACAAGTGCGATACCTTTGCCGATCTCTGACAAGTCTTATACATTGTTTTGAATGCGATTGATCCCCACCGTTCTGGGTGCCTGCGCGCTGGTGCAGGCATCCGCCATTCTCGCTCAGGAAGCGCAGCCATCCCCACTGGATAAGCCGGTAACGGATGATTCCGTATCTGCGGGGGATGTCGCGCTGACACCGCTCACCGATCTTAATCTGGCGCGGGACGAAATCCCCGAACTGCTCGTGCAGGCCCGCGCCGCGCCTTACGATATGGCGGGGCTGGAGGGCTGCGGCGATATCGTCGCAGCGGTCGAAAAGCTCGACATTGTGCTGGGGGAAGATCTCGACACCGCCGATGTACAGCAACGAGACGTAAATGCCGGGCGCATAGCCCAATGGGCCGTCGGGCGGTTCATTCCGTTCCGCGGGCTGATCCGCGAAGTTTCCGGCGCGCGGGCGCACGAACGAAAATTGCGCGACGCAGTGATCGGCGGAATGATGCGGCGCGCTTACCTCAAGGGCCTCGGCCATCAAAAAGGATGCGCCTACCCCGCACGCCCCGCACCGCCGGAAGATATCCAAGCCATCAAGACCGACCGGGTGGTGGCGCAACAGACCGCGATGGCGGAAGTCGCAACCGACAGGGTTGCCGCAGCCGAACAGAAAATCGCGGACAAGCGCGCGAACGAACAGTTTGAGGACGCGGCTGAACGCGCAGCGGATCAGCGCAAGGCGGAAGACAGACGCGCCGCACGCGAACGCCGCGAAGCGGAAAAGCGTGCAACGCAGGAACGAAAGGCTGCCGAGAAACGCGCCAAAGCGGTCGAAAAGCAAGCAACCCGGAAACAACAGGCCGATGCAAATGACGGGCCCCGATATGTATCGGAGCCCGTCGTGCAACCTGCAACCCGAATCAGGCGGCGTTAAGCCCCTGTGGACTGGGCCGGGATAGCGGGTTCTTCACTGCTGCGGCCGACGGCCGACCAGTTGACCCCGCGCGTTGCGTACATCACGCCAGCCAGCGCCACGAACAGCAGGACCGCGCCGATCAACAGCGACCACGCCTCGAGGCTGAGCAGGACGTAGAGCAGCGCATAGAGACCCAACAGTAGCGCCCCGATAAAGCCTGCGCGGCGCCAGCTTCCCAGCACCGCAGCGCTGTAGGCTGTCAGCAGGCCGATGATCGCCGCACTGGCCAGTAGATAGGCTGCTGTAAATCCGATCACTTCGGCAAATGCCAGAAGCAGCACGAAGAACAGTACCAGCCCGGCCCGGTCAGGAGATATTCGGCCGCGGAAACACGTGCGCCCGCAACGACATCGAACATCAGGAAGGCCAGGAAGGTGAAGCCGATAAACAGGAAACCGTACTTCACCGAACGGTCCACGCGGCTGTAAAGATCGACCGGTTCGACAAGACCGACCGTAACAGCCAGCGATTGCCCGTTGATCGTTTCCGCCCGTTCCGCCGCCATGACGTTTACGGACGAATACGACCCGTTCAGATCATCGGTGATGACCGGCGGACCGAGGTCTTCATCAGCCACTGGCGCTTGTCCCAGCGCGAGCTTGTCGACCGTGTAGGAGGCCTTGAATCCCTTGTCCGAAATGCTGCGGCTTTCGGGCAGGAACGCCCCGCTGAAGCTCGGGCTCGGCCAGGTCGATGCCACGTCCCACTTGGTCTGGCCGCCGCGCGGCACCATGCTCAACGAACGGCTGCCTCGCAGACTGAACGCATAATCGACATTGAGCGGTGCCTTCCCGTCCCAATTGAGAAACGCAAAGAAGCCCTGCCCGCTGGTGGCGCCCGGTCCACGGCCCGGTTCCACCGAGAGCGGTTGCCCGTTGGCCGTAAACCGGCCGCCTTTGGTCAGGCCGCGCGCATCCGAAACGCCCATGCGAAGTTCCGCGCGATCCCATTCGAGCCGCTCCGGCGTAACGCCGAACCGCGGGAGATCGGGCGGCAGGGCAAAGTTCGCCTTGCCCGCCACATTGGCTTCAAACAACACGCTGCGATAAATGGATTTGCGCCGTTCCTGCGGTTTCAAAGCGGTTGTTACGGTATTGGAAACCGGAGAAATATACAGCAACCGTTCCACCTCGATCGTGCGGCTGACCGTCTTTCCGGCAACTTCCTCATTCTGAACCTGTGTGGTCTTGAACGGCACCACCACGACCGGCCCTGCAACGATCTGGGGGCTGCCCCAACCGGCGGTAATGCTGTCCTGCGCGATACGCGACTGGCCCTGCCGATCGCTGACCAGTGCATAGACGAATACCAGGGGAATGATCAGTGCCGCACCGATCAGAACAGCGAACAGAAGCTTTATTCCGGGACTTCGCTCACGCATGATGCATCCTCTCCGTTGCGATGAACCGTTTTTTATGAGCGACGAATGAACGCTAGCTGACTCATCGGCAATGCCAGTTGCATCTGCGTTTCATCATGCTAGCTCTTGTCCATGCGGCTCAAAGACTGTCACAACATCGACGATTTCCGGCTTCTCGCCAAGTCCCGACTGCCTTGGCCCGTCTTCGATTACATCGACGGCGCCGGTGACGATGAATTGACCCGCGCCCGTAACACCGCGGCTTATGCTTCCGCCGATCTGGTCCCCAATGTGCTGGCAGGCGTCGCCGATATCGATACCTCCTGCACGATCATGGGCCGCAAAAGCGCCCTTCCCCTTGTCCTCTCCCCCACAGCCTTGCAGCGGGTGTTCCATTGGGAAGGGGAACGGGCCGTCGCCCGGGCAGCGCACAAATTCGGGCTGTGGTGCGGCATTTCCAGTCTGGCGACAGTCAGCGTCGAAGAAATCGCCGCGATCACCCAGGGCCCCAAGATGTTCCAGCTTTATGTCCACAAGGACAAGGGCCTGAATGCGTCCATGATTCAGCGGTGCAAGGATGCCCGGTTCGATGCGATCGCACTGACTGTCGACACCATCGTCGGCGGCAAACGCGAACGGTGCCTGCGCAGCGGCTTCTCGAGCCCGCCAAGTTTCACGCCTTCGTCGTTCTTCTCCTATGCGATCAAACCGCGCTGGGCGCTGGATTACCTCCTGCGCGAAAAATTTCGCATGCCGATGCTGGAAACGCATTTTCAGGCGGATTCGCGCAAGGCCATGTCGATTGGCGATTA